>NC_013851.1:2910000-3218451 GCF_000025485.1 Allochromatium vinosum DSM 180 | reverse complement strand
TTTGTGACGATAGCCCTGGAAGATGTCGGAGACGCCCAGGCTCTCCATGCGCATCTGCACGACATTGGAGTTGCGTCCGGTGATCACGGCCAGACGGATGCCGCTCTCCCGGAGCAGAACCATGCCGTGACCGTCGCGCGAATTGAACGCCTTGTACTCCTGGCCATCGTCGCCGAGGTAGAGACTGCCGTCGGTGAGTACGCCGTCGACGTCGAAGATGACCAGCCGGATGCGTGAGGCGCGTTCTCGAAGCTCTGTCATGTCGTGATTGAATCGCGTCCAGGGTTGGAATGCGTGCCCTTGTAGCCTTTTCGCGGCATGGGGTCAATACGAGCACGGAGTCGCTCGAATCCGGCGGGCCGATCCTCAGACGACTCCAGCGCGCAGCAGGTCGTGCATGTTGAGCGCCCCGATCAGGCGCCCTCCAGTGTCGACCACCAGCAAGCCATTGATGGCGCGCGACTCCATGAGACGCACGGCCTCGACGGCCAGCGCGCCCGACTGGATGGTGGCGCATTGGCGCGTCATGACCGTATCGATCGATGTGTGATGGACGTCGATGCCCTGGTCGAGCGCGCGGCGCAGGTCGCCATCGGTGAAGACACCGGCCAGGGTGCCATCCGGGTTCACCACGGCGCTCATGCCCAACCCCTTGCGTGAGATCTCTTCGAGCGTATCGAGTAGCGACGTGCCGAGCGCCACCCAGGGCAGGCGTTCGCCCTGGTGCATCACGTCGTCGACGTGCAGCAGCAGGCGCCGTCCGAGCGTGCCGGCCGGATGCGAGCGCGCGAAGTCCTCGGCGGTGAAGCCGCGGCTCTCCAGGAGCGCGATGGCCAGCGCATCGCCCATCGCCAGGGCCGCCGTGGTGCTGGAGGTCGGCGCCAGACCGAGCGGACAGGCCTCCGTGGCGACGCTGATATCGAGATGGACATCGGCCTCGTGTGCCAGCGTGGACTCGCGCCGCCCGGTCATGGCGATCAGGGGGACGCCAAGCCGCTTGATGAGCGGCAGGATGGTCAACAGTTCGGCGGTCTCGCCCGAGTTGGAGATGGCCAGCACCACGTCACGCGGGGTGATCATGCCCAGATCGCCGTGGCTGGCCTCGCCGGGATGGACGAAGAAGGCCGGACTGCCGGTGCTGGCCAGGGTGGCGGCGATCTTGCCGCCGATGTGGCCGGACTTGCCCATGCCGAGCACCACGATGCGCCCGTCACAGGCGAGCATGTGGCCGCAGGCGGCGACGAAGGCGTCGTCCAGGCGTTCGGCGAGCGCCGCCACGGCGCTGGCCTCGGTCTCGATCACAGCGCGCCCGAGGCGTTTGATCTGGCCGGCCTGCTCGGGTGAGAGCACAGCCGGCGGTGTGCCGAGTCGTCGTCGTTCAGTCATGGCGAGCCGTATCCAGCTGGGTTCGATGTGATTGAGGACCAGGGGGCGAGCATCGATCAAGCGGCACATTCGTGAAGGGTCCAGATCGATGGCTGGGGCAAGATTAACAGGATTGATGGCCGTATCGGCAAATCCTGCAAGCCCAGACCTCCAGGCGACCGCCCTGTCGCCGCAGCCGGAAGCGTGCGCCGGATTCGCCGCCGATCGTCGGCATGGCTTGACGCTGGCATCCGTGAGGATGAGAATCGCACGTTTCGATCGAGACGCTGGGATCATGACGGGGCAAGGGCTTGAGCCAGATGATGTACTGGAGACCCGCGGCGCGGTGAGCGATCCGGTCGCCGCCGTCTCGGACGCGCTCGTCGAGATCCGTGGTCTGAGTTTTCGCCGCGGCGAGCGGGTCATCTTCGAGGATCTCGATCTCGACATCCGACGCGGCGCGGTGACAGCGGTGATGGGGCCGAGCGGGACCGGCAAGACGACGCTGCTCAAGCTCATCACCGGACAACTGCACCCGGACGCCGGAACCATTCTCGTCGACGGTCGGGACGTGACCCGGCTCGACAGGGCCGAACTCTACCGGCTGCGCCGGCGCATGGGGATGCTCTTCCAGTCGGGTGCGCTCCTGACCGATCTGAGCGTCTTCGACAACGTCGCCTATCCCCTGCGCGAGCACACCAATCTGAGCGCCTCGATGGTGCGCAAGCTGGTGCTGCTCAAACTGGAGGCCGTTGGGTTGCGCGGGGCGCGCGACCTGATGCCGAGCGAACTCTCGGGCGGCATGGCGCGCCGGGTGGCGCTGGCGCGGGCGATCGCGCTCGATCCCATGATGATCCTCTACGACGAACCCTTCACCGGCCAGGATCCGATCTCGATGGGGATGCTGATGGCGCTCATCCGCCAGCTCAACGACGCCTCGGGCCTGACCAGCATCCTGGTTTCGCACGATGTGCGCGAGACGGCGAGCATCGCCGACTATCTCTATGTGATCTTCGAGGGGCGGGTGGTCGCCCAGGGCACGCCGGACGCACTGGCCGCCGATCGCTCCGAGTGGGTGCGCCAGTTCATGGACGGTCTGCCGGACGGGCCTGTGCATTTCCACTATCCGGCCCCCGAGCTGGCCGAAGATCTGCTGACCGGGAGGCGACGCTGATGCTCGATCCATTGGCGCGACTCGGTCGCGGCGTGCTCGACGCCCTGGAACGGCTCGGGCGCGGTCATCTGCTGCTGCTGGCGATCCTGCTCGGTCTGGGCGAGGTGCTGCGCCGTCCGCGTCTGCTCTGGGAGCAACTGTTCAACATCGGCGTGCTGTCGCTCCTGATCGTCGGCGTCTCGGGGCTGTTCGTCGGGATGGTGCTCGCCCTCCAGGGCTATTATGTGCTCTCGCAGTTCGGCGCCGCCGAGAGTCTGGGCGTCATGGTCGCGGCGTCTCTGGTGCGCGAACTCGGCCCCGTAGTCACGGCCCTGCTGGTGGCCGGGCGCGCTGGCTCGGCGCTCACCGCCGAGATCGGATTGATGAAGGCCACCGAACAGCTCTCGGGTCTGGAGATGATGGCCGTCGACCCGGTGCGGCGCATCCTGGTGCCGCGATTCGTCGGCGGCGTGCTGTCGATGCCCTTGCTCGCGGCCATCTTCAGCGCCGTCGGGGTGCTGGGCGGCTATTTCGTCGGCGTGGGTCTGCTCGGGGTCGACGAGGGCGCCTACTGGAGCCAGATGCAGGCCAAGATCGACTTCGACGAGGATCTGGTCAATGGTGTGATCAAGAGTCTGGCCTTCGGCGTGGTCGTGACCTGGGTCGCGCTCTTCCAGGGCTATGACACGGTTCCGACCTCCGAGGGCGTGAGCCGCTCGACCACCCGCGCGGTGGTGCACGCGGCCCTGGTGGTGCTGGGGCTGGATTTCGTATTGACGGCGCTGATGTTCGGAGACTGAATCGAGATGGCGAAACGACGCAATGTCGAGCTGACGGTTGGAACCTTCGTGGCCCTGGGGCTGGTCGCGCTCTTCTTCCTGGCCATGCAGGTGAGCAACCTCAGCCTGAACACGGCCGGCGAGGGCTATCTGGTCCAGGCGCGCTTTGCCAATGTCGGCAGCCTCAAGGTGCGCGCGCCCGTGACCATGGCCGGTGTGCGCATCGGGCGCGTCGAGTCGGTGCGCTTCGACAAGCAGACCTACGAGGCGGTGGTCTCGATGCGGATCGACGCGGCGGTCGACTCGATCCCGGACGACACCTTCGCCAGCATTTTCACTGCCGGCCTGCTCGGCGAGCAGTACATCGGTCTGGAGCCGGGCGGCAGTCCCGAGCCGCTGCGCGACGGCGACGAGATCGTCAACACGCAGTCGGCGCTGGTACTCGAACAGATGATCGGACAATTCCTTTTCAAGAAAGCGGGTGAGAGCGGCTAATGCTTCTTCAACGACGTCATTTCCTATTGTTACTCCTGGTGCTGGCACCGCTCACCTGGAGCGGCTCGCTCCTGGCCGCCCAGGACGAGGCCACCGCGCTGGTCCAGCGCACCGCCGAGCGCATGCTCGACACGCTGGAGGCGCGCCGCGCCGAGATCGACCGTAATCCGTCGCTGATCTACGGGCTGGTCGAGACCATCGTCCTGCCGCACTTCGACTTCGAGCGCATCACCCAGGGCGCGGTCGGCCAGTACTGGCGTCAGGCCACGCCGGCCCAGCAGCGCCAGCTGGTCGATGGCTTCAAGCAGGTGCTCATCCGCACCTATGCGCGCTCGCTCCTGAGCTATTCGGGTCAGGAGATCCGCTATCTGCCGTCCAAGCCGGGCAACCGGCCTGCGATGGTGACGGTCGCGACCGAGGTGCGCGAGGCCGGTTCGACGCCCATCCCGGTCGATTACCGCATGCACAATGCCGGCGGCGGCTGGAAGGTCTATGACGTGGTCATCAACAACGCCAGCCTGGTGGGCAACTATCGCAGCAGCTTCGCCACCGAGATCCGTCAGAACGGCATCGACGGACTCATCGCACGGCTCGGCGAGATGAACCGCAAGGGTCAGGAGTGAATCCTCCTGCCCGGCTGACCGCGTCCGAGCCTGACCGCTGGACGCTCGACGGCGTGCTCGACTTCGATACCGTCGGCCGGCTCGCCGTCGAGGGGCAGGTGCTGCTGCGCACGGCGGCGGCGCGCGGTCAGGCGTCACTGGTCGTCGATCTCGCCGGGGTCGAGCGGGCCAACAGCGCCGGTCTGGCGCTCCTGCTGGAATGGCTGGAGATGGCGCGCCGTCGTGGATTGCACCTGAGCTATGCCCATCTGCCCGATTCGCTCGGCCGGCTTGCGGCCGTCTCCAACCTGGGTGATCTGCTGGCTCCGGCCGCACCACCAACCTGAACGATCCCGTTAGCCGGCCACGCGGCGCGTGACAGGCGTGCTCCTGTCGTCACAGTCTTCGATCGCGATATTTCCCATGGACAAACTCCTCATCACCGGCGGCACTCCCTTGCAGGGCGAGGTGCGCGCCTCCGGCGCCAAGAACGCGGCGCTCCCGATCCTGGCGGCGACCCTGCTGGCCGATGGCCCGGTGAACCTGACCAATGTGCCGCGTCTGCGCGACATCCGCACCACGCTCGAACTGCTGGGGCGCATGGGTGCGCGTCTGACCCAGGATGCGGCCGACGGCATCCGTGTCGATCCCGCCGAGCTGAGCAGCTTCGTTGCGCCCTATGAGCTGGTGAAGACCATGCGCGCCTCGATCCTGGTGCTCGGGCCGCTGGTCGCGCGCTATGGTCAGGCCGACGTCTCGCTGCCGGGCGGCTGTGCCATCGGTGCGCGGCCGGTCAATCTGCACATCGACGGACTGCGCGCCATGGGCGCCGAAGTCACGGTCGAGGGCGGTTATATCCGCGCGCGCGCCCAGCGGTTGCACGGTGCGCGCATCGTTATGGAGCTGGTCTCGGTCACGGGCACCGAGAACCTGATGATGGCGGCCTGTCTGGCCTCCGGCGAGACCCTGATCGAGAACGCCGCGCGCGAGCCGGAAGTCGTGGATCTGGCCGAGTTCCTCAACGCGCTCGGCGCACGCATCGAGGGCGCGGGCACGGACCGCATCCGCATCCAGGGCGTCGAGCGGCTTGGCGGCGGCGACTACCGGATCATGCCCGACCGCATCGAGACCGGAACCTTCCTGGTCGGCGCGGCCATGACCGGCGGCCGGGTGCGGGTGAACGCGACCCGTCCCGACTGTCTGGATGCGGTGATCCAGAAGCTGCGCGAGGTCGGCGCCACTGTCACGACCGGGCCGGACTGGATCGACCTCGACATGGGCGGCCGGCGTCCGCGCGCGGTCGACATCCACACCGCGCCGCATCCGGCCTTCCCGACCGACATGCAGGCCCAGTTCTGTGCGCTCAACGCCATCGCCGAGGGCGTGGGCACGGTCGCCGAGACCATCTTCGAGAACCGCTTCATGCATGTGCCGGAACTCCAGCGCATGGGCGCCGACATCCGTATCGACGGGCACGTCGCCGTCTGTCACGGCGTCGAATGTCTCACCGCCGCGCCGGTGATGGCCACGGATCTGCGCGCCTCGGCCGGGCTGGTGCTGGCCGGACTGGTCGCGCGCGGCGAGACCCTGGTCGATCGCATCTATCACCTGGATCGCGGCTATGAGACCATGGAGGCCAAACTCTCGACCCTGGGCGCCGACATCCGGCGCATCGCCGGGGCTGACAGGATCCTATCGCCATGAATCTCACTGTCCCATTGACCATCGCGCTCTCCAAGGGCCGCATCTTCGATCAGACACTGCCGCTGCTGGCCCATGCCGGGATCGAGCCGCTGGACGATCCGGAGACCAGCCGCAAGCTGATCCTTGAAACCTCCAACCCGATGGTGAAGTTCGTCATCATCCGCGCCAGCGACGTGCCGACCTATGTCCAGTACGGCGCGGCCGATCTGGGCGTGGCCGGCAAGGACGTGCTCCTGGAGCATGGCGGGGAGGGGCTTTACGAACCCCTGGATCTGGGCATCGCCCGCTGCCGCCTGATGGTCGCCGGCCGCCCCGAGACGCCCGAACCCGGCACACGCCGACTGCGCATTGCGACCAAATACGTCCACTCGGCCGAGCG
Organism: Allochromatium vinosum DSM 180; assembly: GCF_000025485.1. NCBI lineage: Bacteria > Pseudomonadati > Pseudomonadota > Gammaproteobacteria > Chromatiales > Chromatiaceae > Allochromatium > Allochromatium vinosum. The sequence continues at coordinate 3,211,974 of NC_013851.1, read as the reverse complement.
TCACTTCGCCGCCAAGGGCCAGCAGGTCGAGATCATCAAGCTCTATGGCTCGATGGAGCTGGCTCCGCTGGTCGGACTGGCCGATCTCATCGTCGATCTGGTCGAGAGCGGCAACACGCTCAAGGCCAATGGTCTGGTGCCGCTGGAACACATCGCCGACATCAGCTCGCGTCTGGTGGTCAACAAGGCCTCCTGGAAGATGAAGCACGAAGCCGTGACCACGCTCCTGGAATTGCTGCGCGAGGCCGTGACCGAACGCCAGGCTTGAGTCGTCATCTTGCGCTTGGAGCCTTTGCGGATTTCGGGCGCGCTTTACCGAACAAGGATCTTACCGCCGTGACCGACATCCAACGTCTCTCCACTTCGGACTCAGATTTCGACACCCGTCTCGATGGGCTGCTGGCCTGGGAGTCGGTCTCCGATGATCGAGTCCAGCAGATCGTCGCCGAGATCATCCGCGAGGTGCGGGCGCGGGGCGACGCCGCGCTCCTGGACTATACCGCGCGCTTCGATCGCTGGACGCCGGCCGCGCCCGCCGATCTGGAACTGCCGCGCGCGCGTCTGGAACAGGCCTGGAACACCATCCCCGCCGAGCAACGTCAGGCGCTCGAAGCGGCGGCCGAACGCATCCGGGCCTATGCCGAGCATCAGAAGCTCAGCGGCTGGAGCTATCGCGATCCAGACGGCACCCTGCTCGGTCAGCAGGTCACGCCGCTGGATCGCGCCGGACTCTATGTCCCCGGCGGCAAGGCGGCCTATCCGTCTTCGGTGCTGATGAACGCCATCCCGGCCAAGGTCGCGGGTGTGGCCGAGCTCATCATGGTGGTGCCGACACCGGACGGCGAATTGAACGAGCTGGTGCTGGCGGCGGCGCATGTCGCGGGTGTCGATCGGGCCTTCGCCGTCGGCGGGGCGCAGGCGGTGGCCGCGCTCGCCTATGGCACCGAGACCATCCCCGGCGTCGACAAGATCGTGGGGCCGGGCAACATCTATGTGGCCACGGCCAAGCGCGCCGTCTTCGGTCAGGTCGGCATCGACATGGTCGCCGGTCCGTCCGAGATCCTGGTGATCTGCGACGGTCAGACAGATCCGGACTGGATCGCCATGGATCTGTTCTCGCAGGCCGAGCACGACGAGGATGCCCAATCGATCCTGGTGAGCTGGGACGCCGGGTTCCTCGATCGGGTGGCCGCGAGCATCGACCGGCTGCTGCCGACCATGGAGCGCGCGCCCATCATCGAAGCGGCCTTGCGCGCACGCGGAGCGCTGATCCTGGCGCGCGATCTGGACGACGCCATCGCGGTCGCCAACCACATCGCCCCCGAGCATCTGGAGCTGTCGGTGGCCGATCCCGAGTCGATCGTCGGGCGCATCCGGCACGCCGGGGCCATCTTCATGGGGCGCTATACCGCCGAGGCGCTCGGCGACTACTGCGCCGGCCCCAATCACGTCCTGCCGACCTCGCGCACCGCGCGCTTCTCCTCGCCGCTCGGGGTCTATGACTTCCAGAAGCGCTCCAGTCTGATCATGGCTTCGGCCGAGGGGTCGGCCCGACTGGCGCGGACCGCCTCGGTGCTGGCGCGCGGCGAAGGACTGACGGCGCACGCCCGTTCGGCCGAGTATCGCGGAGACTTCGAGGCATGAACGCACGCATCGAGTCCCTGGTCCGCCCCGAGATCCGCGCGCTCAGGGCCTATCACGTCCCCGAGTCGAGCGGACTGATCAAGCTGGATGCCATGGAGAATCCCTATACCTGGCCGGAGTCGCTCCAGGCCGACTGGCTGGAGACGCTGCGCGGACTGGAACTCAACCGCTATCCCGATCCGCAGGGACTCGTGCTCCAGGCGGCCCTGCGCGAGGCGATGGAGATCCCCGAGGACATGGGGCTCTTGCTCGGCAACGGCTCCGATGAGCTGATCCAGATGCTGGCGTTCACGGTCGCCGCGCCGGGTCGCAAGATCCTCTCGGTCGATCCGGGCTTCGTCATGTACCGGATGATCGGGCTGTTCGCCGGGATGGACTATGTCGGCGTGCCGCTCCAGGCCGAGGATTTTTCGATCGACCTGCCGGCGGTGCTGGAGGCCATCGAGCGCGAGCAACCGGCGCTGGTCTATCTGGCCTATCCCAACAATCCGACCGGCAACCGCTTCGACGCCGACGACATGGTGCGGATCATCGAGGCCGCGCCCGGTCTGGTCATCGTCGACGAGGCTTACGCGCCCTTCACCGATTCGAGCTTCATGGGGCTGGTCGGCGACTGGGACAATCTGCTGGTGATGCGCACCGTCTCCAAGATGGGGCTGGCCGGACTGCGGCTCGGTTATCTGGTCGGGCCACCCGAGTGGCTGGCCGAGATCGACAAGGTGCGGCTGCCTTACAACGTCAATGTGCTGACCCAGGTCTCAGCGGCCTTTGCGCTCAAGCACAAGGCGGTGTTCGATGAGCAGACGCGGACCATCCGCGCCGAACGCGCCCGGCTCCAGGAGGCGCTGCACCGGATTCCCGGACTGCATCCCTATCCGAGCGAGGCCAACTTCATCCTCACGCGCGTCCCCGAGGGACGTGCCGGGGCGCTCTTCGAGGGACTCAAGCAGGCCGGCATCCTGATCAAGAACCTCGATGGCGCCCATCCCCTGCTCAAGGACTGTCTGCGCTTCACGGTGGGTTCGCCCGCTGAGAATGCAGCCCTGGTGACGGCGCTGGAGTCGCTACTGACGGCCTCCTGAGCGCGCTTCAGCCAGCGGCGGCTTCACCCTCGACACAGAACCGCCGGATGAGCGCGCGCAGCAGCTCCAGCGTCGGCGGGATGCGGTCGAGTGCCAGGAACTCATCGGGCTGATGGGCCTGAGCGATGTCGCCCGGTCCCAGGATCAGGGTGTCCATCCCGAGCTGGTTCAGGAACGGCATCTCGGTGCCGAAGCTGACCGCCTCGGCCGCGTGCCCGGTGAGTGACTCGCAGGCGCGCACGATAGCGGCCGTCGTCGGCGTTTCGGCGGGCGGGATCGGCGCAAACAGCGGCTCGACCGACCACTGGAGCCCACGCCGCCGGCCGACCCCGGCGACACGCTCGGCCAGCGCGTTGCGCAGGTCAGCCGGATCCATGCCGGGCAGGACGCGCAGATCCAGATGCAGCTCGCACTCGCCGCAGATGCGGTTGGGATTGTCGCCGCCGTGGATATGGCCGAGGTTGACTGTGGGGTAGGGGACCGGAAAGGCCGGATGCCGATGTGCCTGCTGCAACTCAGCGCGCCAGTCGAGGATCACCGACATGACTTCGTGCATGCCGTCGAGCGCATTGTTGCCCAGACTTGGATCGCTGGCATGACCGCTGCGTCCGACCAGCCGCACCGATTCGCCCATCACCCCTTTGTGCAGACGTACCGGCCGCAGATTGGTCGGCTCGCCGATGAGGGCGTGACGTCCGAGCGGCCGTCCGGCCGTGACCAGCGCGCGTGCGCCGTGCATGGCCGATTCCTCGTCGGCGGTGGCCAGAATCATCAGCGGGCACTTGAGATCCGACGCGCGGAACGCACGCGCCGCCTCCAACGCCAATGCGAAGAAGGATTTCATGTCCGAGGTGCCCAGCCCGTAATAGCGCCCGTCGGCTTCGGTCAGCTTGAGCGGGTCATGGGTCCAGAGCGGGGCGTCGAAGGGGACGGTATCCGTGTGACCCGATAGCACCAGACCGCCGGGGCCTGAGCCGAGCGTGCCGAGCAGGTTGAACTTGCCCGGATGTCCGGGGACCGGCAGGATCTCGGCGCGGAATCCGGCGCTCTCCAGCCAGTCGGCCAGCAGCGTGACCAAGGGTTCGTTGCTGTGATCGAAGGCGGGTGTGACGCTGCTCACCGAGAGCGTGCCGATCAGCCCTTCGAGCATGGTCTTGAGGGATGGGGACTGTGTGGTCATGGTCTTGAAGCTCTCCGGGTCTCGACGGCGATGGGTGCAGCGATCTTGCGTTTTTCGGGCCGCGCTGTAGATTGTCGGCTTTGCCGGCTCCAATAGAAATCGCTCAGGCGTGCCACGTGTGTCAATCGCTGCCGCTATCCTGCCCTTCGTGATCCGCCCTGCCGTCCTCAGTGATCTGAGCGCCCTGCTGCGGCTGGAGAACGCCTGCTTCGAGACTGACCGGATCAGCCGGCGCCAGTTCCGCTATCTGCTCACGCGCGGACGCGCGAGCACGCTGGTCGCCGAGGCCGACGGCGAGCTGCTGGGCTATGTGCTGGTACTCTTCAGTCGCGCCACCTCGGTGGCCCGGATCTATTCGATCGCCATCGACGCGCGGGCGCGCGGGCAGGGTCTCGGGCGCGCCCTGGTCGCCGCCGCCGAGCAGGCCGCCTGGGAGCAGGATCGTGCCTATCTGCGTCTGGAGATCCGGCGCGACAATCTGGCCTCGCAACACCTGTTCGAGCGCGCCGGCTATCGGCGTTTCGGCGTGCTCTCGGACTATTACGAAGACCACATGGAGGCGCTGCGCTACGAGAAGGCGATGGCGCCCGGTCTCAAGCCCGAGCTCAAGCGCGTGCCCTTCTACGAGCAAACGCTGGACTTCACCTGCGGCCCCTCGTCGCTGATGATGGCCATGCAGGCGCTGCGCCCGAGCCTGGAGCTCAACCGCACCCTGGAACTGCGCATCTGGCGCGAGTCGACCACCATCTTCATGACTTCGGGGCATGGCGGCTGTGGCCCGCTCGGTCTGGCACTGGCCGCTCAGCGCCGGAACTTCGCCGCCGAGGTCTATGTCAACGACACCGGCGTGCTGCTGGTCGATTCGGTGCGCAGTCCCGAGAAGAAGGAAGTCATGCGTCTGGTCCACGAGGACATGCTCGCTGAGGCCGAACAACGCGGCATCCCGATCCGTTACCGGACGCTCGGCATCCAGGACATCCAGCAGCGCTGGGATGCCGGCGCCGTGCCGCTGGTGCTCATCAGTTCCTACCGCATCTATGGCGAGAAGTTTCCGCACTGGGTCGTGATCACCGGCTTCGATGAGCACTTCGTCTATGTCCACGACCCCTATGTCGACACCGCCAACGGCGAGACCACCATCGACTCCATCGACATGCCGATCCAGCGCGACGAATTCACCCGCATGGCCCGCTATGGGCGGGTCGGACTGCAAGCCGTCGTGCTCGTCTCCAACTGACCAACCGACGGGCGTCTCGTGCGTTGTCAGGGCGATCCGGCCGCGCGGCTGTCCCCGGAGCCCGCGCGAACCCTGAAACCTTCCACTTTGCTTCGATATCTGGCCGACCCCATGAACGAGCGCGATCCACATGGCTGAACATCTGTTGTTGGTGGAGCAACCAGGCGACTGGAAGCCCGGTTTTCCGCGTCTGCCCGTGGTCACGGCGCGCGACTATCTGGCCGGCGGCGAGCTGGCGGCCAAGCGCGATCTGCGTGTCATCAATCTCTGCCGCAGTTATCGCTACCTTTCGCTCGGCTATTACTGCTCGCTGCTGGCCGAGGCGCGCGGGCACAAGGTCATTCCGACGGTACGCACCATTCAAGAGATCTCCAGCCGCGAACTCTACGATCTGGCGACCGAGGAGCTCAACATCCTGGCGCAGCGTCTGCTCGGACGGCGCAAGACCAATGCGCTGGTCCCGACCGCCTATGAGCTGACGATCTGCTTCGGTCAGTGCGACGTGAAGGAGTTGCAGCCGCTGGCGCGCCTGATCTTCGAGACCTTCCGCTGCCCCATCCTCAAGGTCGAGTTCCGGTTGCACGGCACCTGGCGCATCGGCGCGATCAAGGCGTTGCCGATCACGGCCGTGGCCAACGAGGTCGAGAGTCCGCTGTTCACGGCGCTCGAGGGCTATCTGTCCAAGCGCTGGCGCCAGCCGCGCGCGCGGTTGTCCTATCGCTATGATCTGGCGATCCTCTACGACCCGGAGGAGGAACTGCCGCCCTCCGACCCCAAGGCGCTCGCCCGTTTCGTCAAGGCCGGCAAGAGCCAGGGCGTGAACGTCGAACTCATCCAGCGCAAGGACTACAGCCGTCTGGCCGAGTACGACGCGCTCTTCATCCGCGAGACCACCCGCATCGGGCATCACACCTTCCGCTTCGCCAAGAAGGCCGACAGCGAGGGTATGGTCGTCATCGACGATCCCGACTCCATCCTGCGCTGCACCAACAAGGTCTATCTGGCCGAACTGCTGGCCGCGCATCGCATCCCGCGGCCCAAGACGCTGGTGCTGCGTAAGGAGAATCTGCTGGAGGCCGAGGAGCGGATCGGCTATCCGGTGGTGCTCAAGATTCCCGAGGGGTCCTTCTCGCGCGGCGTCCACAAGGCCGAGGACCGAGCGAGTCTGACCCGTATCGCCGCCCGACTGTTCAAGGAGTCCGATCTGATCCTGGCTCAGGAATTTCTCTATACCCCCTTCGATTGGCGTATCGGCATTCTCGGACGCCAGCCGCTCTACGCGTGCAAATATCTGATGAGCCGGGATCACTGGCAGATCGTCAAGCACGAGAGCGATGGGCGTCATGTCGAGGGCGGACACGAGACGCTCGCCATCGCGGATGTTCCGCCGGCGGTCGTGCGCACTGCGCTCAAGGCGGCGGACCTGATCGGGGACGGACTCTATGGCGTGGATCTCAAGGAGACGCCCACGGGGCCGGTCGTGATCGAGGTCAACGACAATCCCAGTCTGGATGCCGGGGTCGAGGATCGGGTGCTGGGCGATGAACTCTACGCACGGCTGATCGCCGAGTTCGTCCGGCGGCTCGACCGGCGGCGCACGGCCAGGGCGGACAAATAGACCGAATCGATGTTTCAGGAACTCTCTGTATGAACCAACGCACCGCCCGCTCCAGCGCGGCCTCGCTCCCCACGCCGGATCAGATCGCCGACTCCTGGCTCGGACGCTATCGCGATCTAGTCGACGACTGGGACGCCTTTGCCGAGTCGCTCGGCCGCCCGTTGCCGGTCGCGCTCTGGGCCAATCCGGCGCGGATCTCGGTCGAGGCGCTGACCGAGCTGCTCGTCGAGCAGGGACTGTCACCGCAACCGATCCAGGGTCTGCCCAACGCTCTGAATCTGCCGCCCGCGTTCCGGGCCGGTCAGCAGTGGTGGTACTGCGTGGGTCTGGCCCATGCGCAGGAGGCCGTCTCGCAACTGCCGGTCACGCTCATGGACCTCAAGCCCGGTCAGCGCGTGCTCGACATGTGCGCCGCGCCCGGCGGCAAGACCGCCCAGATTGCCTTTGCGCTCGACAACCGGGGCACGGTCGTCGCCAACGACATCTCCTATGGCCGCATCAAGGCGCTCCAAGGCAATCTGGACCGGCTCGGTGTGCTCAATGTGACCACCACCCAGAGCGACGCCAGCAACTGGCCGACTGCCGGCGGTCAGTTCGACCGCATCCTGCTCGACGCGCCCTGTTCCAGCGAGGGCACCATCCGGCGCAATCCGTCCCTGTTGCAGCGGCACGATCCGGCCGGCTCCCAGCGGCTCGGGCCGCGCCAGCGCGCCCTGTTGCGCAAGGCCGTGCAGCGCTGCCGGCCGGGCGGTCTGATCCTCTATTCGACCTGCACCTTCGCGCCTGAGGAGAACGAGCTGGTGGTGGCCGACATTCTGGCCGAGTGCGAGGGCCGGGTGCGGCTGAGGACCGTCGACATCCCCGGCTTCGACGCCGCGCCCGGCGTGACCGAGTGGCTGGGCCGCACGCTGCCGCCCGAGCTGGCGCGATGCCGGCGCCTCTGGCCCCACCGCAACGACACCGGCGGCTTTTTCATCGCACTGCTGGAGAAGGAGGCCGGACTTCCGGCCGAGCCGGAACCCGAACTCGCCACCCTCGCCGAAAGCGAGCATGACGAATGGCTCGACGGTCTGTTGTCTAAATACGGACTGCCGGATGACTACTGGAGCCGCTACCGCATCAATCGCCAGACCAGGCGCGGTCTGCACCTGATGGCCGCCGATCACGCGCCGCCCGCCGTGCCGCCGGCCGAGGGACGCGGGATCTTCTTCCATCGCACCAACGTCCGCCCGCCCAAGCCCACCACCAGCGGGGCGCTGCTCATCGGGCCGGACGTGACGCGCTTTCGGCTGGAACTCAGCCGCGAGCAGCGCGATGCCTATCTGCGCCGCGAGATCTTCGCGCCCACGCCCGAGCAACTGGCCGCCAACCCGCCGGGACAGGTCATCGCGAGCTATCGGGGCCATGTACTCGGCATCGCCATCCTGCATCGCTCGGGTGTCATCGAGAGTCAGTTCCCGAGTCGCTGGAGTGGTCGAACCTCGGGGACGGACTGACGAAAATGCACTATCCTCGATGCACGGTTTCGGATCATCGGAATTAAACCTGAGAGGTACTTCATGACACGAATCGACAAGACCCCCGGGTTTGGTCTGTTGCTGGCGCTGACCTTGCCGACGGGTGTCCTGGCCCAGTACGGATCGGCTCCTCCCGCACCGGTCGAGCAGGGGCTGAGGACCGAATGGGCCGTCGCGCCTGCGGGCGAGCAACCGCCGGCGGCGGTCCAGCTTCCCCAGGGTACGGTGCTTCAGGAAGGCATGTTGTTGCCGCCAGGGACCGTTCTGCCGGGCGGCGCCATTCTGCCCGCTGAACCGGCCGCGCCCGTTCAGGCTCAGCCCGCACCGATGCCGGCTCCGGCTCCGGTTCCAGCGCCCGCACCTGCAACCGACGTGGCCGGCGGTGTGCCCTACATCAGTGGCGGCATCGGCTTCTCCGAGCGTACCGAGATGCAGGAGGTCAAATCCAAATTCAACCTGCGCCTGCTCTTCGCCGTCGCCGGTTCAGGTTCCTATCTGGCCGACGTCCGGGTGCGCATCGACGATGCCGCCGGTCCGACTCTGCTCGAAGCCGTCTCCCAAGGCCCCTGGTTCTATGCCAGCCTGGCACCCGGACGCTATGTCCTGCGCGTCGACAACGCCGGTCAGGTCCAGACGCGCGATATCGAGATACCGGCCAGCGGCGCGATCGAGCAGTCCTTCTACTGGAACGACTGACCGCGTCCAGCCGATCGGGTCTGGTTTCAGCCGGTTTCGGGATCTGACCAAACGATGGGATTGCCGTCATCATGACGCTCATCGACACTGCTAAGGAGTAGGACGTGAGACTCATCGAACGCGCCAACATCAGCACCAAACTGATCCTTCTGGCCTTGGTCCCCAGTGTCTCCATGGTGCTGATCGGCCTGGTTGCGACTGCGGCATTGCGGCAGGTCGACCAAGGCGTCGATCGCATCTACCTGGATCGCGTCGTTCCCTTGCAGGGACTCAAGGGGATCGCGGATGACTATGCGGTGTTCATCATCGACGCGGTCAACAAGGCCAATGCCGGCCGGATGAGCGCCGAGGACGCGCTGGACGGGATTCGCCAGGCCCAGGAACGCATCCACGCGCGTTGGTCGACCTATCTCCAGACCCGCCTCTCTCCACGGGAGGCGGCTTTGGCCGATGAAGCCGAACAACGCTTCACGCGCGCCGATGCGGCGATCGCGGCGGTCATGCGCCGCCTGGAGGGGCAGCGCGGCAACATGGCCGAGCAGCTGCACGAGTTCGATGGTCCGCTCTATGACAGCATCGATCCCGTCAGCGCCAAGCTCAACGAGCTGGTCGATCTGCAACTGGAGGTGGCGCATGACGAGCAGCAAGCCGCCCACGCCCTCTACCAGACCTCGGCGAGCGTGGCCATCGCGTTCACGCTCACGGCGCTGGTCGTGGTTGTAGCGCTCGGCTGGCTGTTTCACCGTTCCATCACGGGACAACTCGGTGCCTTGCGCCGCGCCATCCACAGCATCGTCGAACATTCCAATCTCACCGCCAGCACGGATCTCGATGTCCCGAACGAGATCGGCGCCATCGCGCGCGACTTCGATCGCATGGTCACTGAGTTACGCTCCCTGGTCGAGCGCATCACCGGCTCGGCCATGACGCTGTCCTCGGCAACCGGCCAGATGTCGGGCAATCTGGCACAGGTCCGCGAGGTGGCGCAGCGTCAGCACCAGGAAACCGATCAGGTGGCCACCGCCATGGAGGAGATGACGGCCTCGGTCGAGGAGGTGGCGCGTAATACCGCTTCGGTGGCCGAATCCACCCGTGCCTCCAAGCGGCTCGCTGATCAAGGCCGGCTCGCCGTGACCGAGACCATTGATTCCATGTCCGCTCTGGCCGAGCGTATCGCCCAGTCCGGCGAGAGCATCCGGTCGCTGGAGCGCGACAGTCAGGAGATCGGCAAGATCCTTGACGTGATCCAGGCCATCACCAGCCAGACCAATCTGCTGGCGCTGAATGCCGCGATCGAGGCGGCGCGTGCCGGCGAGGTGGGGCGCGGTTTCGCGGTCGTGGCCGATGAGGTCCGGACCCTGGCGCAGCGTACCCAGTCCTCGGCCCAGGAGATCGAGGCCATGGTCAAGCGATTGCAGCACAGCGCACAACAGGCCGCCAGCGAGATGAACCGCAGCCAGCAGGGAGCCGGCGACTCCATGGCCACGGCCGGCCGGGCCGGTGAGTCGCTTCAGGCGATCACCGCAGCCGTCGACGGGATCTCGGAGACCATGACCCAGATCGCCAGTGCCGCCGAGGAGCAGACGGCGGTCGCGGTCGAGATCAGTCGCGGCATCCTCTCGATCAGCGGAGGGACGCGCGAGGCCCGTGACAGCATGACCGAACTCGAACAGGCTGGTCACGGACTGTCGGAATTGGCCGACGAGCTGAGGGGACACGCCATGCGCTTCCAGCTGTGAAGCCGGGCGCGTGGTTTGTGGGGACGAACACGGCTGAACCGGAAAGCGGGGCCGCGCTATTGGCCTTCGATGAAGGTGCGCAGCGCTATTCGGATCAGGGGAATCAAGGCTTCGCGATCCAGATCAGGATGGTTGATGGCCCGTGCGGCGAGTCCATCGAATAGGGCCATCAGGATTTCGGTCACGGCGGCGGCATCGCTGTCGTGCGTCAAGCCGCGCGCACGTCGCACGCTGCGCAGCAGGCCCATCAAGCGCTCGTGCTTGATGCGGTCGGCCGCACGCACGCTGGCCGCGACCCTGGGGTTGCGCGCCGCCTCGGCCAGAATCTCCAGCTCCAGCGCCGCGTTGTCCAGATCCGTCTTCTCGTTCAGCCCGATGTCGACGCGATCGATCAGCGCCTGGAAGACGTCCTCGGCGTTCTCGAACTGACTCACCATCTCCAGCGACTGCTCCAGCTTGCGCTCGACCAGGGCCTCGATGATCGCTTCCTTGTTCTCGAAGAAATGGTAGATGTGCCCCGGACTCATCCCCGCCGCCTTGGAGAGTGCGGCGATACTGGTGCCGTGGAAGCCTTCGCGCGCGAAACAGATGGCGGCGGCATCCAGGATCTGACGTCGGCGCGTCTGGGCGCGCGTCTGTTCTGGGTCGGGTCGGGTCGTCGGGGTCATGCGGGGATCGCTCCTCGTTCTCGCTGTGGAGGCACGCCTCCGCACTTGACGTCGCGGCCTCGAATGTCTAGATTGAATGATCATTCTAGAACGAACGTTCTATACAATCCTAGTGCTCTCTCGAGGTTGCCCATGAACCCCCTGATCCCTCGGCAGCAGGCCGGTGCCTGGCTGTGCGTGCTCGTTGCGGCACTCTCCGTCGTCGGCTGTGAGCGCTCGGCACCGCCGGGCGGGGGGCCGGGCGGCCCTGGCGGCCCGCCAGCCGAAGTGGGAGTCGTCACGCTCCAGGCGCGCGAGGCAACCCTGACCACCGAGCTACCGGGCCGCACGGCGTCCTATCGGGTCGCCGAGGTGCGACCCCAGGTCGGCGGCATCATCAAGGAGCGGTTGTTCAAGGAGGGCGCGCTGATTCGCTCGGGACAGGTGCTCTACCGGATCGATCCGGCCGTCTATCAGGCGACCTATGACAGCGCCCAGGCCGCGCTCAATCGCTCACGTGCGACCTTCGAGCGCGCCCGGCTCAAGGCCACGCGCTATGCCGATCTGCTCAAGGCCAAGGCGGTCAGCCAGGAAGACTTCGACGACGCTGAGGCGGCGCTCAAGGAGGCGGCCGCGAGTGTGGCGGTCGACGAGGCCGAGTTGGCGCGTGCGCGCATCGATCTGGAATATACGCGGGTGACGGCGCCGATCGGCGGACGCATCGGGCGTTCGGTCGTCACCCAGGGCGCGCTGGTGACGGCCAATCAGGAACTGGCCCTGGCCACCATCCAACAGCTCGATCCCATCTATGTCGACCTCACCCAGTCGAGCGCCCAGCTTCTGCGTCTGCGCCGTGCACTGGAAGACGGGCGTCTCCAGCGTCCGGACGGCGATCAGCCGCGTGTGACCCTGGTGCTGGAGGACGGCAGCGACTATCCGCTCGCCGGCCGGCTGGAGTTCTCCGAAGTCAGCGTCGATCCGGGCACGGGCGCGGTCACACTGCGCGCGACCTTCCCCAATCCCGATCACGTCCTGCTGCCCGGCATGTTCGTGCGCGCTCGGGTGGAGGAGGGCACGCGCCCCGAGGCCATCCTGGCACCTCAACGCGCCGTGCAGCGCGACCGGCGCGGCCGGCCCTATGCCCTGGTGCTCGACGCCAAGGGTGTGGTCGAGCAGCGGATGCTCAAGACCGATCGCGCACTGGGTAGCGACTGGCTGGTCGACGAGGGCCTGGCGCCCGGCGATCGGTTGATCATCGACGGTCTTCAGAAGGTGCGTCCGGGCGGTCAGGCCCAGCCCGTGGTGCTCGACGATCAGCCGTCCGGGGCCGTTGCGGCGGCGTCCGGTCCCGGCACGACTCACTAACCGACCACCGAGCACCCCATCATGGCCCGTTTCTTCATCGACCGACCCGTCTTCGCCTGGGTCATCGCCATCGTCATCATGCTGGCCGGGTTGCTGTCGATCCGCATCCTGCCGGTCTCGCAGTATCCGAGCATCGCGCCGCCGGCGATCGCCATCAGCGCCACCTATCCGGGTGCCTCGGCCCAGACCGTCGAGGATTCGGTGACGCAGGTCATCGAGCAGCAGATGAACGGTCTCGACGGTCTGCGCTACATGTCCTCGACCAGCGAGTCGAACGGACTCTCGACCATCACCCTGACGTTCGAGAACGGCGTCGATCCCGACGTGGCCCAGATGCAGGTGCAGAACAAGCTGCAACTGGCCAACGCGCTGCTGCCGGAAGAAGTGGTGCGCCAGGGTATCCAGGTCGCGAAATCCGTGCGCAACTTCCTGATGGTCGTGGCCTTCGTCTCGCGCGATGGGAGCCTGACCAACGCTGATCTGGGCGACTATGCCGCCAGTCTGGTCAAGGACCCGATCAGCCGTGTCCCCGGCGTGGGTGAGATCACCCTGTTCGAGGCCCAGTACGCCATGCGGATCTGGCTCGACCCCAACCGGCTCAACCAGTACGGCCTGACGCCGTCGGACGTGGTCGCGGCGATCGAGGCCGAGAACGCTCAGGTCTCGGCCGGTCAACTGGGCGCGATCCCCTCGCCCCAGGGTCAGCAGCTCAACGTCACCGTCAACGTCCAGAGCCGGCTCAACACGCCCGATGAGTTCGGCGCCATCCGGCTGCGCACCCAGGCCGACGGCTCGACCGTGCATCTGCGCGACGTGGCCCGCATCGAGCTGGGCAGCGAGAGCTACGGCAAGATGGCGCGTCACAACGGCAGTCCGGCTGCCGGTATGGCGATCCGGCTCGCCACGGGCGCCAATGCGTTGCAGACGGCGGACGCGGTCAAGGCCAAGATCACCGAGCTTTCGGCCTTCTTCCCGCCGGGGATGGAGGCGGTCTTCCCCTATGACACCACGCCCTTCGTGCGCATCTCCATCGGTGAGGTGGTCAAGACCATCTTCGAGGCGGTGATCCTGGTGTTCGTGGTGATGTATCTGTTCCTGCAGAACTTCCGCGCCACGCTCATCCCGACCATAGCCGTGCCCGTGGTGCTGCTCGGCACCTTCGGCATCCTGGCGGCCTTCGGCTTCACCATCAACACCCTGACGCTGTTTGCGATGGTGCTGGCCATCGGTCTGCTGGTCGACGATGCCATCGTGGTGGTCGAGAACGTCGAGCGCGTGATGCACGAAGATGGATTGCCGCCCAAGGAGGCGACGCGCAAATCCATGGATCAGATCACCAGCGCGCTGGTCGGCATCGCCCTGGTGCTGTCGGCGGTGTTCGTGCCCATGGCCTTCTTCGGCGGCTCGACCGGGGTCATCTATCGGCAGTTCTCGATCACCATCGTCTCGGCCATGCTGTTGTCGGTGGTGGTGGCGCTCACGCTCAGTCCGGCGCTGGCCGCCTCGCTGCTCAAGCCCATGCCGCATGGGCCGCGTCGCGGGTTCTTCGGCTGGTTCAACCGTAACTTCGAACGCAGTGTCTCGGTCTACGGCAAGAGCGTGGCCGGTATCACCCGCCGGCGCTGGATCTTCCTGGGCGTCTATCTGATCCTGGTCGGTGCCCTGGTGGTGCTGCATGAGCGCATGACCACGTCGTTCCTGCCCGACGAGGATCAGGGCATCCTCATCATCCAGGCTACGTTGCCTTCGGGGGCTACGCTCGAACGCACGCGCGAGGTGCTCAAGCAGGTCGAGAAGCACTTCCTGGAGAACGAGAAGGAAGCGGTCAAGGAGCTCATCACGGTCTCGGGCTTCAGCTTTGCCGGTCAGGGCCAGAACATGGCCATCGGCTTCGTCAAGCTCAGGGACTGGTCGGAGCGTCAGCGGCCCGATCTGCACGTCAAGGCGGTGGCCGGACGCGCCATGATGGCCTTCTCGCGCATCCGCGACGCGCGCGTGTTCGCCTTCCCGCCGCCGGCGGTCATCGAACTGGGCACCGCCTCGGGTTGGGACGTGCAGTTGCAGGACAAGGCCGGTGCCGGGCGCGAGGTGCTGGCCGCCGCGCGCGGTCAGTTCCTTGGGATGGCGATGCAGGATCCGCGTTTCATCGCCGTGCGCCCGAACGGACGCGAGGACGAGGCGCAGTATCAGGTCGAGGTCGACCGCACCAAGGCCGGCGCGCTCGGGCTGTCGCTGGCCGACATCAATCGCACGCTCTCGATGGCCTGGGGCAGCGCCTATATCGATGACTTCGTCCACGAGGGACGGGTGAAGAAGGTCTATGTCCAGGCCGACGGACCCTATCGGATGCTGCCGGAGGATCTGAACGCCTGGTACGTGCGCAATGCCGATGGCGACATGGTGCCCTTCTCGGCCTTCGCGACCGGAACCTGGACCTATGGTTCGCCGCGTCTGGAGCGCTACAACGGTCTGCCCTCGGCCGAAGTCCTCGGTCAGGCCGCCCCTGGTCTGAGTACGGGCGCGGCCATGGTCGCGGTCGAGGAACTGGCCCGGAAACTCCCGCCCGGCATCGGCTTGGAGTGGACCGGGATCTCCTATGAGGAGCGCGCAGCCGGCGCCCAGGCTCCGGCGCTCTATGCGCTCTCGGCGCTGGTGGTGTTCCTGGCGCTTGCGGCGCTCTACGAGAGCTGGTCGGTGCCCTTCGCCGTCATGCTGGTGGTGCCGATCGGCGTGCTCGGCGCGGTGGTCGCCGCGCTCGGACGCGGGCTGCCGAGCGACATCTATTTCCAGGTCGGTTTGCTGGCGACGATCGGGCTCTCGGCCAAGAACGCCATCCTCATCGTCGAGTTCGCCAAGACGCTTCAGGAAGAAGGACGTGATGCCCTGAGCGCGGCACTGGAAGCGGCACGGATGCGTATCCGGCCGATCGTCATGACCTCGCTGGCGTTCGGTTTCGGCGTACTGCCGCTGGCGCTCGGTACGGGCGCCGGTTCCGGTGGGCAGAACGCCATCGGCACAGGTGTGCTCGGCGGTGTGGTCGCGGCCACGATGCTCGGCGTGCTCTTCGTCCCGCTGTTCTTCGTGCTGATCCGTGGGCGGATGCGCCCGGCGGCGACCACCTCTGGTGGCGTCACCACCGAAAAGGATGATCGCGCGGCGACCTAGTTGGGCTTGGGCTTGTCCTTGAGCTTTAGCGAGTACTGCTGGTAGCGTGCCTCGAAGGCTTCCTCGGCATGTGCCTGGAGCTGGAGACGCTGCAAGCGGTAGACATGCCGGATGATGGCCTCGCGATCGGCCTCGCGCAGATGCGTGAAGTCGAGCGCGAGGCGATATCCGCGATCGCCCTCGTCATCACAGCGCACCACCCGTGCGAGGGTGTGGATATGAACACGATCGGGGAAGAGTGTCAGGCGCAGTTCGACCCGACCGTCGATGTCGATGGTCTCGGGCCAATGCAACCCCAGCCCCTGAGCACTGAGGCAGACCTCGGTGTCGGCTGAATTCGGAAATCCCTCGCCATCGCCGATCGCCTGGGCCAGAGCCTCGATCTGGCTCTCGATCACCTTGACATAAGCCGCCACGGTCGGGAACTTGTATTCCAGTGTGCGGCGCTCGGGCAGATGGCGGTCGCGGATGGCCTGCAGATCGTTCAACAGACCAGCACGCGAACTGGGTGCCTCCAGACTCTCGATCAGCTGGGCCTCTTGTGCCGCATCGACCGGGACGAGCAGCAGGCCTACCCGATCCTCGATGCGAAAATAGCGCCGCCGATCGCGATCATGCTCTTCTTCCAGCGCATCCGGCTGGACTGGTTCGTCGTTAGTCATTCGCTCTCTCCACCTAGGGACTGCCGCCATCGCGGGTGTCGGCGTTATTTTCGAGCAGAGTCTGCTCACTGCGCTCGCCGAGCACGATGATCTCCACCCGCCGATTGTTGGCCCGACCATCCGTGGTCTCATTGGTATCCACCGGGCGGTTGTCGCCATGGGCACGGATCTCGACACGCTCGGGCGCGATACCGCCCACCTGGGTCATGGTGTGGGCCACGGCCGCCGCGCGCGCGGCCGAGAGCACCCAGTTCGATGGGAATTCGAGCGTTTCGATGGGGACATCGTCAGTATGTCCGGCGATCAGGATACGGCCCTCGACCTGGTTGAGCGCCTCGGCGATCTTCATCAGTGCCGCTTTGAAGGGCGTATCGATTCGCGCTGAAGCCGAAGGGAAGGAACCCTTTTCGCGGATGCGGATGACGACCTGATCGTCGATGGTATTGATCTCGATCAGACCCTCGGCGATCTCCTTCTTGAGTTCCTGTTTGAGGTCTTCGGCCTTGTCCTGGGCATCCTCGACCGCCGGGTCGAGGATCTCGAGAAAACGCTTGGACTCGTCCGTGGTCTGCTGCCTGACTTCGTTGATCACGGTCGGCTGCGGCTGAGCCGGTGAGAACTCCTGCATGATGATGCTGGTGCCCAGCGGATCCTCCTGGGCCGGGATGTCGCGCTGGACGCCGAAGGCGGCTTTGAGCGAGCCGGCGACCTGTTTGTACTTGATGACGTCCATCTCGGAGAACGACAGCAGCAGCACGAAGAAGCACATCATCAGCGACATGAGGTCGGCGAAGGTGGCCATCCATTCGGGGGCGCCGGCTGGCGGGTCGGGACATTCGCATTCTTCGGTCATGGCATCGACCTCATGGGAGCAAAGCTGAGTGTGACTAATCCTTACTGCTCTGGCGCTGGTGCTCCGGCAGATAGGTCATGAGCAATTGTTCCAAAACGCGCGGGTTCAAGCCTTCCTGAATTCCTGAAATAGATTCGAGAATCAGTGTCTTGGCGAGCTTTTCCTCGCCACTGCGCAGTTTGAGCTTCTCAGCGATCGGAGTGGCGACCGCATTGGCAAGCACCGCCCCATAGAGGGTGGTCAGGAGCGCCACAGCCATGGCTGGGCCGATGGCCTTGGGGTCGGACATATTGGCCAGCATCTGTACCAGACCGATGAGTGTGCCGATCATACCCATGGCGGGTGCGACCTCGGCCGTGGCCTTGAAGACGCTGTAACCGGCCTCCTGGCGCTGGATGGCCAGATTGATGTCCTTGCTCAGCACTTTCTGCACCACCTCGGGCGGATGGCCGTCGATGCACAGACTGATGCCGGTTTGGAGGAAGGGATGCGAAATCTGCTTGCCTTCCAGAGCGAGTAAGCCCTCCCGGCGGGCGATGTTGGCCAGTGCCACGGCCTCCTCGATCAGTGCCGTGGGCGCGGTCGATTTGTTCAGGAAGGCCCCGAGCGCCACCTTGAAGCTGCCCAGAAACTGACCGAATGTGGTTCGGAACAGCACCACGAAGGCGGTTCCGACGAACACGATGACGATCGAAGGGATATCGACGAAGACCATGACATCGCCGCCCAACACGATCGCGCCGATCATGACGCCCATGGCGCCAACCAATCCCAACAGGGTTGCCAAATCCACGTCATTACCCTCGATTGCAACGACGGCAACGGCAGCCGACGCGCGGATGAAAAAGCCAGTCGATTCGAGCGGGCATTTTCGATGATTGCGCCCAACGGGTCCAGCCGCCGTCTTGGCGCTACAATGTGGTTCCGATCTCCGTTCGACGCTCCAGACAACGATGCACTCCGCCCCCGATCTCTTCTCCTACCGCAAACACTGGGCCCATAAATTCGGCACCGCGCCCGAGTTGCCGATCTCGCGCGCCGAGATGGATCTGCTCGGCTGGGACAGTTGCGACATCGTCATCGTCACCGGGGATGCCTATGTCGATCATCCCTCGTTCGGCATGGCGATCATCGGCCGCTTGCTGGAGGCGCAGGGCTTTCGGGTGGGACTCCTGGTGCAGCCGGACTGGACCTCGGCGGACGATTTCCGGCGTCTCGGCCGGCCGAATCTGTTCTTCGGCATCACGGCGGGCAACATGGACTCCATGGTCAACCGCTACACGGCCGACCGCCGCGCGCGCTCCGACGACGCCTATACGCCGAACGCTGAACCCGGACGCCGACCCGATCGCTCGGTGACGGTGTACGCCCAGCGCGCGCGCGAAGCCTACAAGGGCGTTCCCATCGTCATCGGCGGCATCGAGGCCAGTCTGCGCCGGATCGCGCATTTCGACTACTGGTCGGAGACGGTGCGCCGTTCGGTGCTGGTCGACTCCAAGGCCGATCTGCTCCTCTACGGCAATGCCGAACGCGCCATCGTGGAGCTGTCGCACCGTCTGGCGCGCGGCGAGCCGATCGAGACCATCCGCGACCTGCGCGGCACCGCCTTCATGCACCGTGGCGGGGCGCCCGAGGACTGGACGGAGCTGGACTCGACCCAGCTCGACACGCCCGGACCGC
The DNA here is from genome assembly GCF_000025485.1 of Allochromatium vinosum DSM 180. Classification (NCBI taxonomy): domain Bacteria; kingdom Pseudomonadati; phylum Pseudomonadota; class Gammaproteobacteria; order Chromatiales; family Chromatiaceae; genus Allochromatium; species Allochromatium vinosum. The sequence continues at coordinate 3,192,889 of NC_013851.1, read as the reverse complement.
TCAAGCTCCACAATGATCCCTATGAGGACGACCCGCGCTGCGAGCAGCGGGCCGAGGGCGTGCCGGTCGTCGTTCCGACGCCGCGCGCCGAGCGTGACCGGACTGTGATCCGGCTGCCGTCCTTCGAGCAGGTGCGCGACGATCCGGTGCTCTATGCCCATGCCTCGCGCGTGTTCCATCTGGAGACCAATCCGGGCAACGCGCGCGCCCTGGTCCAGGCCCACGGCGAGCGTGAAGTCTGGCTCAATCCGCCGCCGATTCCGCTCACCAGTTCCGAACTCGACCGGCTGCACGAACTGCCCTTCACCCGCCGTCCGCATTCGAGCTATGGCGAGGCGCGGCTGCCGGCCTGGGAGATGATCCGCCACTCGGTCATCATCCTGCGCGGCTGTTTCGGCGGCTGCACCTTCTGCTCGATCACCGAGCACGAGGGACGCATCATCCAGAACCGCTCCGAGGACTCGATCCTGCGCGAGATCGGCGAGGTGCGCGACCGGGCGCCCGGTTTCACCGGCACCATCTCGGATCTCGGGGGGCCTTCCGCCAACATGTGGCGTCTCGGCTGCCGTGATCCGCGCATCGAGGCGGCCTGTCGCAAGCTCTCCTGCGTCTATCCCGACATCTGCCGCAATCTCAACACCGATCACGGCCCATTGATCCAGCTCTACCGCAAGGCGCGCGCCGTGCCCGGCATCAAGCGCGTGCTCATCGCCTCGGGTCTGCGCTACGACCTGGCCATGCGCTCGCCGGCCTACATCCGCGAGCTGGTGACGCACCATGTCGGCGGCTATCTCAAGATCGCGCCCGAGCACACCGAATCCGGGCCGCTCAGCAAGATGATGAAGCCCGGCATCGGCATCTTCGACCGTTTCAAGGAACTCTTCGACCGCTATTCACGCGAAGCCGGAAAAGAGCAGTATCTGATCCCCTATTTCATCGCCGGGCATCCGGGGACGACCGATGTCGACATGCTCAATCTCGCCGTCTGGCTCAAGCGCCACAAGCTGCGGCTCGATCAGGTCCAGTCCTTCCTGCCCACGCCGCTGGCGATCGCCACCGCCATGTATCACACCGGGCGCAATCCGCTGAAACGGGTCTCGCCGAACTCCGAGTCGGTCCCTGTGGTGCGCGGGATGCGTCAGCGCCGCTTGCAGAAAGCCTTTCTACGCTATCACGATCCCGAGAACTGGCCGCTGCTGCGTCAGGCGCTGAAAGACATGGGCCGCTCCGATCTCATCGGCAACGGCAAGCGTCATCTGGTGCCGAGCTTCCAGCCGCCGGGGACGGGCGGGGTGCCCGAAGGCCGGCGCGCGCCCGTGAAGACCCGCCAGACGACCCCGGCACGACCCGGACGCTCCAAACCGACGCGTCGCCGGCCCGTCTAGAGTTCTCGCCCTGATGACATCAGTTGTGCGATCCTCTGCGCCACGGAGCCGCCCGTATCCAGCCTCCGCAGGCCACACGAGGCTGGTCGCCGATCACTGGCGGCTCTTTTCCGATTCCGAGCAATCTTGACGAGAGGCGGTCTCGAATGAGTCAGACACAGATGATGCATGGCTGGATGCTCTATACAGGCCAGGAGATCCCGGAGCTCACGCGCGCCTGCCAGGAGGCCGGGGCAGCCGGTGTACGGCTTGAAGTCGTCGACCCCAAGGATGTCGAGCTGGTCCTCGATCCCGAGGCGCCGACCCGTCTCCTGCACAAGGGCATCGAGGTCGCCGCGCCCATGTTCGCCGTCGCCGCCTTCGTCGAGGAGGCCGATGCCTACAACCTGGCCCTGCTGCAACAGCTCGAGACCCAGGGCGTGCTGTGCGTGAACCGGGCCGAGACCCTGAAGCGCACCGGCGACAAGCTGCTGACGCTGCAACTGCTGGCCGCCGCCGGTCTGCCGGTGCCCAGGACCATCCTGGTGCGCCCCGAGACCTCGCCCGCCTTCATCCGCGAGACCCTGGGCCTGCCGGTCGTCATCAAGGTGCTCGACGGCTCCAAGGGGCATGGCGTGTCCCTGATCCATTCCGAGAAGGAACTCGAGACCCTGCTCGAAATGCTCGACGCCGCCCGCTGTCAATCGGCCCTGCTGGCGCAGGAGTTCATCGCCGACAGCCGGGGGCGCGATCTGCGCGTGCTGGTGATCGATGGCCGGCCGCAGGTCTGCATGCTGCGCCAGAACCGTTCGTCCGAGGGCTTCAAGTCCAACGTCTCGGCCGGCGGCAGCGCGAACGACTATCCGATGAGCGAGGCGATTCGCGAGCTGTCCCAGCAGGTGATCGACATCATCGGTCTGAACATCGGCGGCATCGATCTGCTGTTCAAGGGCGATGGCTTCGTCGTCGGCGAGGCCAACTCAATGCCCGGCTTCCAGGGCATCGAGTCCTGCAACGCCCTCAATGTCCCGGCCGAGATACTCAAGAGCATCGGCCGCCAGCTCCAGGCACGCGCCAAGGCGCGGTTCCGGCGTCAGGCCGAGGCGCTGCGTTCGCTCGACGAACTGCGCGGCAAGTCGGAGCCGGAACTGGTGCAACTGTTCATGGGGGCCTGCGGCTCGGTCGAGCGCATCCAGCAGCAGGTGCTGCTGGACATCCTTCAGCGTAACGCGCACACCGAATTCGGCCAGACGCACGGGTTCGAGGCCATCCGTTCGGTCGCGGAGTTCCGGCGCCGGGTGCCGGTCCGCGAGTGGCCGGATGTCGCGCCCGATGCCCTGCGTCTGGAGCAGGGGGCGAAGGATCTGCTGTTCGCCGGTCAGCCGACGCACTTCATCAGCACCACAGGCACCACAGGCGCGTTCAAGAACATCCCCGAGAGCGCCGAAGGCGAGTTCGCCAAGTCGCTGGTCAGCCGTATCCGCACCGCGCTGCTCATCAAGCTGGCCCCCAAACTCCTGGACGGCTTCTTCATCCCGCTGTCCAATCCGGCGGTGCTCGGCCAGACGGCCTGCGGTATCCCGGTCGGTTTCGCCTCCGGCCTGACCCTCGCCGGCACCTCGCCCGAGATCCAGCGCCGACTGGCCTTCCCGCCCGCCGTGCTCCAGGCACCGGATCGCGAGACGCTCGACTATCTGATCCTGCGCTTCGCCCTGGCCAAGCCCGAGGTGCGTCTGCTGGTCGGCAACAATCCCGGCCGCATGACCGCGCTGCTGGAGACGGCCGACCAGCACCGCGACCGGCTCATCGACGACATCGCGCACGGCACGCTCTCTGCGGCGCTGCCGCTGGCGTCGGACCTGCGCGCCACACTCGAACGCGACCTGAGTCCTGATCCTGAACGCGCACGCGCGCTGCGCGACATGGCCGCACGACGCGGCCGGCTCGAACCGCGCGATTACTGGCCGAACCTGCGCGTGATCTCCTGCTGGCTGGGCGGCACCATCGGCCGCTATCTGGAGGGTCTGCGCCCGCTGCTGCCCGAGAACGTGCTGCTGGTCGATTGCGGCTATGGCGCCAGCGAGGGCAAGTTCAACGTCCCCATGAAGCCGGGTGTCAGCGCCGGTCCACTGGCCATCCTCGGCTATTTCCTCGAATTCCAGCCGCTCGACGGCGGTGAGCCGCTCCTGGCGCACGAACTCGAGGACGGCCAGGAATACGGTCTGATCGTCACCAGCTATTCGGGACTCTATCGCTACAACCTGCACGACATCGTGCGTGTCTCCGGCTTCACCGATCAGAATCCCAACATCGCCTTCGTCAGCAAGACCCGCGACGTGGCCAATCTGGCCGGCGAGAAGCTCAGCGGCGCCTTCCTCGCCGAGATCCTGCGTCAGACGCTGGCCGAGCATCAGGTGCGCTGGCGCCATTTCTGTCTGGTCGCCGACGCCGACCAGCATCGCTATGCCTTCTGCATCGAGTCTGAGGGCACGCCGCCCGAGGCGCGCTGGCTGGCGGACATGGAACAGGCGCTGGTCGCCCAGGCCGAACCCTATCGGCTGCTGCGCGGCCAGGAGCTGCTGCAACCACCGCATCTGGTGCTCATGAAAACGGGCTGGCTGGATCGGCTCTATGAGGAACGTCTGCGCCCCGGCGTCACCACGGCTCAGATCAAGCTGCCCATGATCTGCGAGTCGGTGCCCTGTCCGGACATGATCGAGCGCGTCCTGGAACTGTCATGAGCCGGGCGGATCACGTCCAGCCGGGAGGCCGACCGTCGTGTTGAGTGTCTTTCGCGAACGCAACTACAGCCTGTTCTTCACCGGGCAGGGGTTGTCCCTGATCGGTTCCTGGATCCAGAGCACGACCTTCAACTGGCTGCTGTATCAGTTGACCGACTCGGCTCTGCAACTGGGCTATCTGACGGCCCTGATGAACCTGCCGGCGCTGCTGTTGCTGCCGCTGGCCGGTTCGCTGGTCGATCGCTTCGACCGGCGCCGGCTACTGCTGGTCCTGCAATCGCTGTTCATGGTGCAGGCGCTGATCCTGGGCGTGATCACCCACTTCGAGTTATTGACCCTGCCGCTCGTCGTGGTCATGGGCTGCATCCAGAGCCTGCTGACCGCCTTCGACGGACCGGCGCGGCAGGCGATCGTGCCGCGTCTGGTCCACGACAAGGCGACCTTGCCGGCGGCGATCTCGGTCAACTCGATGCTCTTCAACAGCGCGCGTGCCATCGGTCCGCCGATCGCCGGCTGGTTGATGGCTCAGCTCGGCCCGGCACCCTGCTTCCTGCTCAATGCGCTGAGCTATCTGTTCATGCTGGCCGCGCTGGTGCTGATCCGTCTGAGTGAGCCGGTATCGAGCATGGGGCCGCGCCCCAGCCGGGGCGCACTGCGCAATCTGGGCTTCATCCTCGCCACGCCGACCCTGCGCTATCCGATCTTCTCCTATCTGTCGGTGGCGGTCGCGACCATGTCGGTCTATGTGCTGCTGCCGGTCTGGGCGCACGAGGTGATGGGGGCGGGCGCTCAGGGACTCGGCTGGCTGATGGGCGGTATCGGCGCCGGTGCGCTGGTCGGCGCGCTGGTGGTCGGACTCCAGCGTCGGCCGGAGCGCCTGTGGCCGCTGTTCCGGCAGGCGGCCGTCCTGCTGGGACTCTCGCTCATCCTGCTGAGTCTGAGTGCTCATGCCTGGGTCGTCGGCGGCGTGACCCTGATGCTGGGTATGGCCTACATCGCCCAGGGCGTGGCGGCCAATACGCTTCTGCAACTCGGCATCGACGACGAGCATCGCGCGGGCGTGATGGCTTTCTATCTGCTGGCGGCCTTCGGCTCCATCCCGATCGGCAATCTGCTCGGCGGCTGGCTGGCGCAGTGGCTGGGGCTGCATCAGGCCGCTCTGGTCAGTGGCGTGGCCGTGCTGGGGATCACAGCGCTGTTCTGGCCCACCAGCAACCGGGTCATCGCCTCATTGGAACGCGAGGCCGAACCGGCCGGCGCGGTGGTCTGAACCGCGCCGGTCCGCGCTCCGGTCTCAGGCGCCGCCGGAGAAGGCGGAGATCGCTTCCAGGATCTCCGCCCGGCGCTGCTCGACCACGGCCTGACCGGTCTCGATGATGTAGGGGATGTGATGCACGTCCCACATGTTGATGGGACGGTTGAAGGGCACCTTGATGATGATGATCTCGTGGTGGTGCAGATTGATCGAGAGCGCCAGCTGGAAGCGGGTGATGGCGTCACCCTGGATGGTGTAGTAATTGGACAGGCAGGCGATGTAGTCGTTGGCCCGATGATCGAGCGGATCATGGAAGATCACGGCGATGATGACGTCCATGCCGCGCTTGACGGCCTCCATCACCGGCAGCGACGAGGTGTAGTAGCCGTCGGCGAGCAGACGTCCGTTCATCTCCAGCGGCGGCAGCATCGGAAACACCGCGCTGGAGGCATAGACCGCGTCGGTCAGCCGTCCCTCTTCGATGACCACGCCCTCTCCGGTCTGGATGTCCGTGGTCTGGATCACGGTCTTGGGGTTGAGGTCCTCGACCCGCCGGTCGCCGAACATTTCGTAGAGCGCCCGCTTGAGCTTGGCCGGTCGCACCAGTCCGGTGCGCGTGTCGAAGCGCCCGAAGGGCAGACGCCCCATGCCGAGCACCGCGCGCAGGTTGATCGAGGAGAACAGGCCGCGCTGGGCCACACGACCGATGAGTTCACGGATGTGATCGGAGTCATAGCCGCAGCCGCGCATGGCGCTCATGATGCTGCCGCCGCTACAGCCGACCAGCAGGTCGACCGGAATCTGTGCCTCGTCGAGGAACTCGAACAGCGGGATCGCCGCCAGCGGCTTGATGCCGCCGCTGGAGAGCACCACGGCGACCTTGGGACGTCGGGCGTGTTCGACCGTCATGCGGGCGCGCCCTCCCGGATGTCGAGGGTATAGAGGAGGCGACCGCCGGGCGGGAGTTCCGAACCCAGGACCGTGGGCTTGAACTGGATGTCGCGCATCCCGGAGGCGACCTGGTGGTCGACGATGGCGCCGAGCCAGCCGCGCTCCATCAGCGACAGGGCCGTGGGTTTGAGCATATCGAGCTCCTGATAGCGCTTGAAGACATGGTTGATCTCGCACAGACGGGCGTCGAAGCTCGCGAGCAGACGGTGCATCACGCTCTGCTCAGGCGTCTCGCCGGCCGGTTCGATGTGCAGGTGATAGCGCGAGGTCGCCGACTCGCCCACGACCATGAAATGCATGGGCGTCACGCCGGTCTCGGCACAGGCGCCCTGGACGGCGATCAGGATCTGATTGGCGCTGACCTTCTCGCCCTGCAGGTTCATCACGTCGCGCCCCTTGCGCAGGAAGCTCACCAGCGGCGCGCCCTGATAGAACCCCGTCACCTCGATGACGTCGTTGATGGAGTAACGATAGAGCCCGCCGGCCGTGGTCAGCAGGATCTGATAGGGCACGCCGATCTCCAGCTCGTGGGCCATGAGCACGCGCGCGTCCGGGCGTCCGAATTCCTCCTCCGGGATGAACTCGAAATAGTTGGTGTGGATGGTCAGCAGACCGCTGTTGCCCTCGTCGCTGATCGGGATGGTGATGTGGGCCTCGCTGGCCATGTAGCCGGTGTCGCGCAGTTTGAGTTGCGGTGAGCACCAGTCGTGCAGATGCTGGGCGAACTGGCCCACGGTGCCGCCCTTCCAGCAGCCGATGAGCTTGAGATCCGGCCAGTAGTCGCGCGGCTGGAGGCGTCCGGCGCGCTCGGCCAGCCGCTCCAGCTCGCGCGCCCGGCCCGGATTGGGCTTGAAGCGGCGGCTCAGCGCCTCGCGGATCGGTCCCGGGATGTCGTGGTTTGCCGAGAGCGTGCCGTCGTGGATGTCGCGCAAGAGGTCGGCCTTGTGCTCATCGGCGCTCTCGAACAGCTTGAGCAGGGCATTGGGATTGGAGGCCGGGATGAAGCTGACCGACTCGGGGACGGCACAGCGCATCATCGCATAGCGGCGCGCGTTGAAGTCCTCGATCTCGATGGCGTCATAGGGATAGGCGTACTTGGCGCGCGCCAGCGGATGGGCATCGCGCACCATCAGCCCGGAGACCGCGCCATAGGGGATGTTGGTGTGCGGCGTGTAGCCCTCGACCGCCTTGTTGACGATCGGAAACACCTTGCCGATCAGAAAGCGCGGATGGGTGCCGACGGCGGCGAAGGCCCAGACCTTCTGGTTGAGCGCGTTGCCCTGCTTGCTCTCGGGTGTCACCGGGATCAGCTTGGGCTTGCCGGTGGTGCCGCTGGTCTTGTTGAACATGGAGGGCAGGGGACCGGCGGTCAGGACATGGGACTCGCCGGCGATGATACGGTCGACATAGGGGTCGACCGTCTCCCAACTGGAGACGGGCAGGGCGCGTGCATAGTCGGCGGGTGACTTCAGACGCGCGAAGCCATGTTCGCGTCCGAAGACCGTGTCGGCGTTGCGCTCCAGGCGCTCTTCCAGCAGGCGACGCTGGGTCTGCTCCAGGTTGCGGCAGCGCCCCATGAAGTTGTACCAGCGCGTGCGTGTGACGGTATGGATCAGAGCATTGAGAATGGCGGACATGGTTCCTCACTCGATCGGTCGACGGAGCGTCAATGTAACGCAAATCTGTGTCTGTATTTCGTGCACTGGATCGCAAAAGGATCCACTTCAAACCGCGAGTGTGTCCAAGGCGATCCGCGTCATGGCCTCGGCACGCTCGGCGCTGTCGGCTTCGGCATAGGCACGCAGTTCCGGGGCATTGCCGGACGGGCGCAGATGCAGGATCTCGCCGCTATCGAAGGTGATGCGCAGTCCGTCGGTATCGTCGAGTGTGGCGACCGGGCCGAATGCTGCACCGAACTCGGCCTCGATGGCCGCCTTGTCGTGTTGCAGTCGCCCCGTGCGCAGCGCGGCGAGTCGTGCCCGACTGATCTCGGTCGGAACATTCTTGAGTCGGTCGCTGTGCGTGAAGCGTGGCGGCAGGTCGGCCGCCAGAGCCGAAACGGGCCGGTCACGTTCAACGGCATCGAGCAGGATGGCCACGGCGACCAGCACCGCATCGCGGGTCGGCAGCGCCCGCAATACGCCGCCATCGGCGTTCCTCAGCGCACTGGCGAGCAGGAAACCGCCATTGGCCTCGTAGCCGGCGACCGACTCAAATCCCTCGTCGATCAGATGCTGCATTCCTTCGATGACGAAGGGTGAACCGATACGGGTGCGCCGGACGGCCTGGAAGGCGTTGCAGCGCTCGACGACCGTGTTGCTGCTGACCGGCGTGGCCAGCGCCTGGATCCCGAGCCGGCGCGCGCACAGTACACCGGCCACGTCGCCGCGCAGCCACTGCCCCCGTTCGTCGGCGATCAGCGGACGGTCGCCGTCGCCATCGGCCGAGACCAGCGCGTCGAAGCGGCCGCTCGCCGCCCACTCGCGCGCGAGCGCCTGATCCTCGGGGCGTACCGCCTCGGTGTCGACCGGGACGAAGACCTCGGAGCGACCGAGCCGCGTGACCTCGGCGCCGAGTCCCGAGAGCACGGCGACATAGGGTTCGCGCGCGACGCTGGAGTGCTCGTAGACGCCGATCCGCAGACCCTTGAGGCAATCGCGCGGGAAGAAGTCCAGATAGCGCTCGACATAGGCGTCGAGCGCCGAGTCGTCGGATGCCGGCCGCACTTCCGACTGATCCTGGATGAAGGCGCCGCCGGCGTCGAAGAGTCCCTCGGGCCGCACGATCGATTGAGCACGGATGCCCGCTTCATCGGGCTTGAGGATCTCCCCCGTGGGCAAATTGAACTTGATGCCGTTGCGATCGTCCGGGATGTGGCTGCCTGTGACCATGAGGGTCGGGATCGATCGTTCGAAGCCATAGGCGGCCACCGCCGGGCTGGGGATGAATCCCAGATCGATTGGCCGGCCGCCCTTGTCACGCACCGCGCGCGCGCAGGCCGTCATGATGCGCGGCGTGCTGGGGCGCAGATCACCGCCGAGGCCGACATCCGAGCCGGGCGACCAGACCTCGATCTGCTCCAGATAGCTCAGGAAGCCGAGCGTATAGGCATAGCAGACCCAGTCGGTCATCCGGTCGGCCAGACCACGCGCGCCGCTGGTGCCGAAACCGACACCGCTCTCGGCCATCAAGTCGCCAATGTGCATTCTGAACTCCTCTGTTTTTCAGGTATGTGCGATCAGTCCGCTGTGTCGGTCGCCGGTTCGTCCGTTGCCGGCGTTGACTCGGCCGCCTCGTCGGGTGCCGCGTCGTCTTTGCCGGGTGCGGCAGACTCAGGCGTTTCCGCCGGTGCGTCAGTCGCGGGTTCGCCCGGCTCCGGTACGACCTTAGCCGGTTCGACCGTCGGCGTCTCCTCGGTCTGTTGCGGCATCCAGCGTTCGATCCAGGTGTCCAGATACCCCGCGCGCCAGGCCAGAACCGCGCCCGCCATCAGGGCAATGAGCACCAGCGTGGTCTTCCAGGGGCGCTTCTTGTCGGCGAAGGGATCGCGCAGCGAACGCATCGCTCCCTTGGGCAACTGCGCCGTACTGGTGAGCGTGGCGCCGAACGGGAGACTGATCCGGGCCTGGGCGTTGACCGCCCAGCCGTTGGCATCCAGCAGCGGAGCCAGATTGCGCTGACGCAGCTTGAGCTGTGCCAGCAGCACCGATGGTCCCGAGATCGCCAGCATCAGTCCGAGCAGCGCCAGCGGGATCTGCCACCAGCTCAACGACAGCAGACCCGTCAGGACCGAGGCCACGGCCGTGCCGATGGCGCCGACCGCCAGACCGATGGCGGCGAAGACACCCGCGAACTTGGCGATATCGAAGGGGGTCGCCGCCGGCGCGGCGGCGCCGGCTGAACGCTCCTGGGCCTTGGTCGCCAGTGTCGTCAGGCCCTGCTCGGCACCGGCATCGACGGCCTTGTCGCGCGCGCCGGCAAATTTCTCGATCTGCTGCGAGATCATCCGCCCCAGCCGCTTGTAGGGCGACCAGAACGCCTGCCCGGCGCTGATCGGATGCTCGACGAGCTTGACGATGGTCGCATCCCAGTCGTCGCCGTTGCGGTCGTAGAAGACGCCGTTGCGTCCGACCATGAGATTGTCGCCGTCACCGGCCGTGAAGGCGGCGGCGATGGTCAGGGTCTCGGTGCCGCCGCGCCGTCGGCAGTCGCAGTAGGCCAGATAGATCTGGCTGAGATTGGCTAGCGCGGCATGTTTGCTCGGGTCGTCGACACGCACGCAGAGTTCGCACGCGCGCCCGTCCAGATAGAGGGTACCGGCCTGGAAGACCGCCTTGCGGCCCGGCGTGTAGAAGTCGCGCAGTGAGACGAAGTTCTGGAGCAGCGGCTCCAGGTGCTGGTAGTAGTGCACCAGCCGGTCGACCGACTCGATGGCGTCCGACACCCCGGCCAGCTCCAGATCCTGCTCGATCAGGTCGGCGATGGCCTGCTGGTACGGTCCCTCGACCAGCGCCCGCAGCCGGGTCGCGCCCAGCGGAGCGACCAGCGCGCCGCGTCGACGCGCACGCCAGACCGAATGGGCCTCGAAGCGCGTGCTCAGATCCAGCCACTGGGCTTCGCTCAGACTGTCGAGCTCGCCGAGCAACGGCGCCACCACGCGGGCGCGAAAGGCGTCCAGCTCCCGTGCCCAGCGCGGATTGAGCATCTGACGCAACGGCAGCGGACGTCCCGGCTCGACGCGCGCCAGCGGAAAGCCGGCCAGATCCTCGGTCTCCAGCGACAGGGTGCGGTTGGCCAGGGCGGCATAGTCACTCTCGGCCGGATTGAGCAGCTCGGCGGCGCGCTGGTCGTAGTCGGCCAGTCGGGCGCGGGTGAAATAGTCGTCGATCTTGGTCTTGACCGACTCGAAGAGTTCGGCGGCCGATTCGGTGTCCTCGCCAAGCGGCAGGATGTTGGCCGCGTCGGCCTCGGCCTGCGCCCACCATTCCAGATACTCGGCCGCCTCGGCGAAGAAGCGGTCGCAGAGCGCCTGATCGATCCCTTCCTCGCCGCTGCGATCGGGCCGCGAGCCGACACAGCGCATGATGTCGCTGATCGCCTGGGCGACCGACTCGTCGCGGGCCGCGCTCGGCTGCACCACGCCATCGCCGTTGAAGCGTGATCCGGCGAAGATCTGAGCCGTATTGGCCGTCTCCGCCGCTGTGATGACGGTCGACTCGGTGCGTTCCAGGTTGTCGAGGATGCGCCAGGCCGAGGCCATGATCAGGCGTCCTTCCTCGGTGCTGTCGTCGATGGCATCCAGCGGCAGACCGGCTTCGTGCTTGAACAGATCACCCGGCTCCTTGAGCCTGAGGCAGGTCCAGCGCACCGCTTCCTTGATCTCGTCGATGCGGATGCGTCCGTCGCCGTCGGTATCGAGCAGAGCCAGGGTATGGGCGTCGAACTCCAGCCCCGAGGTCGGGCAGCTCAGGGCGGCCCAGAGTTTGGGGTCGAGTTCGGGCAGATGACGGATGTCCTCGCCCGAGTCGATCATGACCTGATCGAAACCGCCGAGTCGATTGAAGCGCCAGCGATGCGCCGGCCGTTGCGTATCCGCAGACATGATCGTGTGTCCCCTTGATGGATGGCGGCCTCGGTCGGCATTTCAGCCGGGTTTTCTTCTGCGTCCTGGGATGGCCGTGATCCGCAGGGTCGAGGCTCGGATCGGATTGTCGGTCCATTGGAGTGGGGCGAGCAAGGGCAGGGGCCAGTGCTGGGGCGATTCAGTTGTCGGCGCAGAAGATGTAGAAAGCGATGACGCCAGTCGAGGCAGGACTGTTCGGTACGGATCGAGTACTGCATCGCACGGATCGTGCGTGATAGATCCTTGAGAATGGCGAAGCGCTGGGTGGGGCGTGCGAAGCGAGGTCCGATTTCTGGAGGGTTTTCCGTGTTTTGAGCGGTGGAGGAGGTCTCCCGCCATAGATCCCTTTCGACTCCGTTTCCGGCTTGGGTCTGGGCCAGATCGACCAGCAGGCGTCGCAGAGTCTCGACGGTCTGGCGTCGTTGTCAGTCGGCGAGATCAGGGCGTTGAGAGAGTCGGCGTATATAGTTCGTTACTTGATCGGCGCTCAGCGTCGACAGCGCCTTGGGTTTCAGGGTGTCCAGAAATTCTTCGACACGGCGCATGTACCAGCGTTGCGCGGTCTCAGGAACGCCGCGTTGCTGGAGCAGGTCGAGATAGCGTTGCCAGTTTGATGGAGAGCCGTCCGCATGATGTGCGCGATGTGGCTTGACAGCGGTCACGGACGGGATACTCTTGGGCTGGGTTGCAGTCAGTGTATCACTTGGTTGCCAGACTGCTGTCTAAATACACTGTTGGGCAACTGAATGAAGAATAACACCACCAGGTTCGACCTTTCGGATTACCTGATTCATTTCTTTCGAAACGTCGCGATCGATGGGCCGTCCGCCCCTATCGTCCCTGAATGCATGGGATTCGCAAACATTCGCGAAGATGTGAATTGGTCTGCAATTTTCATGCTTCGCAGTGCAATCCGGCATTGCCATCTCTGGGCAACATGGTCATACCGAAACGGTCGAAGAACGATCTATGGTGCTTCCCCAGCAGTATGTTTTACAGAAATGCCGCTTGCAGCATTTCTCGAGGCTGGGAACGCACGGGAAAAACGCGGTGAAGCCATGAGCACTTACGCGCTTATCTTCCCCAAAGCCGGCCTATTTGAACTGGGAGCAAATCCAGTGATCTATGGCCTTGACGACAAGTCAACCCGCTTGTCGAATGGTGCAGACGGGGAGGCAAGAATAATTGAAGAAAAATTATTGCCGCTGAGAGAGCAGTATCGCTATGTAGCGTTCAATCCAAGCATGAACGGGACCCTTGATTGGAGTCATGAGCGGGAATGGCGGTTGCCGTATCGCGGTTCAATGGTTAAGTTTGAGAAGAAACTCGAAGAGTTTGGCGTTGTTGATGTTCCGGTTGACATACCAGGATTGGATATCTCATCTAGCAACTGTAGCGGAATGGGTGTTGTGGTTAAAACAACGGAGGAGGCTAGATGGATAGCAAGCGACATACTCACCTTGGTGGACCGGGGTGTGCTGAAACAACATCATTACCGCTTCATAATGAGTGCAGATTCGCTGCCGAGCCTGGAATCCATTCGAAGTCCAGACGCTATTTCCAAGGTAATTAATGATGCAATGATAGATTTAGAGCCATTCTATGCGCTATCTGAAGGTGCGATAGTCAAAATCGATTCGCGTTTCACAGAAATGATTTTGCAGGTGGAATCCGCGAAATCAAACGCACCCATTTTGGAGCGAGGAGGAGTGTGGCTGTGGATACTAGATAACACTCATGATTTAACGAGGAGTCTGCTGGCACGGAGGCGCGTTTCGGTATCTAGAGATGGTCGCTATCTTGCCAAGTTGCCGGAGTTTGGCAGCAGGCGGGATTTGCGCCAAAGAGAAACTATGGCGAAAGAGCTTGCACGCTTAGTCACACAGGAATTCGGACTCGAGTGCGGGTATTTTTCGCTCCTCGGTTCGGAGGACTACGATGATGTCCCGTTCTACAACGGGAATCATCTAGAGAATCGAATGTTCTACAATGTATCTTGGAAGTAGGCTCCGGTACGCAAGTGCCCAAACAGCGCTTGCAGACGACCGGTCACTCGCTGCGCTCGCTACCGGCGGCTGAAGCTTAACGTTATGCATTTAAGAGGCTGTCTAAAAACTAAGAAATTGATTTTTATGTATATTTTTTGGAAAATATGGCAAGGTTCACGAGTCAATTAACTTCACTCATGTCGTGAATATGACTTCAAAAAAAGAATCTTCGCAAAAATACCCAAGCGATATCTCCGATGAAGAATGGGAGATTGTTGAAAGCATTTTCGAAGAACTTGAGCCTTATACAACAGGCCGACCAAGATCAAGTGATCTACGTGAAATCTTGAACGCTATTTTTTATTTAAACAAAACAGGTTGTCCGTGGCGTTATTTGCCAAATGATTTTCCATCCTACAAACTGGTTAACTATTACTACAATAAGTGGACAGATAACAAATTGCTTGAAAATCTTAATACCGCTTTACGCGAGCAATTACGCGAAAAAAAAAGACCGAAAACCAGATCCAACAGGCGCGATCATCGACAGCCAAAGTGTCAAGGGAACCCCTGAGTCTAGACGGGCCTCTGGGTTCGATGGCGGTAAGTTAGTCAAAGGTCGCAAGCGGCATATCGTTGTAGATACAATGGGTTGCGTGCTTGTCGTGTGGGTGCATGCCGCCAACATGTTTGATGGCACAGCTGCACGCGAAGTGATCGCACGCTTATTTCTACTCATCCAATCCGTCAAAATTATTTGGGCGGATGGAGCCTACGCCGGGGCAGAGCTGATTGAGTGGGTATTTAAGCAGTTTGCCTGTACGCTCACTATTGTTAAGAAGCAGACCGGTCGCCAAGGTTTTCATGTCTTGCCACGTCGTTGGGTCGTTGAAAGAACATTCGCTTGGCTTGGTCGTTCGCGTCGATTGAGTAAAGATTACGAGCGTAAGCCAACCTCAAGTGAGTCTCAAGTTTACTTGGCGTCTAGTCGGTTGTTGCTTCGCCAAATTTGCAATAATCAAATTCACTATAAATTGGCTACTAGCTAGAAAAGACTGTTTTTCCAGTTTCTAGACAGCCTCTAAGGGAATACTATGCCAAGAACCGTTATTGAGTATAAATGTTTGCTTATTTCTCCAAGCGATGTTAAAAGTGAACGGGTCGCGCTTACCGATACCGTTAACCAGTGGAACGCTCAAATTGGCAATGCGCTTGGAGCTAAAGTTGAATTGGTCAAATGGGAAACACACTCCGCTCCTGACATGTCCGGTGAACCCCAGTCCGTATTAAACAAACAGATCGTTGATCATTGTGATTTTGGTGTTGCGGTTTTCTGGTATCGGCTTGGGACGCCAACGAACGAGCACGCATCCGGCTCTATCGAAGAAATCAACCGAATGGGGGAAAGCGGGAAGCGCGTTCTTATATATTTTTGTTCGCGCGCTATACCCCAAGATGCCTTAACGACAGATCAGTATCAAAGACTCCAAGAAACAAAGAAAGATCTTCAACAGAAAGGGTTGCTCGGAACGTATAGTGATGCGAGTAATCTCCAGCAACAGTTTCAGCTTCATTTAACTAAGGTTATTGCGGAGCTATTAGGGAAAGACAAGGCGGAAATTTCACAGTTTCAGAATCTTCAGCCGACAACACTGCCAAAACCAGATGTGCGAGTGAAGGTCAACGGCGCATTCGTCACCGGTTATGAAGGGGTTCAGGACGTCGTAAGTGTTGAGGTGCAAAACCACTCGCCAATGACAGTGTTTCTCGGAAACGTCGTCCTGCGTCTTAGAGGTGGAAACGTGCTCTTCCCTACTGCAGATGCGGTAACCAAGGAGTTTCAGAAGCGTAGAGAACTCATGCCCGGACAGAAATTCTCTTTCCACATCTCCCCTCGATTAATTTTTGAGCACACCGATATTGACGACATCCTCTGTGCCGCCGTTTCTGATGATATCGAGCGCGCTTACGAGTCGGACGGAGAGGCACTTCGCGTGATTCTACAAAGCATGAGGAATAGAAACGGTTAGCATAACAATTGGCTCAGCTCCGGCCCAATACCCATCCCATTACACAGAACTTTAAGTGTACGATAGCGAACTGTTTTTTCTGAGACATGTTGGAGCACACGATGGGCTGGGCGTCGGAAGAATTGGCCTCGATTGATCTGGGCGACACGCGCCGCGACCGGCGTGCGATCCACTTGATCGAGCGCCTGGCCGAGCATCCGACGGCGAGTATTCCTGGGGCCTGCAACGGCTGGGCGGAGACGCAGGCGGCCTATCGGTTTCTCGGCAGTGAACGCTACGACTGGCTCGACATTCTTGAGCCGCATCGTCAGTGCACGCAGAGGCGCATGGCGGCCTATCCGGTGGTGCTGTGTCTGCAGGACACCACGGAGCTGGACTTCAACGGCCAGACGATCAAAGGACTTGGTCCCTTGAGCTACGAGGCCCAGCGCGGGATGTACCTGCATCCGACCTACGCGGTGACGCCCGAGCGCGAACCGTTGGGTGTCCTGGATGCCTGGATGTGGGCCCGCGAGCCAAAAGACGCCGACGGCCAGCGTCCGGGAGGCCCCGAGAGTGTGCGCTGGAAAGAAGGCTATGAACGGGTGGCGGACCTGGCCAGGGAGTTGCCCGACACCCGCCTGGTCTATGTGGCCGATCGTGAGGCCGACATACTGGACCTGATGGTGCGCGCTCGGGATTTGGCAACCCCCGCCGATTGGCTGTTGCGCGCCAAGCATAACCGCGCGTTGCCCGGTGGCGAGGGCCAGAAGCTGTGGGGACGTGTGCTGGACACTGAACCGCTCGGGGAGGTGCGCTTCACCGTGCCGCCTGGACGCGGGCGCACCGCCCGAACGGTGCGCCAGGAACTCTATGCGCAGCGGGTGAGCCTCTCGGACCGGCGCCAAGGTCACCTTGAGGTCACCGGCGTGATCGCGCGTGAAATTGAGGCCCCCAAGGGCGTCAAACCGATCGAATGGCGTCTGCTGACCAACCGTCGAGCCGACACGCTCGAGGCCGTCGTCGAACTGATCGAATGGTACCGGGCGCGCTGGGAAATCGAGTTGCTGTTCTTGGTGCTCAAGGAAGGCTGTCGGGTCGAGGCCCTGCAACTGGGCACTGTCGAGCGCTTGGAACGCGCTTTCGCGCTGTTTCTGGTGGTGGGATGGCGCATCGCACGATTGATGCGCCTGGGACGCACGGTGCCTGACCTGGAGGCCTCGCTGCTGCTCGAACCCGAGGAGTGGCAAGCGGCCTACATCCTGGCCAAGAAGCCCGTACCCAAGCAGCCCCCGCGACTCAACGACGTGCTGCGCTTGATCGCCCGCCAGGGCGGTTTTCTCGGACGCAAGGGCGACGGCGAACCCGGTGTAAAAACCATTTGGCTCGGTTTGCAGCGCATCAGAGACGTGGCCGCCGGAATCAAATTCGCCAGGGAATCTCATGACTTATGAAGATGTGTGTAATGAGATGCCCAATACCGCGCGCCGAGTTTATCGAAATGATTCAATGCTGTGCCAGCGCGGTATTGGGTCGGCTAGCCAGTCGTTAGGAGCGGGAGCCAGATATACACTGGCTTACCAGTGCTTGGCAGATCGGCGCGCTTAAAATTAGCATATGGGCGGCATATCGTGGTGCATGCATAAATAGTGTTTAAAATGTATAACGGAAGTGGGAAATATGGGGTTAAAGACTGAACTAGCTGCGTTAGTAGGTGAGCTAGACCATTTGCATCAGGGGGCAGCCCCTTGGTCCGAAGAGATTGGAATTCCCGATTTCGTGACGGCAGAGAACGGTATGCAGCGATATTTTACGCGGAAGGCAAGAGAAGGTCTTTGGCGGGTCTCTGCTATCCTCCACCGAAATCGAGCCAATAACTTGGTGAGGGTCGAACTTGAAAGCTATAAAAATTTTGTCCGCCAAGCTGTTGCTGACATGCATGCTGCTGGGCATTTTTCCAGATTAGATGAGTCTGACGAGGGTAATGCTCTGACAAAGTTAAAGTCGATCATAGAAGAGCGACTTGCAAGTATGTCCAACGAATATACGCACTATTTTCCCGCATGGACTTTGGGAATGGAGAGATCGGGTCCGTTTCACCTCGGCCCCGTTATATTTCTGAATAGAGGTGATTGGATAGATGCAGTCGATTTCCCCCAACGCGGGAAGGACCACTACCTAGACCGGCCAGATGCAAACCATCGCTGGAAGGATCTTCTTAAGGACGCGCTGCAGAAGCCCAGAGATCGCACACCCATTGAGGGGATTGCAAATTTGGTCTATGGTGCGGTCGCTGAGTGTCCAGCTTTGGTCAAGGTAGCTGTTCGGGGCTACGAACTTAATTTTTCACAAAAACTTGCGAGACTGGTCGCCAAGGCAGCGCTTGACGCAATTTCTTTAGGGTTTGGAGCTCCCGAGTGTTTTCTGCAGCAGGCGCTTCAAGACGAGCGCTTGCCCCCTGTCGGAAGCAATAGTCTGGTCGAAACCCAAGGGTTTCTCTGGTTACCGGGCGGCTCACTCGGGAAGCGGATTCCCATACAGCCCCCTCAACGGGTGAGCCAAGCAGTGGCTGACATGAAGGAAATCATTCCGGCATTTGCAGCAATTCTAGATGGATTGGTAGATCCGGCTAATCACCCACATCCAAAACTTGCTAATCGATGGGCGACAGCACTGGATTGGTACGGTGAGGGATGCCGTGAGTCAAGTGATGCGATAGCGTTGGCTAAGCTTGGTACCTGTCTTGATGTGTTGTGCTGCGGAGGCAAGAACGTTGGCATTCGAGATATGGTAGTCCATCTTACCGGCACAGATAGAAATACGCAGGTGGTACAGGGTGTCCGCCCTCGCACCCTAGAGCAATTAATCAAGGATATCTATGATCATGGCCGGTCGCAGATACTTCATGGAACGCACTACGACAGGCTGGAATCATTCGCGGTTGAGCGGCAGCATGCTGCCTACCTCGCTCGGATCGTGTTAATCGAGATTGCACTACGGCTGCAAAGCTTTAACGGTCTTGACGAGGCCAAAGCATTCCGGACTATTTAACCACCGTTTTTGGTTTTTGGGTCGCTCGAGTCGGTGTCGGTATCGATTTCCTAACAAGTGGTTGAACCCGAAAAACCGAGGGAACCTCAGAATGTAAAGAGTTTACTGCTCGCGCTCCCAGTCTTCCGCATTGGCCACGAAAAAGTCCTCGCCGGAACGGCGAATGACCCCTAAGCGGTTCATGCCCGCTAATTGCCTGCTCTACGAGACTTTTTAGATTGTCTCCAAACTGACTAACGCTAACGGCATCCATAATACCCATCCTCGGTTGTACGGGAATGCCGCTAAGTCGAGGCGTTATGTTGAACGGCCGATTGGAGTAAATCGAGCAAGGGTGCCGCCTTGTGATAGGTCTCGCGATACTCGGACTCGGGGTCGGAATCGATGACGATGCCGCCGCCGGCCCAGAAGCGGGCGACGCTGTCGGCGTGGACCAGGGTACGAATGACGATGTTGGTATCCATCGCCCCATCGAAGCCCAGATAACCGATAGCCCCGCAATAGACACCGCGCCGGTTGGGTTCCAGTTCCTCGATGATCTCCAT
Source organism: Allochromatium vinosum DSM 180 (assembly GCF_000025485.1). Taxonomy (NCBI): domain Bacteria; kingdom Pseudomonadati; phylum Pseudomonadota; class Gammaproteobacteria; order Chromatiales; family Chromatiaceae; genus Allochromatium; species Allochromatium vinosum. The sequence continues at coordinate 3,173,362 of NC_013851.1, read as the reverse complement.
GGCGCGGCGTTTGGGCGCGCCCGTGATCGAACCGCCGGGGAAGGCCGCGCGCAGTAGATCGAGCGCCGTGCGTCCGGCATCCAGGCGCCCAGCAACGGTGCTGACCAGATGATGGACGCGGGCGAAACGCTCGATCTCGAACAGCGCCGGCACCCGAACGCTCCCGGTCGCACACACCCGCCCCAGATCATTCCTCAGCAGATCGACGATCATCACATTCTCAGCCCGATCCTTGGCACTCAGACGCAGCGACTCGGCCAGACGCGCATCCTCAACCGGATCGGTCGAGCGCGGGCGCGTGCCCTTGATCGGGCGGGTCTCGACCCAGCCGTCCCGGACCTGGAGAAAGCGCTCAGGCGAGGAACACAGAATCTGCGCATCAGGCGTGCTCAGATAGGCACTGAAGGGCGCGGCGTTGAGCGCCCGCAGTCGCTGATAGGCCGTCCAGGGATCACCCGTGACCGGAGCGGCGAAGCGCTGGGCAAAATTGACCTGATAACAGTCGCCCGCGATCAGATAGTCCCGAATCCTTGCCAGCGCCTGAAGATAGCCCGCGTGCGTCAGATTGGACTCCACCGGGCCGAGCGTCCGGAACGGCTCGCGAACCCGGCGCGCGACCGGCGCCGACAACCGCGCCGCCCAGGTGTCGAGCCGACGCGCATCCCAGCCGACCAGACAGGCACGCCGCGCGACGTGATCCAGGATCAAGGCCCAGTCATAGACCCCCACAGCCAGCTCAGGCAGGCGCTCGGCATCGTGTGCCAGACTCGGCAGCGGCACGAAGCGGCGCGCCAGGTCATAGCCGAAATAGCCGATCGCCCCGCCGACGAAGGGCAATCCGGGGACGGTCTCACGCTTCGGCCCCAGGAGCTCGCCCAACAGATCGAGCGGGTCGGCGTGCGAGCGCCCCGTCGAGCCATGGGCACACCACGTACTTTCAGCGCCGCGCGTGACCAGTGTCGCGACCGGATCGGCCGTCAGGATGTCGAAGCGACCCTGATCGCTGAACGGACGCCCGCTGTCGAGCCACACCGGCCAGGGATGGTCGAGCAGTCGCTCCATGCAGGAGCCGGCATCGGGTCGATACTCGAAATCGCGAATCAAAGGGGTCATCGGGCGGGAAACGATCGTATGAACGGAATGTCGCCGACTGTGCGCGCCTCGCGTCCGCCAAGGCTTGTCGGTCCGGGCGGTCCATCGTAGCATGATCGCCCATCGGTCTCGGCCTGCCGGATGGCCCGATCGCTGACGATCAACGATCAGGCGCCTCGATTCCCTTCCAGCCCCCTTATCGCACAGGACTCGTCTCCATGACGCACTCGCCCCTGCAATCGAGGATCTCATGGCTACTCTGGTCGCTCGCGGGGCTGACCTTGGTCGCTCCGGTGCTCGCCTGGCTCGCTCCCGCGCTCGTCCCCTGGACGGTCTTGATCCTGATTCCGGCCATCGGACTCGCGGGCTGGGGGCAGCGTTCCTTGCAACGCGGTTTCGCGCCCCTGTCGCGTCTGACCCAGGTGATCGAACAGGCCGGTCGCGGCCGGTTCGTGCAGCGCATCACCCACCTTCAGTGCGAGGACGAGATCGCCCGTCTCTGCTGGGGAATGAACGACCTTCTGGACCGTCTGGAGGTCTATTTTCAGACCCCGACCGGCGGGAGCGCCACGGGACTCGAAACCCTCAGACAACAGCTCGACCGCGACTGGTCGGGCGACTTCGAGCAGGCACTGAAGCAGTGCGAACGATTGCGTGCCGAATGCGCTGAACGCGAACGCACCCATGGACGCTACCGGCTGCTCGAACGCACTCAGGCACTCAACAGCACCAACCTGCTGTCCAATCTGGCCTCCAGTCAGCAGGATCTGGCGAGCGTCAACCGGGAGATGCAGTCGGTGCTCGATCTGGCCACGACCACGGCGAGCGAGGCCGAGGATGGCCAAGCCACCGTCGGTCAGGTCGTGACCTATCTGCACGCCATCGCCGAGCGCATCAATCACGTCGCCGATGCCGTGGCGCGACTCAACGCGCGCAGCCAGGAGGTCACGGCCGCCGTGCAGCTCATCACGACGATCGCCAACCAGACCAACCTGCTCGCGCTCAACGCCGCCATCGAGGCCGCGCGCGCCGGCGAGGCCGGACGCGGCTTCGCCGTCGTGGCCGACGAGGTGCGCAAGCTCGCCGAGAGCAGTCGGCGCGCCTCAGAGTCCATCGGTCAGGTGATGGGCGAGCTGCGCGGTGAAAGCGAACGGATGCTCGAGAACTCCGACGCCATGCGCGAGATGGCCGGTCAGTCGAGCGCGGTCATCGGCGAGATGGAAGAGCGTTTCGCCCAATTCGCCGGCTCGGCGCGCGAGACCCAGGCGCACGCGCGCCATGCCCGCGACATGGGGTTCGGTACCCTGGTCAAGGTCGATCACATGATCTACAAGCAGCGCGCCTACATGGCCATCGCGACCGACGGCCGCGAGAGCGAGCATGTCGAGGCGATCCGCGTCGATCATCAGAACTGCCGCCTGGGCCGCTGGTACGCGACGAGCGGACACGAGCACTTCGGCGAGACGCACGCCTACGCCGGCCTGGACAAACCGCACGCGCGCGTGCACGAGAACGTGCACCAGATCCTGTCATGGCTGGGTAGCGGTTGGGAGGAGCGTCCCGAACTCCAGGAGACCATCCTCCAGGCCATGCGCGCCGCCGAGGAAGCGAGCCTCCAGGTCATGCGCGAGGTCGACCGGATGCTGGTCGAGAAATACGGCGCCTGAAGCGCTGAAGCCTCAGGCGCTTCAGTGCGGCACGCGATCGTCGAGATTGGCCGGACAGAGCACCTCGCGCATGATGCCGATGAGTTCGAGCAGCTGCGCATTGCGGATGCGGTAATAGATCCGATTGGCCTCCTTGCGCGCGACCACGATGTTCTTGTTCCTGAGCTGTTCGAGATGCTGTGAGATGTTGCTCTGCGAGGTGCCGGTGCGCTCGACGATCTCGCCGACCGACAGTTCGCTCTTGCCGAGCGAGCAGAGAATCTTCCAGCGCAGCGGATGAGCCATCGCCTTGAGGGCGTTGGCGGTCAGGGTGGTGTCTTCGTCCTCTTCGGGAACTTCGGGTGTGCTCGACTCGTTCATCCTTCACTCCTCACTTCAATCGGTCTCGATGCGGGTGTAGCCCGTCATGTCCTTGGCGATACAGATGATATCGCTGATCCGGCCCTCGGTATCCTTCACCGCCGTGCGCGAGAACAGGATCGGCACCCGCCGCCCGTCGCGGGCGATGAAGCGTGCTTCGATCTTGCTCAGCGCCCCGGTGCGGATCAGCGCCTCCAGCCAGGTGCCCATGAAGGCGCCGGCCTGTTCGTCGCCCTCTTCCTCGAACACGTCGCCGATGGCCAGACCGAGCAGTTCCGCCTCACTGTAACCCAGCAGACGCCGCGCGGCCGGATTGGTCAGCTTGATGCGTCCGTCCGGCTCCAGCACCAGCAGCGCCTCGCCCATGTGGCTGAGGATGTTCTCCAGATACTGCCGCGCCTCGGCCAGCTCGCGCGTGCGCTCGGCGACCTTGAGCTCCAGGGTGCGGTTGAGTTCGCGCTCCTTCTCGATCAGCCGGAAATAGGTGCTGATCTTGTTGATGAGCTGGGCGTCCTCGATCGGCTTGAGCAGATAGTCCGCCGCCCCGACCGCAAAGCCCCGGCGCTGGAACTCCTCGGACTTGAACGCCGCCGTCAGGAAGATGATCGGGATGTCGCGGGTGCGCTTGCGCAGCTTCAGGAGCGAGGCGGTCTGGAAACCATCCATCTCCGGCATCTGCACGTCGAGGATGATCAGATCGATGTCCGGGTGCGCATGGGTCAGATCGATCGCTTCCTGGCCCGAACTGGCCTCCAGCACCGTGACGTCGAGATGGCTCTCGATGAGCGTGCGCAGGGTGAAGAGGTTGTGGGCGTGATCGTCGACGATCAGAAGTTTGAAGTCGGCGTAGCGCGTCATGTCCCCTCCGTTACCTGACGACTGGCTGAAGTCCGCCCAGGCGCCTCCCCTGCCGACGGTCCCATGACCCGGGCCAGGAGCGCCGTGAGCGCTTCGGACTCGATCGGCTTGGGCAGCCGCGCGACCGTCTCCCCGTCAAGACAGTCCGTGAGTCGCGGGCCGGAATCCGACGCCCCCATGACCGCCACCGCCGGAGGCGGTCCCAGGGTCTCGGCCAGAAGGGCCTGGATCGTATCACAGGTCGTCTCGGTCGACAGCTGGGCGGCCAGCAGCACCAGCGCACAGCCTTCGCCCTCCTCGCGCAGCGTCTCCAGCGCCTCGTCGAGATCAGCAGCGGTCTGGACGCGCAGAGCGCGCCGCGACAGCTCGGAAGTGAGCCGGATCAGCGTCCTGACATCACGCTCGATGATGAGCACCCAGGGGGCGCCCGGCTCGGAGGCGGACTCGGAGGCCACCTCCAGGCTCGCGGTGTCTTCATCGGCTGCGTCGAGCGACGCGGATGCGGCGATCACCGGCGCCGACTCGGGCCGCGTCTCCGGCGCCACGCCCTCCGGCGACAGCGGCAACAGCAGCGAGAAGCGCGACCCGATGCCCGGCGTGCTCTCGACCTCGATGCGGCCGCCGAGCAATGTCGCCAGCTCGCGGCTGATCGCCAGCCCAAGCCCGGTGCCGCCATACCGGCGCCGTGTCGAGCCGTCGGCCTGCTGGAAGGCTTCGAAGATGATCTCCTGTTTGTCGGGCGGGATGCCGATGCCGGTGTCGATCACGCTCAGGATCAGCGGCCGTTCGGATTCCGCGCATCCGCCGACCTCGATGCGCACCTCGCCGCACTCGGTGAACTTGATGGCATTGGCGAGAAAATTCTTGAGGATCTGGCGCAGCTTGTCACGATCGGTCCGGATGTGCTCGGGTGCGTCCGGCTCCAGCCGCAGACTCAGCTCGACCGGCTTGTCGGCGAGCTGCGGGCTGAAGAGTTCGATCAGATCTTCCAGCATGGGTCGCAGATCCACCGGCTCCGGATTCAGGCCGAGTCGCCCGGATTCGATGCGTGAGATGTCGAGGATGTTGTCGATCAGGGCGCGCAGATCGCGTCCGGCCTCGTGGATGACCTGGGCCTGACGGCGCTGGGTCGGACTCAGACCATTGCCTTCGGCGCCGAGCATCTTCGACAGCAGCAGGATGGAATTGAGCGGCGTGCGCAGCTCATGACTGACATTGGCCAGGAACTGCGACTTGTAGCGGTTGGATCGTTCCAGTTCACGGGTATGGGCGCGCGCCGCATACAGATGCTCGGCATGGGTCGCAGCCAGCTCAGTGAGTCGCTCGCCGAGTTCGCGCAGTTCGCGCGGCCCGGTCCAGCTGAAACGCAGCGGCTGACCGTCGCGCAGAATGCGCTGGATGCCGCCGAGCAGCTCGTGCCCGAAGTGCTCGACGCGCGCCGCGATCCAGCGCGCCAGCCCCATCACCGCCAGTACCAGCACGGCGATGATGGTCAGCACCCGCACGATCAGCTCGTTGCGGAAGGCATCCAGCGGCGAGGGATCGACCACGCGCCCGACCCAGAGCGGAAAGCCGTCCTCGGTCAGGAACATGGGCACCCACAGCATCTGCCGGCCCTGACCGCCCTTCCACAACGCCAGCTTGCCCTCGGCGAAGATCGCCGCCAGTCCCGGAAAGGTCTCGAACGCCTCGGGCTGGCCGCTGGCCGGCTGCCCCGGACGCAGATAGCTGCCGTCGTGATTGACCCAGAGCGTATTGCGGTAGAACTGCGCCAACCCACCGACATCGATGGTCAGCACCACCACGCCCGGCTTGGGGTCGCCCTGCTCGCTGCCGATCGGACTGACCAGGTTGAGCGTCATGAGCTGGCGCGGATCATCGACTCCGGTGCGGGCGTCGACGCGGATACGGCTGACCATGACCGCGCCGGGCTGACTCTGCAATCCGGCATCGAGGAATTGGCGATTCGGGATCTGAGGGGGCTGGGCGGTCGGGCGCCACTCCTGGGTGTGTGCATCACGCACCAGCCAGAAGCGTTCCTGCCCCTCGGCGTCGACGAACAGGATCTGGATGACGTCGTGCTGATCGGCCAGGATCTGGTTGATCCAGGTGGTATAGCGCGCGCGCGCCAGATCGATCTGATCCGACTCGCCGCGCGCGCCCAGGATCAGTCCCGGATCGGGCAGCTTGGCCAGGAAGCGGATCATCTCGTGACGGCTGGCCAGATGCTGGTCGAGATCGCGGAAGTCCGCGCGCAGATTCTGCAGGTAGGCGCGCTGATAGAAGAGCGCGGTGCGATCGAGCACCAGCGGCAGATTGATGAGCGCGGCCAGGATCAGCGGCATCAGGCCGAAGATCAGCAGGAACAGCAGGATATAGGCGCGCAGCTTGACGCCGGGCGCGCGGGCCGGGGACATCCGGGGTCAGAGCGCGCGCACCAGGTCGAGCACCTGGGCGGCGTGGCCCTTGGGCTTGACTTCATAGAGCGCGTGCCGGATGACGCCCGATTTGTCGACGACGAAGGTCGAGCGCAGGATGCCGAGGCGCTTCTCGCCGTGCGCCTCCTTCTCGCGCCAGACGCCATAGGCTTCGCACACCTCGCCATCGCTGTCGGAGAGCAGATGGATCGAGAGTCCGTACTTGTCGCGGAAGGCGCCGTGACTGGCGCAGGTGTCGCGGCTGATGCCGAGGATCTCGGTGCCGGCGGCCTCGAACTCAGCTTGCAGGTCGGTGAATTCGAGCGCTTCCATGGTGCAACCGGGCGTGTCGTCCTTGGGATAGAAATAGATCACGCCATGACGCCGCCCCTTGAGCGAGGCGAGACTCACCGGCTCCATATCGGCGTTGGGCAGGGCGAAATCCGGGGCGCGATCGCCGGGTTGCAGCATGGGTGAGTGCTCCATCGACAGGGTTGAACGATGTCCCGAATGTAGGCATGACGACTCAGGTCGTCAACTCTCGCGCCCGCCGCGCGGCGGACGGTCGGAATCGCGCGCCGAATATTCAGTAATTTAGTGTATTATGATTTACTGAAAAAAACTCCAATGAACGCTCCAGGGATCGGGGGCGCACCGAGCAGCAAGCCCTTGGGCCGCGACCGCCGCACACCCGGCCGTCGCGGCCTTTTTTTAGCTGCGCCGTGCCAGGGCCACGGTGTAGTGCGCGCCCTGCTTGAGCTTGTCGTAGTTGCCGAAGACCTCGTTGAGATTGCGCTTCATGTACTGGCGCAGTCCGTTGATCGTGACCAGATAGAGCCGACCGCCGGGGCGCAGGCGGGCGTGGGCGTCGTGCAGCAGGAGTGCCAGCAGTTCCTTGCCGACCTTGGCCGGGACATTGCTGGCGATCAGGTCGAAGCGACGTTCCGGCTCGATCTGGTCGAAGCCGTTGCTCAGACGCGCCTCGGCATTGTCGAGGCGGTTGAGCCGGGCGTTGCGGTTGGCATAGTCGACGGCGACGAAATCCTTGTCGACCAGGAGCGTTCGGCCCAGGGGTGCCAGCGCCGCCAGGGTCAGACCGATCGGGCCATAGCCGCAGCCGAGATCCAGACAGTCGTCGCCCGGCTCGATGTGCAGATGGTCGAGGAGCAGGCGCGTGCCCTCGTCGATCTCGCGCGGCGAGAACAGGCCCCAGGTACTGCGGAATTCGAGGGTACGGCCGCCGAGTTGGGCCGAGAACTGGATGTCGCGGCGCAGACCGGCGAGTTGTTCGGGAGTGAGCATGCTAGTGTCGTTCCGGGCGAAAAGCGTGGATTGAACCGCAAAGACGGCCGGGACGCCAAGGAAAACCCGCCTGACTGTGCGCGAATACAGCCTGGCCGGTGCCATGTCTTGGCTTGAGTCGGCGTCTGGATCGTAGTCCAATGCCAGACCCAAGGCCCACAGTGTTCCAGGAGTCCATCATGTGTCTCGCCATTCCGGCTCGCGTCACCCATGTCACTCGCATCGATCCGGCCATCGACACGGCTGTGGTCGATCTGGGCGGAGTGTCGCGCGAGGTCTCGATCGCGCTGGTTCCGGAGGTGGAGGTCGGCGACTATGTGCTGGTGCACGTCGGCTATGCGCTCAACCGGATCAGCGAGGAGGAGGCCCAGGAGACGCTGAAGCTCATGGCCGAGATGACGCGACTGCTCGACGAAGAGATGGGTAACGCTGACGCGGTCGCCAAGCCGGCATGAAATACATCGACGAATTCCGCGACCAACGGCTGGCACGCCAACTGGCTGCCGCCATCGCCGCCGAGGTCGATCCGGCGCGCCAATACCGCTTGATGGAGTTCTGCGGCGGACACACGCACGCCATCTTCCGCTATGGCGTCCAGCAGTTGATGCCGCCCAATCTGCGCTTCGTCCATGGTCCGGGCTGTCCGGTGTGCGTGCTGCCGATGGCACGGCTCGATCAGGCCATGGCCATGACGCGCGAGCATGGCGTGACGCTCTGCACCTATGGCGATCTGATGCGGGTGCCGGCGAGCGGTCGTCAGACGCTGCTCAAGGCCAAGGCGGCCGGCGCCGACGTGCGCATGATCTATTCGACCCAGGACGTGCTGCGGATCGCACGCGATGAACCCGAGCGTCAGGTGGTCTTCATGGCCATCGGCTTCGAGACCACGACCCCGCCCACGGCGGTCGCCATCCTCCAGGCACGCGCCGAAGGGCTGAAGAACCTGTCCTTCCTGTGCAACCACGTCCTCACGCCGCCCGCGCTGCGCGCCATCCTGTCGCTGGCCGGACCCGATGGCGTGCGGCTCGACGGCATCCTGGGGCCATCGCATGTGAGTACGGTGATCGGTACGCGACCCTATGAGTTCGTACCGAACCAGTTCGGCATTCCGGTCGTGATCGCCGGTTTCGAGCCGCTCGACGTCATGCAGTCGGCGTTGATGCTGGTGCGCCAGATCAACGACGGTCGTCGTGAGGTCGAGAACCAGTACAGCCGCGCCGTCGGCGAGGTCGGGAACACCCGAGCGCTCGAACTCATGGCCCGCGTCTTCGTCACCCGCCCGAGCTTCGAGTGGCGCGGACTCGGCTTCCTGCCCGAGAGTGCGCTGGCACTCGCCGATGACTACGCCGACCTGGACGCCGAGCGCCGCTTTCCGGTCAGGGTCGAGACGAGCCACGAGATCAAGGGTTGCGAGTGCCCGGCCATCCTGCGCGGACTCAAGGAGCCGACCGAGTGCAAGCTGTTCGGCACCGTCTGCACCCCGGACAATCCGATGGGCGCCTGTATGGTCTCGTCCGAGGGCGCGTGCGCGGCCTACTGGAGCCATCGAACACACATGCCATCTTCAGGACGAAACTGATGACCACCAGATCACGCTTTTCCGCCCGACTGGATCTCGAAAACGGCCGGGTCGACATGAGCCATGGCGCCGGCGGACGCGCCATGGCTCAGCTCATCGACGAACTGTTCAAACAGGCGCTCGACAACGAATGGCTGTCCCAGGGCAACGATCAGGCGCTGTTCAGCGTCCCGCCCGGCCGGCTGGTGATGAGCACGGATGCCCATGTGGTCTCGCCGCTGTTCTTTCCGGGCGGGGACATCGGCTCACTGGCGGTGCATGGCACCATCAACGATGTGGCGATGTCCGGGGCGCGACCGCTGCATCTGGCCGCAAGCTTCGTTCTGGAGGAAGGTTTCCCGCTGGCCGATCTGGCGCGCATCGTCGCGAGTCTGGCGCAGGCCGCGCGTGAGGCAGGCGTCGCCATCGTGACGGGCGACACCAAGGTCGTCGAACGCGGCAAGGGCGACGGGGTCTTCATCACCACCACCGGAATCGGCGTGGTACCTGAGGGTATCGCGATCTCGGGCGACCGGGCGCGGCCGGGCGATGTCATCCTGATCAACGGCCACATCGGCGACCACGGGATCGCCATCCTGTCCCAGCGCGAGAACCTCGGCTTCGAGACGGTGATCCAGTCCGACTCAGCCGCCCTGCATGGCCTGATCGCCGACATGATCGCCGCCGTGCCCGACATCCACTGTCTGCGTGACCCGACCCGTGGCGGTCTGGCGACCACGCTCAACGAGCTGGCCCAGCAATCCGGGGTCGGGATGCGCATCCGCGAAACCGACATCCCGGTCCGCGAGGCGGTCTCGGCCGCCTGCGAACTGCTCGGACTCGATCCCGCCTATGTCGCCAACGAGGGCAAGCTGGTGGCGATCTGTCCGGCCGATCGGGCTGAAACCCTGCTGGCGACCATGCGCGCCCATCCGCTGGGTGCGCAAGCCGCCATCATCGGTGAGGTCGTCGAAGATCCGCTCGGCTTCGTGCAGATGCAGACCCGTTTCGGCGGGGAGCGTCTGCTCGACTGGCTCGCGGGCGAGCAACTGCCGCGCATCTGCTGACCTCGGCCGCTCAAGCGTCCCCGGATTCGTCCAGGGTCTCGGGCGCCGCGTCCTCGGCCGGGTCGTGATCCGGCTGGGATCGTGCGAGACTCAGCAGCGTCTCGCGTCCGCGTTCGTCGGTGCGGCGGAAGTGATCGATCAGCTCCAGCTCGCGATCCGAGAGCGGTCCCCGATCGTCGAGACACAGCAGATAGGTCGGCGTGACCGTGCCCAGGGCCACGGACAGCTCATGAGCCTCCTCCAGCCCCATGCGGCGGATGCCCTGCTCATAGTTGCTGATGCGCGACTTGGACAATGAGTTGGTGCGGGCTGACAGATCGGCGAGACTGAGCTTCTGCTCATGCCGGGCCGAGCGCAGGCGCTGGCCGATACGTTTCGTCAGGTCCATGGTGATCTTGATGTTATGCAAGACTGTCTCGTTGTGATAAAGCTAGTTGATAGATGCGAATGATGCCCGCCCCGCCATGAGAGCAGGCGGGACACACATCCTTGATGCGGGGGCGGATACATCGGACAGCCATCCGGCGCGGGTGGTGTTCACCGGCGCGTTCTGGCTCAGAGCGGCCTTCCGGGGCGCGTCAGCCCAAGAGGGCGTCTTCCTATTCGGTGTCGCCGGCGGTCTGCGGCTGCGGTGGCGGCGGCGGTTCGACGAGACGATCGGCAAAGGCGCGATCGAGCGTCTTGATGAAACACTTCGTCTGTGGGGAGAGGAATTTACCACGACGCTGCACGATACCGTAACTGCGTCGCGGAAAATACTGACCGATCGGGATGCGGCTCAGCTTTTCCTCGCCCGTGAGGCAGACGTCGGTGACGATCGAGATGCCGAGACCCAGTTCGACATATTTCTTGATCACCTCCCAGCCGCCGGCCTCCATGGTCACGCGATAGCTCAGGTTGTGCTGCTTGAACACCAGATCAACCATGCGCCAGGTGCTCAGATGCCGTGGCGGCAGGATCAGGCCATGGGGCGCGATCTCCTCCAGCGTCACCCGCTCCTTGCCGGCGAGCGGGTGATCGAGCGGCGTGATCAGGGTCGGCTGATAGGTCACGAAGGGGCGATACGTGATGTCGTCCGGGATCTCCATCATCGATCCCACCGCCAGATCCACTTCGTCGGCGCGCAGCATCGCCAGACCATCGCGCCCGGTGACGTTGTGCATCTTCAGTTCGATGCCCGGATACTGCTCGACGAAGGCCTGGATCGGCTCGGGCAGGATGTAGAGGATGGTCGACTCGCCGGCGGCGATGTTCAACACCCCCTGATCCACGCGCCCGGCCTGGGTGGCGAAGGCCTCGTGGAGCTTGTCCATGCCCTCGACCAGTGGCTCGGCCATCTGGAACAGCAGATCTCCCTCGGGCGTGAGCTTGATCTTGGGTCTGCGGCGCTCGAAGAGCACGGTCCCGAACTCGCGTTCGAGCGCCTGGATCTGGAGCGATACGGTTGGCTGACTGAGAAAGATCTTCTCGGCGGCAGCACTGACGCTGCCGGTGCGCGCGGCATGGCAGAAAGCGCGCAACTGCTTGAGTCGGTTCTGTTTGTAATGAATCTGGGAGCCTGAACCCACGGTCACACTCACTCTTGGCCTACGGATGACCATTGATGGTATACCACAAGATTCATTGACAAAAGCAATATCACCATCTTCTAAGCAAAAAATCCAATCGTTCGATCGCGTTTCGTGATGGACCTCACAGTCAGTGTTCGTCGAGCTGATTCAGGATGTTGCGCGCGACCTGACGCTGGGTCGCATCGCCCTCTTCCAGCACCTGATAGAGCATCTGACGCGCCGCGAAGTCGTTGCCGAGATCGCGCAATTGGTTGGCGCGGACGATCTTGTCTTCGACCGGATCGACGGGCATCGCCGGCGTCTCGGCGGCGGATGACCCGGCCGGCGTGACCGGGGGCGCGTTCGTCTTGGCGGCTTGGGCCAGACGTGCGTCCTCGGCATCGATCAGATCCAGCTCGGTCTCCATCTCGGCGTCGGTCATGGGGCGCCAGCGATCCGGGTCATCGAGGCCGGGTGACAGCTCGCGACCGACAGCCCCGCCGCCGGCGCTCGGTGTGACGGGCAGCGGCTTCGGCGCCGAACCGGCCGGTGGCGGCTCGCCGGAGTCGGAATCCTCGGCGAGCCGACCCTTGAGCAGCACTCGCGACAGCAGGATTCCCAGTTCGAACAGCAGCCACATCGGCACCGCCAGCAGCGTCTGCGAGATCACGTCCGGCGGGGTCAGGAACATGCCGACCACAAAGGCGCCGACGATCACATAGGGCCGCTTGTGTGCCAGTCCCTCGGGCGTCACCGCGCCGATGGCCACCAGCAGGATGGTCGCGATCGGGATCTCGAAGGCGACGCCGAAAGCGAAGAACAGCGTCAGCACGAAGTCCAGATAGGCCGAGATGTCGGTCATCATGGCCACGCCATCGGGCGTGGTGCCGACCATGAAGGCGAACACCAGCGGGAAGACGACGTAGTAGGCAAACAGCATCCCGAGATAGAACAGGAAGATGCTGGAGACCAGCAGCGGGACGGCCAGGCGCTTCTCGTGCTGATAGAGACCGGGCGCGACGAAGGCCCAGAGCTGATAGAGCAGATAGGGCATCGACAGGAACACCGCCGCGATCAGCGCCAGCTTGAAGGGCGTCAGAAAGGGCGAGGCGACCTGGGTGGCGATCATGGTGTTGCCGTCGGGCAACTGCGCCAGGAGCGGCGCGGCCACATAAGCATAGAGACCGTTCGCGAAGGGCAGCAGCACCAGCACCATCACGCCGATGGCGATCAGCATGCGGATCAGACGATCGCGCAACTCGACCAGATGCGAGATGAACGGCTGTTCGGCGCCCGGATCATCGGGCTGCATCGCGAGAGACATGGTTCGAACCCCAGAGTGAGCGGACGCTCGATGGTTGGTGATCTATGTTCAGCCCTGGCGGCCGGCTTTCTCCGTCAGCCCCGAGAGACCGAAGCGCCGGTCCAGCTCGTCGAGCACCTGACGCGGCCCCAGACCCTGCTGCGCGAGCAGCACCAGCGTATGGAACCACAGATCGGCGACTTCGTAGACGAGCTTGTCGGGCACGCCATCCTTGGCGGCCATCACGGTCTCGGTGGCCTCTTCGCCGACCTTCTTGAGGATGGCGTCGAGTCCCTTGGCGTAGAGCTTGGCGACATAGGACGAGTCCGGGTCGGCGCCTTTGCGCGACTCCAGCACCTCGGCGAGTCGGTCGAGTACGTCGTTCATGGCACTAGGCTACCTGGTTACTTCGAGCCGCTATAGATGGCGTTTGGATCCTTGAGCACGGGTGCGATCTCGACCCAGTCGCCGGCCGCATCCAGCTCGCGGTAGAAACAGTCATGGCGCCCGGTATGACAGGCGATGCCGCCCTTCTGCTCGACTTCAAGCAAGATCACGTCGGCATCGCAGTCGAGGCGGATCGAATGGACCACCTGCTGGTGGCCGGATTCCTCGCCCTTGTGCCACAGCCGCGCGCGCGAGCGCGACCAGTAGACGGCGTGTCCTGTCTCGCGCGTCAGACGCAGTGCCTCGCGATTCATCCAGGCCAGCATCAGCACGCTGCCGGTCCCGCGCTCCTGAGCGATGGCCGGGACCAGACCGTCCGGTCCCCAGGCGATGGCGTCGAGCCAGACATCGTTCGCGCTCATTGCTCGGTACCGCTCAGGATGTCGGCCAACCGCTGGCCTTCGGCAAAGTCGAGCGTCCCTTCGTAGATGGCGCGTCCGGTGATGGCGGCCTCGATGCCGCCCGCCTCGCACAGGGCGCGGATGTCGTCGATGTCGGTGATGCCGCCGGAGGCGACGATCGGAATCCGCACCGCCTCGGCCAGGGCGCGCGTGGCCTCGATATTGGGGCCGGACAACATGCCGTCGCGCCCGATGTCGGTATAGACGATGGCCGTCACGCCGTCGTTCTCGAAGCGCCGCGCCAGATCCTCGACCCGATGTTCGGTGATCTCGGCCCAGCCGTTGATGGCGACCTGTCCATCCTTGGCGTCGAGCCCGACCATGATGTGCCCTGGGAAGGCGCGGCAGGCGCGGGCGACGAACTCAGGCTCACGCACGGCCTGGGTGCCGATGATGCAGTAGCGCACGCCGGCCTTGAGATAGGCGTCGATGGTCGCCTCATCGCGGATGCCGCCGCCGACCTGGATCGGCAGCTCGGGATAGGCCGCCGCGATGCCGCGGATGGCCGCGCCATTGACCGGCTCGCCGGCGAAGGCGCCGTTGAGGTCGACCAGATGCAGCCGTCGGGCGCCGGCGTCGACCCAGCGTCCGGCCATCTCGACCGGGTCGTCGGAGAAGATGGTTTCATCGTCCATGCGGCCCTGACGCAGCCGCACGCAGCGGCCATCCTTCAAATCGATCGCGGGAATCAGCAGCACCGGATTGCTCTCTCGCTGTATGGCTGTGGGATGTCGAATGAACGCTTCAGAGGTGACGCCTTACAGCGTCCCCTTGGTCGAGGGCGTGATGCCGGCCATGCGCGGGTCCGGTTCGATGGCCATGCGCAACGCACGCCCGAACGCCTTGAAGATGGTCTCGGCCTGGTGATGGGAGTTGACGCCGCGCAGGTTGTCGATGTGCAGCGTCATCCCGGCATGGTTGACCAGTCCCTGGAAGAACTCCTGGAACAGATCGACATCGAAGGCCCCGATCTGAGCGCGGGTGAAGGTGACGCCATAGACCAGTCCCGGTCGCCCCGACAGATCGATCACCACGCGCGAGAGTGCCTCGTCCAGCGGCACATAGGCATGACCATAGCGGCGGATGCCCTGCTTGTCGCCGAGCGCACGCGCGAGCGCCTGACCGAGCGTGATGCCCAGGTCCTCGACCGTGTGATGATCGTCGATATGTCGGTCGCCGACCGCCTCGATGTCGAGGTCGATCAGACCGTGACGCGCCACCTGATCGAGCATGTGCTCCAGGAAGGGCACGCCGGTCTTGAAGGACGCTCGACCCTGACCGTCCAGGTCGAGACTGACGCGGATCTGGGTTTCGAGCGTGTGACGTTCGACCTGGGCGCAACGGGATTGAGCGGATATAGCCTGTGACATGATCGGGACTGTGGTCGTAGGCGACGCACCAGGACGGCGCGCGTCGAAAGCGGCATTAAACCACAGCCATACGCTAAAGCATAAATCGGGGCGCGTATCGCGCCCCGCACGACCCGCGCTCTCAGGGCGCCAGCTTGCGCTTGAGGATCTCGTTGACCTGGGCCGGATTGGCCTTGCCGCCGCTCTGCTTCATCACCTGGCCGACGAAGAAGCCGAACACCTTGTCCTTGCCGGCGCGGTACTGCTCGACCTGCTCCGGGTTGGCGGCGACGATGGCCTCGATCATGGACTCGATGGCGCCGGTGTCGGTGATCTGCTTGAGACCCTGGGCTTCGATCACGGCATCGGCCTCGCCGCCGCCGTTCCACATGCCTTCGAACACCTGCTTGGCCAGCTTGCCCGAGACCGTGCCGTCCTGGATGCGCGCGATCAGACCGGCCAGGGCACTCGCCGACACCGGACTGGCGCCGATCTCGCACTCGCTCTTGTTGAGCGCCGCCATCAGCTCGCCGCTCACCCAGTTGGCCGCCAGCTTCGGCTCGCCGCAGGCGCGGGCCACGGTCTCGTAGTAATCGGCCAGCTCACGGCTGGCGGTCAGCAGATTGGCGTCGTACTCCGACAGCCCGTACTCGGACTGGAAGCGCGCGCGCTTGGCATCCGGCAACTCCGGCAGATCGGCGGTCGCCTCGGTCAGAAAGGCGTCGTCGATCTCCAGCGGCAGCAGATCCGGATCGGGGAAGTAGCGATAGTCGTTGGCTTCCTCCTTGGTGCGCATCGAGCGCGTCTCGTCCTTGACGGCATCGTACAGCCGCGTTTCCTGGACCACGGTGCCGCCGCCCTCGATCAGATCGATCTGGCGCTCGACCTCGAAGGCGATGGCCTTCTCCAGAAAACGGAAGGAATTGACGTTCTTGATCTCGGCGCGGGTGCCGAATTCTTTCTGCCCGACCGGACGCACCGAGACGTTGGCGTCCATGCGGAAGGAGCCTTCCTGCATGTTGCCGTCGCTGATGCCGATGTAGCGCACGATCTGGTGGATCTTCTTGGCATAGGCCACGGCCTCGGCCGGCGAGCGCAGATCCGGCTCGGAGACGATCTCCAGCAGCGGCGTACCGGCGCGGTTGAGATCGATGCCGGTGAAGCCGTGGAAGTCCTCGTGCAGCGACTTGCCGGCGTCTTCTTCCAGGTGGGCGCGGGTGACGCCGATGGTCTTGACCGTGCCGTCGTCGAGGACGATCTCGACCCGGCCCTTGCCGACCACCGGCAGCTCGTACTGACTGATCTGATAGCCCTTGGGCAGGTCGGGATAGAAGTAATTCTTGCGCGCGAACACCGAGCGCGGCGCGATCTCGGCGTCGATGGCCTTACCGAAGCGCACCGCGAGGCGCACCGCCTCGACATTGAGCACCGGCAGCACGCCCGGCAGCCCCAGGTCGATGGCGCAGGCCTGGGTGTTGGGTTCGGCGCCGAAGGCGGTCGGCGCGCCGGAGAAGATCTTGGACTGGGTCGCGAGCTGGGTGTGGATCTCGAGACCGATGACGGTTTCCCACTGCATGGTCGGTCCTGTTCGATGGATGTCGATTCGATCCGCGATGTTACCAAAATTACCAAGCCCCGCCTTTCAGAGGGTGTCGCAAAAGGGCATCCAATCGGTGTACACTGTGAGTTGTATGGCAAAGAACATCCGCGTATAGGGTAATGCAGCGAGTGTACCGGCAAATACGCGCTGTCGACACTAGCCACCAGCTCGGTCTGTTTGAAAGCGAGCGGGAGGCTCTGGCTTCAGCCGAAGGAGTCATCAAAGCCGGCTCTTCACCGCATGCAACAGACGCGCTTTCATCTGGCTCCCACCGGCAAGTCTTGGGCGTAGATGGTCAAACACAGTTCCAGGTCGCCGATGGCTTCATACAGCGGTCGTCGGCCCGAGAGGCGTTCGCTTTCGCGCAGGATCATCTCGACCCCGAAACCGCGACGATCCATCAGCAGACGTCGGCCCAGCGTCGGATCGTCCACCGGGTAGTAGCGCGCGAACAGGCTGGCGAGGATTTCGTTGCGTGGCACCGACAGGCGGGTCATGGACTCCAGCGACAGGGTATTGGGCAGGGCGCCGGGCGAGTGGATCTCCAGCCGGTCGCTGAACATGAACAGACGGATGCGCTGGCCGTGAAGCGAATAGTCGCGATGCGCGACCGCGTTGACGATGGCCTCGAAGACCGCGTCCAGGGCGTATTGCGGGTAATCGATGCGTCCCAGACGTTTGCGCGCTACCGTCACCATGTTGCGGCGCACGAAGTGCAAGGCGTCGAAGATCTGCCGATCCAGCGGTCCCCGGATCTCCAGGGCGTCGATCTGTTCATTGGGGTCGTTGCGCACGCCGTGATGGGCGACGGCCAGGATCTCGGCGTTGCGCAGCCAGCGCGTCGGGTCGAGCGTGCACAGCAGCACGCCGGCCACCGTTGGCGCCCATTGCTCGTCGTGCCGGGCCAGCAGGTGCAGGCGTTCGAGTTGCTCGGGTATCTCACCTTCGTCCGGGTGCAGGAAGCGGCGCACCAGTAGCGCATCGATATCGTCGGGGGTACAGCCAGGCACCGTCTGCTCCTCGAACCGGATCAGCCGGGCCTGACTGCGTTGTTGAAACAGTCGGGCCAGCGCATCGGGCGTCAGCTCGCGCTTGGCGTGCCCGACGCGACGGAAATAGCCGTTGGCGCTCTTGTGTACCCACAGGCTGCGCGGCACCTCCACGGTGATGACCGGCACCGGGGTTCCGGTCGCATCGGGCAGGGTCAGGTGACGGGTGACGATGTCCAGCGGCGGCTGGATACGGTCGGTGCAGATCGCCGTCAGCCAGGTCTCTGCGCGGTCCAGATGTTCCAGCGGCAAGCCGATGATTTCGCGCGTCCGGTCGTCCACGCCCAGCACCAGCAGGCCGCCGCTGGCGTTGGCCATCGCCGCCAGTTCGTCGGACAGGCCATCGGGATGCGGCTCGAACACCTTGCCGCTGTCCTTGATCGCCAACCGCTTGAGTTCCAGGGTCGAGTCCTCGCCCAAGCGGATGCGCTGCTGGAGCTGTTCGGCGTTCATCAGTCTTCGGCCAGCTCCGGATCATCCGGCGATATAGATAGCTCCAGCCGGGGGCGTCTTTCCTTGCCGGTCCAGGTGAGTTCGAGTTTTTGCTTGTTCATGAATGTTGTTTTCAAAGTAGCAAGAGCTTGGCTTGACAGGGCATCAAACACGAGCACGCGCACGCAACTGGACACGAGCTTGCAGCGCTGCACGCACTTGGACGTAAAGCTGAGCACTGCCCTCTTCTCGATCGTTAAGCACTACGGCAAGCGCATAGGACTCGTCTTCATCGCGCCCATCGGACCAGGAGTTGTCTTGTCGAGTCACCACGATAAACACTTTGTGGTTATTGTTCAGGGTTTGTTTGAAGCTCCAACGAGAGACCTGCAACGTGCCGTTTTTACGGATGTCGTTGCACAACCAGCGGCTAGTGTTGCGCTCACCCATACCTTTTTCCCGATTGCGCCGGTAAGCCTGAGTGACCACCTCTAAGCTCTCTGCCGTCACCAGATGAAACCAGAGCTTCGTTCTCCGGTAGTCCAGCCGCGTGGTGCGCACCACAGGGCTATAGGCAAGCGCGACGGCTACCTCACGAGTGCGGCGACAGCCGGCCCAGAAACAGTCGGGCAAGGGGAGTTCGAAGAAGTGATGTCGGTCGTTGTCGATACGTTCTTCGGCCAGCAGCGTGACACTGTGATCCAGCGAGCGGTAGAGCGCCGCATCGTCCACGCATCCGTAACCGACGAGGCGCAAGAGCTTGTCTCGGGCTTCAGTACGGTTGCCGGAGTTCAACAGGGTCTCGCTAGGTTGCGGCCAGCGGGCATGAACGCCGATCAGTGCGCGCAGCAGGTTGGGCGAGGCATCGGGTATTTCCGCCAGTAGCCGCGCGGCTTTGTGGGCGACCTGCGGTGCGGCGTAACTGGTGCCGATGTCTTCCTTAAACGCGGTCCCAGAGACAAAGCCACCATTGAGCGACACCACCCCCAGCCCAGTATGGTCTGTGCCGCCTCCCGTGCGCCGCCGGGCGATGTTGCCGGCAGGCGCGACCAAGTCGGGCTTGATGGCGCCATTGATGGACGGACCGCTGCGAGTCAATGGAAACGGTTGCCCCGTCCGTGCCAACACATGGTCTTCAATCGTGAAGGGATAGCGCTGTGCGTTGCGTGTGGCCTCATTCTGGCTCAAGCCGCCGACGGTCAGGGCGTTGAGCGATGTGGCAGGATCCAGTAGGCGAGCGTCGTCTTCCAGCATATAGTCGGGGTAGTGCGTGCGTGTGTCAGCAGGCAACTGGGATGGTGACAGATTGCCCGTCGGTACCACGAACAGAATGCCCAACTCACGTGTCAGCCGATCCAGCGTATAGGCCAGCCCGCGCACATGACGGCCATCGTAGACCTTGTTCAGGTCGCCGTAACTCAGATTGAACACGCGGCAGCCGTATTGTGCATGCAGATCATGAACAGCTTCTTCGACCGCCTTTTCGACGAACTCGGTTTGGTCTTGTCCGCCGTCCTCGAATACCTTGCCGGAAAACAGGCGAAGCTGCGGGACGAACTGCCCCTGCTGAATGTGGCTTTGGACGTCGCCGTACAACGCAAGCCCGCTGACGAAGGTGCCGTGCCAGTGAGGAGTGGTGTCATCCGCACGGCGATGTGGCGTAAGGTAGCCTTGTGCGTCGCCGACCGCCGCGCCAAGCAGCGGATGTCCGCGTGTCAAGCCGGAATCCAGTACGCCAATGGCCGGAGCATCGTCGGACGGAGGATCGATCAGAGGAAACTGATTGATGTCGGTATGCAGCAGCTGTACGGTGACGCCCAAGCGTGGGGGGAGATCGACCGTGCGCACATCACGGTGACGCAGGATCTGTTCGGACTGTGATCGATTACAACGCACGCGGACCATGACGAGCGAGGGTTGCCGGACGTCGTCCAGCATTGCCTGGCGCTTGTCTTGTCGCTCCTGGGGCCAGAGTTCTACATCGAGTACGAAGGTTAGTGTGGCCGGAAGTCCTTGCTCAAGCAACGCCGCCCCGGTGCGGTCATCGGGAGTCCAGTGGTCGAAGTCTTCGATGACGTAGAGCAGTTCCTTGCGCGTGACGGTCCCATCGCGCGCAAGGGTGGTCAGGCGACTTTCGAACTCGCTCAAGCCTTCATCGGTGGCAAAGGCCAGCACGATGGATTCGTCTTCCTGACTGACGATCTCCACGCCAGGAATGGCATTGAAGGTAGGTACGTTTTTGTCGCCCGCACGCAGTCGAATCTTAAGCAGCGTGCGATCGTCGAATCCGCCGACGTCTTCTTCTGTCGCTCGTTGCCGCGCTTGGCTAAGCCGTCCGGCCAACGCGGTGCCATGTGCTCTCGGATCGGCAGGAGGGTGGACGCCCGGATGACGCCTCGGATGTCGTTCCGTTGAGGGAGCTTCTCGCTCCAGGCGTAAGTGTTTATGGGCCATGCCTTCCCCTTCGTCCCTCAGTTCTTATGGCGATACTCGCGGGCCAGCGCGGTATCGATATGACTCTTTTCCAGGAATTCCCGGCCAGACAGGATCATCTCCTTGACCGCGCGCCGAAGAACCCGCTCGATGTCCGCATGCGACATGCCTTTGAACAGGGAGGCCACTTGGCTATCATCAGACTCGAAATTACGGCGGATACCGGAGAGCTTCAGTGCCAACAGACGCTTGATTTGCTCCAGATTGGGCGTCTCGAATCGCACAATCTCATCGAAACGCCGCCACACCGCCTTGTCCAGCAGGGCTTCGTAGTTCGTGGTTGCAATGAGGATGCTCTCGCCGCGATATCCATCCATCATCTGCAGGACGGCATTGACGGAGCGCTTGAGTTCGCCGTGATCAGCACTGTCGCCGCGATCCTTGGTTAGCGCATCGAATTCATCGAATAGCGCAACGACTGGGTAAGCCGCGATATAGTCGAAGACCTTGCGCAAGTTGGCGGCGGTTTCCCCTAAAAAAGAAGAAATAACCGAATCCAGCCGGATGAGAATGAGTGGCATAGACAGGGCATGCGCAATAACCTCGGCGGCTAGCGTTTTGCCACAACCTGGAGGGCCGCAGAACAATAGCTTTTGGGCGGGTTGCATACCATAAGATCGCAGTACGTCAGCCCGGTTATGTTCCATGAGGATTTCATCGAGTGCCGACTGCGTAGCATCCGAGAGGATGATGTCCTTCTCCTCCCGAATCACGGCTCGTTCTTCAAGCAGCGCAAGACCATTGTCTTTGTTGGCCGGTAGGCCTGGCAGGCTTTGTAACTTGCGTGCATTGTTTCCGACTGTTGCCTGATCGCCATAAAGCAAACGCTCCAAGTCATTGGCGAGCAGATGATGGTTCTTTTCGCGCTCCTCTTTGATAACGGCTTCGGATGCCGCACGGAAGCCAGCAGCATCACCTTGCGTTCCCGATTTGATGAGTTGTCGCAGCAATGTTCCGCTGGCCATATTTCGCTTTTTTCAATTATGGGAACGTGTCAGGCACTGCCTATTGATGCGCTGGCCTTAACAGGATTGCTCGGCTTATGTCGATATTTTGATCAACCCAATTAAATGACCGATTAGGCGTCATTGGTCTAATCAGGCATCCAATTCTGCCGTGTGGAATGATGGTCCCAACTTAGAGGCTGTCTAGAAACTGGAAAAACAGTCTTTTCTAGCTAGTAGCCAATTTATAGTGAATTTGATTATTGCAAATTTGGCGAAGCAACAACCGACTAGACGCCAAGTAAACTTGAGACTCACTTGAGGTTGGCTTACGCTCGTAATCTTTACTCAATCGACGCGAACGACCAAGCCAAGCGAATGTTCTTTCAACGACCCAACGACGTGGCAAGACATGAAAACCTTGGCGACCGGTCTGCTTCTTAACAATAGTGAGCGTACAGGCAAACTGCTTAAATACCCACTCAATCAGCTCTGCCCCGGCGTAGGCTCCATCCGCCCAAATAATTTTGACGGATTGGATGAGTAGAAATAAGCGTGCGATCACTTCGCGTGCAGCTGTGCCATCAAACATGTTGGCGGCATGCACCCACACGACAAGCACGCAACCCATTGTATCTACAACGATATGCCGCTTGCGGCCTTTGACTAACTTACCGCCATCGAACCCAGAGGCCCGTCTAGACTCAGGGGTTCCCTTGACACTTTGGCTGTCGATGATCGCGCCTGTTGGATCTGGTTTTCGGTCTTTTTTTTTCGCGTAATTGCTCGCGTAAAGCGGTATTAAGATTTTCAAGCAATTTGTTATCTGTCCACTTATTGTAGTAATAGTTAACCAGTTTGTAGGATGGAAAATCATTTGGCAAATAACGCCACGGACAACCTGTTTTGTTTAAATAAAAAATAGCGTTCAAGATTTCACGTAGATCACTTGATCTTGGTCGGCCTGTTGTATAAGGCTCAAGTTCTTCGAAAATGCTTTCAACAATCTCCCATTCTTCATCGGAGATATCGCTTGGGTATTTTTGCGAAGATTCTTTTTTTGAAGTCATATTCACGACATGAGTGAAGTTAATTGACTCGTGAACCTTGCCATATTTTCCAAAAAATATACATAAAAATCAATTTCTTAGTTTTTAGACAGCCTCTTAAACTTGGTGTTGTTTTTCGAGACGCTGTAGGTAGCTTCGAGCAGGTTTTACCCTTGATTTAAGACTAGGGTCGAGTAAGCTACCTGTTGTTAGCTGCCCCACCAACGATCTCATCAAAAGACTCTTCTGACTGCGGCTGCTGCATATGCGAGCTGCATTCCGAGTATCTCTGATCTTGCGATGTTTTGCATGGGGCAGTTTCATTTTGCCATCAATAAGGATGACACCTGTAATCAGCTTAGGTTTTACCCTCTGATAAACGCGTCCTTTGTGCGCGAACAAACCGTTACCACGGATTATGCGGTCTAGACGGCGAATATGCCACCGCTTGACGTACTGAATTGATACGTAGAGGTCATCTACGTACAGAGTCATTTTGCCGCCAAACTGATTTACGGTTTTTGCAAGTTTATCGAACATCTTTTTGTGCGCAAAGAATGCCAGGACTTGGCTAGCACAACTTCCGGTTGGTAGATGTCCAGAAACACAAAGCAGGGAAGCTAGTGTTTGTGATACCTTAAAGCTACAACCGAAAGAAAACCTAAAAAGCTTGTAGATATGATCAGTCGTAGTGCTCAAGAAAAATGACTTGATATCAAGCTTGAATCCAGCAAGTGCGCTGCTATGCTGTTGTGCATTAGTTATATAGGAGCGACCACTAACGCCAGAGTGAAGGTATTCAGGCGTAGTTATTCTGGAAAGAAGGGAAAAAACTCGCTTGTGCACCGCCTCTAGACGAGGCTTTGGATATTCTATTAGGCGAGACTTGGCGCCGTCATGCTGGTGGAACTTTTTATAATTATCTTGCGACTTCAATAGCTTGGCTATCACCTTGCGATCAAATTTCAATACTTCGCAGAGCTTCTTGAGCGAGTAGATCTTGTAGAGTGGAGATTGATTGATTGCATATGGGGATTTAATTTTCTTCATCGGCGCTCTCGGCAATCCATTCCATTATGCGAAGAGCCTTCTTTGCAGGTTTAAACGCGGTTTCTCCAGTTGCAATATTCTCAGAAAAAATCAAGAATGACGAGGTTGGAACTTTGAAAGTGGCGGAATATCGCTCCAAAATATCTATAGTCGGAATCTTCTTGCCGCTCTCCAACTCGGACAAATAAGACTTGGAAATGCTCAGTTTCTCCGCAAGAGCAGCCTGGCTCATCCGGTGAAACTGTCTTGTCAATTTAAGAGCTTGATTCAACATGATTATCTAACGCTGCATTCAGGTAGGTTGCTACTCATTTATCTTCTGGCCAACCCTCTAGCCAAGCAAGCAGTCTGAACACCCATAAGATAAGACGCCAAACATGCTTGTTTAGGAGAAGCCTTTTAAGATTCCTGAGTAGCTTCCGCAGTCTGTTGCTCTTTCGATCAGTCATAGCTAATTCCTCTTGTTACGAGTTGGACGGAATGCCCAACTCCTCGCGGGTAACAGAGGCGGACTAGACTGCGGTTTTACCTACCTAGCAACATGACGACGAGTCTCGCGGCTCGTCGTCCCAAATTTCTCGTCCGGCACGCGGCACCCCGGCGAGGGCGTCGACCGATGTGGCCGGCAGAGTAGGTAGAGGCCTGAAGGCCTCCCTAGACACGGGGTCTATGTTGCGCGAGCTGTTAGTCTGGTTAAGCAACGTTTATATTTTGCCTGTTCGCCTTCAGTGCGTCAATATTCGCTGATAGCGAATTATTTTCAGGATGCGACCCCGTACACCTCAAGGGATTGCGGATGACTTTGAGGTGGAACTTCAGAGATACTTGTGGTTTTTATGCCATAAGAGCTTGATTCGACTAGCAAAGCTGCGCACTTAGAATGGGATGTCGTCGTCGAAATCGGCCCCGCCGCCGAAGCCGCCGCTGTCCTGATTGCTCGGCCGGGGCGCGTTTGGTGCGGTTGGCCGGCCACTGCCCGAACCGCTACCGCCGCGCGCAGACGGCGGGGCGTCGTCAAAGGGCACGGAGGAGGCACCGCCCGGCCGACTGTCGAGCATCTGCATGGTGCCGCCCATGTCGACGACGACCTCGGTAGTGTAGCGATCCTGACCATCCTGGGCCTGCCACTTGCGGGTGCGCAGCTTGCCCTCGACGTAGATCTTGGACCCCTTGTGCAGATACTGCTTGACGATCTCGGCGAGCTTGCCGAAGAAGACCACGTTGTGCCACTCGGTCCGCTCCTGCAACTCGCCCGTATTGCGATCCTTCCAGCTCTCGCTGGTGGCGATGCGCACATTGGCCACGGCATCGCCGCTGGGCATGTAACGCACCTCGGGATCGGCACCCAGATTGCCGATCAGGATCACCTTGTTGACACCTCGTGTCGCCATGTCTCTAAACTCCCACCGGTCGCGCGCGGACGCCGGTTATCGACCTCATATAAATCCGAAAGCGACCAGTCGACTAGCCGGTCGGGCTAGGCGTTGGCCGCCGAAAACGTCTGCAATCTTGCCCAATCGGTCTGACGACTGTCCACTTTGAGATAGGCGACGCCCTCGTCGAGGGCGATCACGGCTTCTTTCACGCCCGGAATCTCCAGCAGCCGCCGTTCCAGGCTGGAGACATCGAGCGTGGCGCCCGAGGTGCCGAGCGCGATCACATGACGACTCAGGTTCTCCGGGATCGGCAGCGTCCAGACCAGCCGCAGCCAGAGCAGGGCCGTCAGCATCCCGACCAGATAGACCGCCTCGCCACCGAATTGCTCATGCGCCAGCCCGCCGAGCAGGCCGCCGAGAAAGGCGCCGACGAACTGCGAGCTGGAGAAGACGCCCATGGCCGTGCCCTTGGTCCCGGCCGGCGCCGCCTTGGAGACCAGCGAGGGCAGCACCGCCTCCAGCAGATTGAAGATGGTGAAGACTACCGCCAGCAGCACCCCGACCAGCCACAGCGTTTGATTGAACAGATAGAAGCCCAGCATCGAGAGCGCGAGCACCGCCACCGAGCCGATCAGGACCGAACGTACCCGTCCGCCCCGCTCGGCGAGCACGATGAAGGGCACCATGGCCAGGATCGCCACCAGTACCGCCGGCAGATAGAGCATCCAGTGCTCGGTCACGGGCAGCCCGGCCTCGCGCAGCGACAGCGGCAGCACCACGAACAGACTGACCATGGTCAGATGCAGCATGAAGATCGCCAGATCCAGCCGGATCAGTGTCGGATCGCGGACCACGCCGGCGAGCTGATCGAGCACCGGCTGGGCGTCGCGATGGACCTTCGACTGCTCGGGATCGGGCACGACAGCAGCCAGCAGCAGCATCCCGCCGAGTGCGAGCAGGGCCGTGAGCCAGAACAGACCCGAGATCCCGATCAACCCCGTGAGCGGCGGTCCCAGCACCAGCGCGGCAGCGAAAGACAGGGCGACACTGATCCCGATCGCCGCCATGCCTTTGGTACGCACCTCGTCGCGGGTGAGATCGGCGGTCAGGGCGATGATGGCCGCTGCGATCGCGCCGCTGCCCTGGAGTGCGCGCCCGATGATCACCCACTGGATGCTGTCGGCCAGGGCCGCGACCAGACTGCCCACCAGAAACAGCACCAGCCCGCCATAGATCACCGGCTTGCGCCCGATTCGATCCGACAGCAGCCCGAGCGGGATCTGGAACAGCGCCTGGGTCAGCCCATAGGCGCCGATCGCCAGTCCGACCAGCAGCGGCGTGGCGCCGGGCAGGTCGTGAGCATAGAGCGCCAGCACCGGCAGCACCATGAACAGCCCAAGCATCCGGGTCGAGAAGATGGCGGCGAGTCCGGCGGCGGCGCGGCGTTCCAAGGCCAGCATGGGCACGTTCGGGATCTCGGGATGGGAGCGGTTTGGTCGATTCACGGGCCGGCCTGTGTCTGTCGAGAGCATAAGGGTCGAATCATAAACCGCGTTCAGTGTGAGCGGCAGGGTTTTCGAAGAACACTTGACCGGCTGTGCCCGGTTGTCATCACCCGGTCACATGGCTCTGCTGTAATGCAGCCCTTCCAGCCGCCCCGCTGTTGCATCCATCGCGCACCCCTCTCCATCGGCCACCGAGACGCCGAGTGACTCATGACTATCCGAAAAAGCGTCACCCTTGCGGCGATCCTCGTCACCCTGACGGTCGCCGCCGCCCTGATCCTGGTCGCCCAGGCCGGCAACCTCCGACTCGAACAACGCCTCACCCAGGAGGCGGCCTCGGGCCGCAGTCTGGTCTGGAACCAAAGTCTGGAACGTCTGTTCGAGCACATGAACACCGGCATGGTCGACTTCGAGCGCGACTTCGCATTGCGGCAGGCGCTCAAGAGCGGCGATGCGCAGGCCGCGCGTCAGGCCGTCGAGTCACTGATCAATCTGGTCAGCGAGCAGGGCTATTTCGATCAGCTGATCGTGTTAAAGCTCGATGGCGAGCGTCTGTATGGCGATGAGGCGTCGGCTGTCTCCAGCCATGTGCAAGCCCTGGTCACGGCTGCGGCTGCCGATAATCGGCCCAAGCACGGCCTCGGGCTCAATGCGCAGGGCGAACCCGTCGCGCTGCTGGCGTTTCGGCTGCTGGTGCGCCATGAACCCATTGGTACGGTCGTGTTTCAGAGATCACTGAGCACGGTTCTGGAGCGGTTCAAGGCCATACAGGATGCCGAGGTCTATCTGGTCAGTGCCGAAGGCTCGCTGTTCGCCGGCACGCGTCCGGATCTCTTCGAACAGTTGGGGCTGACCTGGCCGGCGCTGGGACGGATCGACCGCCAGACCCGATCCATCGATACGGCGACCTACACGGCCACGCTCCTGCCGCTGCCCGGCGTCGACGGACAGCCGCTGGCGCATCTGGTCAGTGTCGCCGACGCTACGGCCGCTCATCTCGAACAGCGTCGCTTCGAGCTCATCGCCTATACCGGGGTCGCCCTGCTGCTGATCCTGGCGTCCCTAGGCTTGTTCTATTACATGCGCCATGCTCTGCGTCCCCTGCATACGGCCGTTGTCACCGTATCCGCGCTGGCCGAGGGCGATCTGAATGTCTCCTTCGAGACCGGACGCCAGGACGAAGTCGGAACATTGATGCGCGCGCTGCAGGGCATGGCCGAGCGTCTGCGCCACATCATCGGACACCTGCATGTGGCCAGCGGCGATCTGCATGACTCGGCGAGCAACATGGTGCGTCTGGCCGAGCACAGCAAGATTCAATTCGACCGCCAAAAGGCCGAGACCGGCCATGTGGATAACGCGGTCACGCATTTGGCCAATGCGGCACAGCAGGTCGCCGACCACACCAGCCGCGCCGTCGACGCCACCAGCGACGCCCGCCGGCGCATCGAACACAGCCGTCAGATTCTCGATCAAACGACGCAAATCATCGAAGCCCTGGCGCATGAAATCGATCAGGCCGCCGAGGTGGTGCTGAGTCTGGCCGATCGCAGCCAGTCGGTCGGCAACGTGCTCGGCGTGATCCGCGAGATCGCCGGCCAGACCAATCTGCTGGCGCTGAACGCCTCGATCGAGGCGGCGCGTGCCGGCGAACATGGTCGCGGCTTCGCCGTGGTCGCCGACGAGGTGCGTCAGCTCGCGCAGCGCACCCAGCGCTCGATCGAGGAGATCGAGACGCTGATCGGCGCGCTACGGAGCAGCTCCAGTGCCGCCGTCGAGGTCATCCATGCCAATCGTGACCGCGCCCGGCAAAGCGTCGATCACTATGGTCAGGCGGTTCAGAATCTGGACGCCTTCGCCGAATCCGTGGCGATCCTGACCGACATGACCCATCAGATCGCCGGCGCCGCCGAGGAGCAGAGCCGCATGGCCGAGGAGATCGCCGTGGCCATCAATCAGATCGCGGCCCTGGCGCAGGATCATGCCGAGGCGGCCGAGTCGGGATTCGGCCGGGGTGCCCAGTTGAACGACCTCTCCAAGCTGTTGCACGAGCAGGTGGCCTACTTCCGGATAAACTGATAACCGGTTCCGGAATCGCGAGAGATCCATGAACAAGCGGAAGAGCAAAACACCGGTTCCCATGCATGCGGGTCTGACGGTGAGCGAGGCGCTGGCCGAGATCCTGTGCCACGATTTTCAGGCCATGCTGTCGTGGGAGGACCAGGCCCGCTCCTGGGACGACACCGAGGGCGTGCATCAGATGCGCGTCAGCTCGCGGCGGATGCGCGCCGCCCTGTCGGCCTTCCGCACGGCGGTGCCCAAGACCGTCAGCCGGCCCTGGAGCGAGGAACTGCGCTGGATCGCCAACCAGCTCGGTGCGGCGCGGGATCTCGACGTCTTCATCGATGAGGGGCTGGCGGCCGTTCGCGACCGGCTGCCGCTGTCCGGCGGCGAGCGGCTGGCCGCGCTCGCCGAGCGGCAGCGGGCAGCGGCCTATGAGCCGGTGCGCGCGATGCTCGACAGCGAACGCTATCTGGCCTTCAAGCTCGACTTTCCCGACTGGTTCGGGCACGCCGCCTGGACTCGGGCCGAGCTGTCGCGGCAGGCGCGTCGGACGCTCGAACGGCCGATCGTGCAATATGCGCGCAAACGGCTGGATCGTCTCATGCGCCATGTGCTGGAAGCGGGTCTGGGACTCGACCGGAACGATCCGGAGTCGATGCATCTGTTGCGCATCGAGTGCAAGAAACTGCGGTATGCCGCCGAGTTCTTCGCCCCCATCGTTCCGGGTCTCGACGACTTCATTGGTCGCCTGAAAGGACTCCAGGATCTGCTGGGCGTGCTCAACGACGCGGCGGTCATGTCCGACCTGCTCACCGAGCTGCTCGCGGATGAGTCCGATGTCGAGGTCATCCGCTATGCGGGTGCCCTGATCGGCTGGCGTACCCATCAGGCCTATGATCTACTGAGCGGCTTCGATGAGCGCTGGCGCGAGTTTCGGCGCCTCGAACGGCCGTGGTGATGGCGGACATTCGGGGCGCTATCGATGGCCGCGACGCATTGCCCGAACCTGGGCCGTCCGTGTTTGCGGATCGAGCACGAACTCCCCGCGCTCCATGCCAAGTGACCCCAACGCTTGAATCACTCACCAGCCGCCTATCCGACCTCCGACAACGGACGCGACCTGCGCATCGATCTGCTGCGCGGGTTGATCATGGTCTATCTGATCATCGTGCATTTCGAACTGGCGTCGGCCTTGAGCCTGTTCGCCTGGGATCGGCTCGCGTTCGTTTCGAGCGCTGAAGGCTTCGTCTTCCTGTCCGGTGTCGTCGTCGGGATGGTTTATCGGCGTCGTCTGGAGCGCGACGGACTGGCGGCGGCGACGCGCCTGCTGTGGCAGCGCGCCTGGCAGCTCTACAGGGTGAACCTGTTCGTGATCGCCAGTATCGCCGTGTTCGGACTGATCCCGGCAATCAATGTGTTCGAGTTCACGCACTGGACCAGTCCCTGGTCCGGTGAGTCGTTTCCGCTCTATCCGCCCGCCTGGACCGCCTGGTGGGACTATTTGAAGCAGATCCTGCTGTTGCGTATCGGCCCGCATCAGTTCCAAGTCATTGGCCTGTACGTGGTACTGATGGCCGCTGCTCCGATTGCGCTCTACCTGCTCAGTCGACGTCTGGCCTGGGTCGTGCTGCTGCTGAGCTGGGGGGCCTATGCCCTGAATCACGTTCTGCAACTCAATCCGACCGGCGCGCGCTACGAACACGCCTTTCCGACCCTGACCTGGCAACTGCTGTTCTTCAATGGTCTGCTGGTCGGGTACTACCGCGAGCGCACACTGGAGTTTCTCGCCGGGCCGGCAAGCCGCCGACTGGTCTATCTGTGCGGCGTGCTGCTGGCGGGATTTCTGTTCCTCGCCAACAACAACCCGCATCCGCTGTTCTGGCCCTGGGGTCAGATGGATGTCATCGATCCGCAGATCTTCGGTGAGCTGTATCGAACCTGGTTCATGAAGACCCCGCTGGGACTGGGACGGCTGCTGAACGATGTGGCCGCCTTCATCGTCGTCTATCATCTGCTGAGCCGTTACTGGCGTCCTGTCGAACGCACGATCGGCCGGTTGCTCATTCCGCTGGGCCAGAACTCGCTATACGTGTTCATCCTGCATGTCTATGTGCTGTTGATCCTCTACAACACGCCGTTGCCGGGCCTGGATCTGTTTTGGGTCAATACGCTGCTCCACATCGGCGTGATCGGCTCGATCTGGCTGATGGTCGAACGGCGCTTTCTGTTCTCGATCGTGCCGCGTTGAGGCGTCACGCGACACCTCCTGTTCCGGACCCGGTTCAGCCCTCCGCCCGTGCTGTCACCAGCCCCTGCTTCGCGGCCCACAGCGCCACGTCCTCGCGCCGGATCGCAGCGGCCATGAGTTCGGGGAACTGGTCGGGCGTGCAGGCGAAAGCCGGTGCGCCGAGCGCGGCCAGCTTGGCCGCGAGCTGGTGGTCATAGGAGGGCGCACCTTCATCGCTCAGGGCCAGCAGCACGATGACCTGTACGCCGGACTGGATGAGTTCGGCGGCGCGCTGGAGCAACTGGCGTTCGACGCCGCCCTCGTAGAGATCCGAGATCAGCACCAGGATACTGTTGCGCGGTTCACGGATCAGTCCCTGACAGTAGCCGACCGCACGGTTGATATCGGTGCCGCCCCCGAGCTGGATGCCGAACAGCACCTCGACCGGATCGCTCAGGTCCGCCGTGAGATCGACCACGGCGGTGTCGAACACCACCAGATGCGTCCTGACGGCCGGTAGCGAGGCCATGACCGCGCCGAAGATGCTCGAATAGACGACCGAGTTGGCCATGGAGCCGCTCTGGTCGATGCAGAGCACGACCTCGCGCTGGGTGCGTCGCGCCTTACGGCCATAGCCGATGAGCTGCTCCGGGACCAGGGTCTGATAGTCGGCCTGCCAGTGGCGCAGGTTGGCGCGGATGGTACGGTTCCAGTCGATCTCGGCGTGTCGGGGACGACGGTTGCGCTCGGCGCGGTTGAGCGCACCGCTGACCGCCGCACGCATCGGTTCGTCCAGCCGCGCCATGAGTGCGGCGACCACCCGGGCGACGACGGTGCGCGCGGTGTCGCGGGTCTGAGCCGGGAGGATGCCGCGCAGGGCCATGAGCGTGGCCACCAGATGCACGTCCGGCTGCACCGCTTCCAGCAGCTCGGGTTGCAGCAGCATCGACTTGAGATCCAGCCGCTCGAAGGCGTCGCGCTGCATCACCTGTACCAGCGGTCCGGGGAAGTAGCGGCGGATGTCGCCGAGCCAGCGCGCGACCCGCGGCGAGGAGGCGCCGCTGCCGCCGCGCAGTCCGCCCGGACCGTCCGGATCGTAGAGCGCACCGAGCGCGGCGTCGATCTGTGCGTCGAGTCCGGAGAGCACGCATCCGCAACCGGATTCAGCCGGCTCGCCCAGGATGAGACGCCAGCGCCGGAGTCGGGTCTGGTCGGGGTCGGTCGGGTGGCTCGGATCGGTCATGGTGCGAATCCCAGGAGACGTTGCAGCAGCGGGATGGGCCGCTCGGCGCGTGCCGGATCGATGGCCGTGTCCGTCATGGCCAGGGGCGCGACGCTCGCCGGGCGCCGGGCGCGTTCACCGAGCTGGCGGCGCTCGGCCGGCGCGAAGGCCGAGAAGGCACGTCGCACCAGCGGCAGCACGCGCACGAAATGCTCTTCGCTCAAGCCGGCGACCCAGTCGTCGACCAGGGCCCAGAGGCTCGGGTCGTGCAGCAGCACCAGGGCGCTCCGGTTGAGGAAACCTTCGAGCCAGGCAGCGGCCGGCGCCGGATCATTGGCGAGCGACAGAGCCAGCGACAGACGGCGCGCGGTCGTTTCCAGATCCGCCTGCTGGGCATCGAACAGCAGGCGCGCGGCCAGACCGCCGATCAGGGCATGACAGGTCGCGCTCTCGGCGAGACTCATCAGCGCCTGCGACCACGCCTGCTCGAACTCCGCGTCCTGAAGCAGACGCAGCGGGCGGTCGGCGCCCTGGATGGCTGTGCGCATGGCGTCGGCGGCCTCGTCGTCGAGCGCCGTGCAGGCGCCGGGCAGCGCGAGCGCGGCGCGCGGCACCAGTCCGGCGAGGACATGAGCCACCAGACCGCTGTCGGTCTGGCGCACGTTGCCGTAGCGCAGGATCGAGGTCAGCGGCGGAATGGCGCCCAGCATCTGGGGCACGTCGCCGGCGACGGCGGCCTGATCCTCCAGGCGGCGCGTCACCGGCACGATGGCCGCTTGCAGATCGGCGAGCAGCAGGCGATCGACCAGCTCGCACAGGGCCGGCAGTGTGTCGGCGTGTTCGGCGGCATCGATGACGCGGCGGGTGGCGGCCTCCTCGACGCTGTTGCCCCAGCGGCTGGCCTCGATGATGGTGAGCGCGTGCCGCGGCTCCCATTGCAGCGTCCAGACCTCGTGGAAGGTGCCCTTGACCGAGCGCCCGGTGCGCTGCACTTCGCCCCAGTCGATCCCGAGCAGCGACAGACGATGGAGCAGGTGACTGCGCGCCAGATCCGTGGGTTTGCGCAGGTCGAGATCGAGCGTCTTGCGGCTCGCCTCGGGTTTCAGGCGCACCGCGCGCTGGCGCTCGGTGATGTCGCGTTGCAGGGGCACGACCGGGGTCTGCTCCGGGATGCGTCCCAGCCGCTCGCCGATGACGAGCGCGCGATGGATGAGCCGCAGCGGCGCTTCCTCGCCCTGGCAGACGACCGTGCGCAGGGCCTCGTCGAGTTCGTCGAGACCGGGCTGGGGGCGTTCGCGCAGCGCCGCCAGCGCGTCGGCCAGCCGCACGGCCTCGATCAGATGGGCCGATGAGCAGTCGAGATCCTCGGCGCGCAGCAACTGCGCGGCCCGGGCGACCCAGCCGATGGCCCGTCGCTCCGGGGCGCTGTGCCAGAGGTGCTCGTACCAGCCGGGCGAGGCGATGCCGGCGCCATAGCCGCTGGCGGTGCTCAGATGCGGATAGGACCAGGGCACCCAGGTTGCCTCGACCGCACGCTTGGGCAGCGACTTGAGGAGCGCGTTGTCGGCGGTCGCGCTCGGCAGTTCGGCCAGGGCCGGGACGTGCCAGGCCCCGCAGACCACGGCGATGCGCTCGAAACCCTCCTTGCGCGCCTGACGCATCAGCTTGCGCATGTGCGCCTCGCGTCGGGCCTCGTGCTCGCGCCTGTGTGCCGTCCAGTGATCGTCGCCCGACTCCTCGCGCACCAGGGTCATGGCCTCGCGGATAGCCGCGAACAGGTGCAGACCGTCGCCGCGTTCCTCGACCAGATGATTCCACCAGGACTCGCCATCGCTGTAGCCGGCGGCACGGCCGAGCCAGTCGAGCGGGTCTTCACGCCGCTGTTCGCTGTCGGGGTCTGCGGCGGCCTCAGATACTTCATCGGGATCTTCGGCAGCGGTTTCGGTTTCTTCGATGTCTTCGGCCAGGGGTTCGCCTGGCGCGTCGAGCGCGAGCCGGTGGGCGACCGGCAGATCGAAGAAGCGGGTCGGCAGACCGCGTTCGAGTCCGAAGCGCAGCGCCTGCCATTCCGGCGAGAACTCGGCGAAGGGATAGAAGACGGCCTCGCGCGCGTCCTTGGGATCGTAGACGAGCAGGGCGACCGGCGGCGCCAGTTCCGGATCGCGCAGCCATTCCAGCAGCGCCTGTCCCTCCGGCGGACCCTCCACCAGGATGCAATCGGGGTTCAGGGCCTCCAGCGCCTGGAGCAGACTGCGCGCGCAGCCTGGACCATGGTGGCGGATGCCGAAGAGATGGAAGGGCGAATCGGCCATGTGGCTCCCCCGCTGTGGGCGCGGCGCGCTCAGTCGTGGTCGCGGCAGGCGCGATAGAGATCCTTCCAGTCGCCGCGTTCCTTGATCACGGTCTCCTGGTACTCGCGCCAGACCAGCGCATCCTGCACCGGATCCTTGACGATGGCGCCGATCAGGCTCGAAGCGATGTCGCCGGCGCGCATCACCCCGTCGCCGAAGTGCGCGGCGAGCGCCACGCCGTTGTTGATGACCGAGATGGCCTCGGCGGTGCTGAGCGTGGCGCTCGGGGCCTTGAGCTTGGTCTTGCCGTCCTCGGTCTGACCGTTGCGCAACTCGCGGAAGATGCGCACCACACGCTGCACCTCCTTCAAGGCGGGCGGCTCGGCGGGCAGATCGAGCGCGCGTCCGAGCTCGGCCACGCGCTTGCTGACGATGGCCACCTCTTCGTCCGCGCTGGACGGCAGCGGCAGCACCACGGTGTTGAAGCGGCGCTTGAGGGCGCTGGAGAGTTCGTTGATGCCCTTGTCGCGGTTGTTGGCGGTGGCGATGGCGTTGAAGCCGCGCACGGCCTGGATCTCGGTGCCCAGCTCGGGCACGGGCAGCGACTTCTCCGAGAGCAGGGTGATCAGCGTGTCCTGGACATCGGCCGGGATGCGCGTCAGTTCCTCGACACGGGCGATCTTGCCCTGTTCCATGGCGCGCATCAGCGGGCTTTGTACCAGGGCCTGGGTCGAGGGGCCTTTCGACAGCAGTTCGGCATAGTTCCAGCCGTAGCGCAGTTGTTCCTCGCTGGTGCCGGCGGTGCCCTGGATGAGCAGGGTCGAGTCGCCGCAGACAGCGGCGGCCAGATGCTCCGAGACCCAGGACTTGGCCGTCCCCGGCACCCCGAACAGCAGCAGGGCGCGATCGGTGGTCAGGGTGGCGATTGCGGTCTCGATCAGCCGCCGGCTGCCGATGTACTTGGGACTGACCTCGAAGCCGTTGTCGAGCCGTCCGCCGAGCAGATAGGTCGCCACCGCCCAGGGCGACATGGCCCAGTTGGGCGGACGCTGGCGGTTGTCGCTCTGCTTGAGTGCGTCGAGTTCCTCGGCGAAGGACTGTTCGGCGTGCTGGCGCAGGATCTGATTCATGCGGATCGCCCTGTCTGAAGAAGATGGTGGTTGAGGATCTGGCGTTGCCGAACGATGGCCAGAATTTGGGCCTGGGTCTCGGTCGCGGCGGGCGAGTCCAGGCTCTCGCGCGGCCAGCCGTCGGCGGCTTCGTCGAGCAGTGCGTCCGGCAGACAGGCGATGAAGCCGGGAAGGGCGCGGCGCAGGCTGTAGTCCTGGACCAGACGGCCGGCACCGCCCTGACGATAGAGCCGATCGAGCAGACGCCGCGCGCCGGGCACGGACAGGCCGGGCAGACCCTCGCGCATCAGTCCCTGGGTGAAGCGGGTCAGCAGCAGACCCAGGGACAGGCCACGGGGCGGACGCTCGATCAGGGCCAGCCAGTAGGTTTCGCGCTCGGCGGCCGGGAGCCGGTCGACGAGGTCCAGCGGATCGAGCGCCAGTCCCTCGACCGGCAGCCGGTTCAGGATCGCCTCGGTCCAGTCGAGCGCCGGGGTGCGGGCGAGCGCCTCGCTCCAGGCCCGCAGCAGGGCGAGTTCCCAATCGGTGCTCTTGGCCCAGCGCACGCAGCCGGCCGGGTCCAGTCCGGTCTGGCCGGTCCACCAGCCGAGCGGCAGAGCGCGCGCCAGTTGGTAGAGCCACCAAGCGCGCTGGCCGAGTCGCTCGCCCTTGGGAGGCGTCTCCTCGATGGCATCCAGCGTCCAGTCCGGCTCGAAGGCGGCGGGCGGCTCGATCGTCAGCACCTGTCGCAGGCGCTTGCGCGTCTGGCCGAGACAGGCGCCGACGCGCTCGGTCAGACGGGCGACATAGCGACTGTCGGGCAGGCGGGCGAGCAGGGTGCCGGCCTGTCGGCGCACCTCCTTGCTCCGGTCCTGTAGACAGGTCTCCAGAACGTCCTGGTCCTCCAGGCTCAGGCCGGTCTCCAGCTCAGCGAGCAGTCGGGTGCGTCCGCGCGCGTCGGTTTCACCCAGGGTTTGGGCCAGTCGCTCGCGCGCTTCGGCTGGGTCGCGGCGACGCTGGGCCGCCAGGAACCGACACCGCTGGTCCAGCGTGCCGCTGTCCCACCAGTCGGGGGCGGGCGGCGTCTCGTCCAGCGTGAGGGCGGGCGACCACTCCGGATGGAGGTGCGCCAGCCAGCGTCCGCGCTCGCCGACCACAGGCGGCAGCCAGGGACGCAGATCGGTCTGTTGGACCGCGAGCGTCAGAGCGCGCGGCAGGAGTCGCGGCGGCAGGAGGTAGCCGGCGGCGTCGAGCTGACGCAGGGCCAGGACGCGCAGCGGGTCCGGTCCCTCGTCCAGGATGGTGCCTAGCGTCGTCACCAGTTCGGGTTCCGCCGCCACGGGGCGCGCGTCCTCGGGGCAGGGCGGGGGTTGTGGTCGATCCGTCGGCGGCGGCCGGAAACCGGCGGTCGAGCAGACGGCGAGCACGCCGGCCAGACGCAGCGCGCTCGTTTCGGTCGAGGCGGCCGCGTCGGCCTGGATCCGGGTGGACAGACGACCGAGTTCGCCGTCCGCGCTCGGCCATTCGGGCGCGCGCCGGTCGGTGCCGATGAGGAGTTGGGTGGCCAGTTGGTCGAGCGGTGACATCAGCGGTCGCTCCGGGCGGTGTCGGCGGTCCAGATCAGCTCCGGAGTCCAGGCACTGAGCGGGCGCAGCGACTCGCCATCCCATTCGCCGAACAGGGTGACCGGAGAACCGCCGGCGGCCGCGACGAGCGACCAGGCCGCGTCCGTGTCGAGTTGCAGACGCAGCGTCGTGGACTCGCCGACGTACAGCCGCCAGTCGTCGACCGTGTCGGGCTGCGGGACGCCTGAGAGGCCCAATGCGCGAACGGCTGGCCAGGGATTGGCGGCGATCTGGTCGGCCAGCCGCTCCAGCGCGTCTGCGAGCGGGACGGGCAGCCGGGACGCAGCCTCCGGGAGACGGCGCAGCGAATCGACGAACAGCGCGCGCATGGGCGCGGCACTGGGGTAGAAGGCGAGGGTCGCGGCCAGCGTGTCACCGACCGTCAGCATTGGCTCGAAGCTCGCTTGACCGTGGCTGTAGTCCAGCACCAGTGCCGGGCGGTCGCTGGTTCGGCCCTGGAGCCAGACGCGGCGCATCACCAGCCGCTCGTCCTCGGCGATGTGAACGCCCAGCACCTGCCAGTCGTCACTGAGGCGCTCGCCTGTCTCCAGCACGACGGCCTTGTCCAGGGCCAGACCCAGGGCCGCGCGCAGATCGGCCTGCTCGCCGGCCGGCAGGCTGTCCAGGCGTCGGGCGCCGTCGATCAGCAGTTGAAGCCGGCCGAGTTCGGCCAGCAGTCGACTCGGCCAGTGCTCGCCGCGACCGACCAGCGCGCCCGCGCGTCTCAGCCGCTCCGCCAGTCCCGGAAGCTGGGCGTCGACCAGACGCGCGGCCATGGCGGTCCAGATCTCTGATTGACCCTGGAGCTGGGCCAGCCCCTGACGCAGCCGATCGGCCAGCCAGGCTTCCAGCTCGCCGAGACCCTCCGTCAGACGTCGTTGACGCTCGGCCTCGCGGCGCGCGGCGGCCCGGGGATCGGACGGCGCTGAGCCGGCACTCGCGGCCGACTCCTGGCGTTTCGTCTGGCGTTCACTGCGCTGGGCGCGCGAGGCCAGCCACTCGCCGACCCAGTCGGGCGGATCGGTGTGCGTGAAGCGATCGGGATGTTGCAGATACAGCAGACCGAGCGCCAGACCATGCTTGCAGGGGAATTTGCGGCTCGGGCAGCTACAGCGGAAGGCCGGACCGGAGAGATCGATCTGCGTCTGATAGGGTTTGGAGCCGCTGCCCTGGCACTCGCCCCAGACCGCCGTCTCGTCATAGCCGAGCCGGGGCCATTTGGCCGGGATGACCAGTCCCTTGGCCGCCTTGACGGACGCGGCGTCCGGGGCCAGCCGCAGGAGTTCGTCGGCGCTCGGAATCAGTGACATGCGCGGCAATCACCCCAGGTTGTGCGTCGCCGGCCTTGGCGGGCGAGGGTCGGGAGAATCAGCTCATCGCACCAAGCTTAACCGAGTTCGGTACGCTGTGATACCGTCTCCCGACCGTCAAGCGTTTCCATCACCACGGGTTGCCATGACCGACACCCCACCGATCGACCGACTCATCGCCATCATGGCGCGCCTGCGCGATCCCGAGGACGGCTGTCCCTGGGATCTGGAGCAGACCTTCCGCACCATCCTGCCCTATACGCTGGAGGAGGCCTACGAGGTCGCCGAGGCGATCGAGCACGAGGACATGGCGGCTTTGCGCGATGAACTCGGCGACCTGTTGCTCCAGGTCGTCTTCCATGCGCGCATGGCCGAGGAGGGCGGACATTTCGCCTTCGCCGACGTGGTCGCGGCGATCTGCGACAAGCTGATCCGGCGCCATCCGCATGTCTTCGGCGCGGCCGAACTGGCGGATACGGCGGCCATCCGGGTCCGCTGGGAACAGATCAAGGCTGCCGAGCGCGCGGGCGCCGAGAGCGGGGAGTCGAACGGAATCCTGGCCGGCGTCGCGCGCGCACTGCCGGCCCTGGTGCGTGCCGAGAAGCTCCAGCGTCGTGCCGCACGGGTCGGGTTCGATTGGGACGAAGTGTCGGCCGTCTTCGACAAAGTCGAGGAAGAACTCGCCGAGTGTCGCGCGACCCTGGCCGAGCACGCCGATCAGACCGAGCGCGTCCACGAAATCGGTGATCTGCTGTTCTCCTGCGTCAATCTGGCCCGTCATATGGGCGTGGACGCCGAACAGGCCTTGCGCGCCGCCAATCAGCGCTTCGAGCGTCGCTTCGCCCAGGTCGAGTGCGGGCTGCGCGACCAAGGGCTCGAACCGAGCCTGGAGACCCGCGAAGCGATGGAACGTCACTGGACACTGGCCAAGGCCGCCGAGCGTCAGGTCTGAGCACGGGGCTGTTTCATGCAAATGATCCGACTGCGCGGTGCGCGCACCCACAATCTCAAGAACATCGACCTGGATCTGCCGCGCGAGCGCCTGATCGTGCTGACCGGGCTGTCCGGCTCGGGCAAGTCCTCGCTCGCCTTCGACACCCTCTATGCCGAGGGACAGCGGCGCTATGTCGAGTCGCTGTCGGCCTATGCGCGTCAGTTTTTGTCGATGATGGAGAAGCCCGACATCGACCATGTCGAGGGGCTGTCCCCGGCGATCGCCATCGAGCAGAAGACCACCTCGCACAATCCGCGCTCCACCGTCGGCACCATCACCGAGATCCACGACTATCTGCGCCTGCTGTTCGCGCGCGTCGGTCAGCCGTGTTGCCCCACTCATGGCGAGCCGCTCGACGCCCAGACCATCAGCCAGATGGTCGACCGGGTGCTGGCGCTGCCCGAGGGCGAGAAGCTGATGCTGCTCGCGCCCGTGGTCGCGGCGCGCAAGGGCGAGTATCAGCGCCTGCTCGGTGAGCTGCACGCCCAGGGTTTCGTGCGCGCCCGCATCGATGGGCACTTGTATGAGCTGGACGCGCCGCCCGAGCTGGACCCGAAGAAGAAGCACGACATCGCGGTCGTCGTCGACCGCTTCCGGGTGCGCGCCGATCTGGCGCTGCGTCTGGCCGAATCGTTCGAGACCGCGCTCAACCTCTCCGGCGGCCTCGTCCAGGTCGGCTGGATTGATGAACCCGAGCGTCCCGAGCTGACCTTTTCGTCCAAATTCGCCTGTCCGCTCTGCGGCTACAGTCTGCCGGAGCTGGAGCCGCGTCTGTTCTCGTTCAACAATCCGGCCGGCGCCTGTCCGACCTGCGACGGGCTGGGCGTGGAGCCCTTCTTTGATCCCGGCAAGGTGGTGATGCATCCGGAACTGAGTCTGGCCGGCGGCGCGGTGCGCGGCTGGGATCGGCGCAACGCCTATTACTTCCAACTGATCCGCTCGCTCGGCGAGCATTATGGCTTCGATGTCGAGATCCCCTGGATCGAACTGCCCGAGCCGGTGCGCGCCGTGGTCCTCTACGGCAGCGGCGACGAGAAGATCCGGCTCAAGCTGCCGCACGCCAAGGGCAGTCCCAAGCCGCAGGTGTTCGAGGGCATCCTGCGCAACATGGAACGGCGCTATCGCGAGACCGAGTCCAACACGGTGCGCGAAGAGCTGGCGCGCTATCTCTCGCAGCGACCCTGTCCGGCCTGCCGGGGCACGCGCCTGAACGAAGCCGCGCGTCATGTGTTCATCGGCGGGCACAACCTGCCGGCGATCTCGGGCCTGCCGGTCGGCGAGTCGCTGCGTCTGTTCGAGACATTGGAACTGCCGGGCCAGCGTGGCGCGATCGGCGCCCCGGTCATCACCGAGATCGCCACCCGGTTGCGCTTCCTGGTCGACGTCGGACTCGACTATTTGACGCTCGAACGCAGCGCTGAGACGCTCTCGGGCGGTGAGGCCCAGCGCATCCGGCTCGCCAGCCAGATCGGGGCCGGGCTGGTCGGGGTCATGTACATCCTCGACGAACCCTCGATCGGACTGCACCAGCGCGACAATGCGCGGCTCCTGAAGACGCTCACCCATCTGCGCGACCTGGGCAACACCGTGATCGTGGTCGAGCACGACGAGGAGGCGATCCGCACCGCCGACTGGGTGGTGGATCTGGGACCGGGCGCCGGCGCGCATGGCGGCGAGATTGTCGCTCAGGG
This sequence comes from Allochromatium vinosum DSM 180, assembly GCF_000025485.1. NCBI lineage: Bacteria > Pseudomonadati > Pseudomonadota > Gammaproteobacteria > Chromatiales > Chromatiaceae > Allochromatium > Allochromatium vinosum. The sequence continues at coordinate 3,131,960 of NC_013851.1, read as the reverse complement.
CACGGCGGATGAGATCGCCTCCAACCCGGCCTCATTGACCGGACGCTATCTGTCCGGCGAGCTGCGCATCGAGATCCCCGCCCGGCGCACGCCCAACGACCCCGCACGCCAGTTGCGCATCCTGGGGGCGAGCGGTCACAACCTGCGCGCGATCGATGTCTCGATCCCCGTCGGTACGCTCTGCTGCATCACCGGCGTCTCGGGCTCAGGCAAGTCGACCCTGATCAACGACACCCTGTTTCCGGTGGTCGCGCGTCACTTCAACGGCGCCAGCCTCACGCCCGCGCCACATACGGCCATCGAGGGACTGGAGCAGTTCGACAAGGTGGTCGACATCGATCAGAGTCCCATCGGCCGCACGCCGCGCTCCAATCCGGCGACCTACACCGGGCTGTTCAACCAGGTGCGCGACCTGTTCGCCGCCGTCCCCGAGGCACGCTCGCGCGGCTATGACGCCGGGCGCTTCAGCTTCAACGTCAAGGGCGGGCGTTGCGAGGCGTGCAAGGGCGACGGCGTGATCCGGGTCGAGATGCACTTCCTGCCCGACGTGCATGTGCAGTGCGAGGTCTGTCGCGGGCGGCGCTACAACCGCGAGACGCTGGAGATCCGCTACAAAGGCAAATCCATCGACGAGGTGCTGAATCTGACCGTCGAGGAGGCGCTCGACTTCTTCGCCCCGGTGCCGGTGATCGCGCGCAAGCTCCAGACGCTGATGGACGTGGGTCTGTCCTATGTCCAGCTCGGCCAGAGCGCGACCACGCTCTCGGGCGGCGAGGCGCAGCGCGTCAAGCTCAGCCGCGAACTCTCCAAGCGCGACACCGGGCGCACCCTCTACATCCTCGACGAGCCGACCACCGGGCTGCACTTCCACGACGTCAAGCATCTGCTCGAAGTGCTGCATCGACTGCGCGACCAGGGCAACACCGTGGTGGTGATCGAGCACAATCTCGACGTCATCAAGACCGCCGACTGGATCATCGATCTGGGGCCGGAGGGGGGCGACCGGGGCGGGCAGGTGGTCGCGGTCGGTACGCCCGAGACCATCGCCAGCGACGAGCGGTCCCATACCGGGCGCTTTCTGCGGCCACTGTTGGAGCGGTGGCTATCCAATTGTTAGGAGCGCATCTCTGACAGTCTGCGACAGGCTTTGGCCCTTGCCCCGTATCGTCTGGCGATCCAGGGGGGCTGTGCAGCATTGCCTCCTCCTGGCGCTCGCCGCTTGACTCACATCAAGTCGTCCGATGTCGCGAGATGACATGCTCGCGCCATCGAACGATCCTGTTGATCCGAAGCGAGAGCGAGTCTGCCATGAGTATGTTCTGTTTCCAGTGCGAAGAAGCATCCAAGGGTTTTGGCTGCACCACCAAGGGTGTCTGCGGCAAGCATTCCAAGACCGCCCATTTGCAGGATCTGCTGGTCTATCTGCTCAAGGGACTGGCGGTCGTCGCCGAGGACGCGGCCAGGCAGGGCACGCCCGATCCGGGTGTGGGGCGTTTCGTCGCCGAAGCGCTGTTCGTGACCATCACCAACGCCAATTTCGACGATGCGCGCCTGGAAGCGAGAATCCAGGCCATCATCGCCCGCCGCGATGCGCTCAAGGCCACCATTGGCTATTCCAGTGATCTGGATGCCGTCAACTGGACCGGCACCCCCGATCAATACGAGGCCAAGGCGCTGGTCGTCGGCGTGCTGTCGCAAACCAACGAGGACGTGCGCTCGTTGCATGAACTCCTGGTCTATGGTCTCAAAGGCATGGCCGCCTACGCCGATCATGCCGCCGTGCTCGGTTTCGAGAAGGCCGAGATCTATGACTTCATGGTTTCCGCCCTGGCCGCCAGCCTGACCGAATCCGACATCCAAGCGCTGATCGGCTGGGTGCTCAAGTGCGGCGAGTTCGGCGTGACCGCCATGGCGCTGCTCGACGAGGCCAATACCACGACCTACGGCCACCCCGAGATCACCACAGTCAATCTCGGTGTGCGCCACAATCCCGGCATCCTCATCTCGGGTCACGACCTCAAGGACATGGAGGAGCTGCTCAAGCAGACCGAGGGCACCGGCATCGACGTCTACACCCACAGCGAGATGCTGCCGGCGCACTACTATCCGGCGTTCAAGAAGTACGCGCACTTCGTCGGCAACTATGGCGGCGCCTGGTGGGAGCAGGACAAGGAGTTCGCGGCCTTCAACGGCCCGATCCTGATGACCACCAACTGCATCACCCCGGTCAAGGACAGCTATCGCGATCGGATCTTCACCACCGGACAGGCCGGCTGGCCGGGTGCCATGCACATCGCCGACCGTCCCGAGGGTGGGGTCAAGGACTTCTCGCCGCTGATCGAGCGCGCCAAGACCTGCGCGCCCCCGACCGAACTGGAGCAGGGCGAGATCGTCGGCGGCTTCGCCCATGCGCAGGTGATGGCGCTGGCCGACAAGGTGATCGACGCCGTCAAGTCCGGCGCCATCAAGCGCTTCGTCGTCATGGGCGGCTGCGACGGGCGTCACAAGCAGCGCTCCTATTACACCGATGTGGCCAAGGCGCTGCCCAAGGAGGCCGTGATCCTCACCGCCGGCTGTGCCAAGTATCGCTACAACAAGCTCGATCTCGGTGACATCGGCGGCATCCCGCGCCTGCTCGACGCCGGACAGTGCAACGACTCCTATTCGCTGGCCTATATCGCCTTGAAGCTCAAGGAGGCGTTCGGACTCGACGACATCAACGAGCTGCCGATCTCCTACGACATCGCCTGGTACGAACAGAAGGCGATCATCGTGCTGCTGGCGCTCTTGCATCTGGGCGTGAAGCACATCCGGCTCGGGCCGACCCTGCCGGCCTTCCTGTCGCCGAACGTCGCCAAGGTGCTGATCGAAAACTTCGACATCAAGCCGATCGGCGAGGTCGAGGCGGACGTGCGGGCGATGATGGCCGCCGCCTGAATATAGAGGGCACTGAACAGGCGAGTGAATCACGTGATTCACTCGCCGCACGCTTGTTTCGCCGATTGCAAACCAGCCAGGTATCAGACGCAAAAAAGCCGCACCCGCCGTCGGTCCAAGACCATCCGGCGAGTGCGGCTTTTTCAGTCGTCCAGCCTGAGCCGGACCCGGCTGTTACCAGCGCGAGCCACCGCCGCCGCTACGCGACGGACGATCGGAACGCGGCTTGGCCTGGTTGACGCGCAGAGGACGCCCCTTGAGCGGGGTCTCGTTCAGACCCTTGATGGCCGCGTCGGCCTCGGAATTGCTGGGCATTTCGACGAAAGCGAAGCCCTTGGAATCACCGGTGAACTTATCGGTGATCAGGTTCGCGCTCTCGACATTGCCGTAGGCACCGAAAGCCTCGCGCAGATCGTCTTGGGTCACGCTATAGGCCAGGTTGCCAACATAAATATTCATCAGTCTCGGTCTCTTGGGGAACTGCGCATCGATTAAAAGGAGCTCCGCTGCCGGCCGATGCGCCCGCCGGCTGGAGTGGTGGCGGTTCGGCCTGAGCCGTTCCGCGAAACTGTGTCCTCGAACCTACATCAAACCGTCGCGCGTGGGCGCGAGCTGCCGCCGCGTCCGCTCTTGCGGGCGTGACTGCGCGGATGCTGGGTCTGGGCGCGATTGCCGCTCTGCTCGCCGCGTCCGTCGGAACGTGGGCGGGCGTGATGCTTGCGCGGCGCCTGCGACTGACGCCGGGCATCGGCCTGGAGCGTCTCGTCGGTCGAGCCGCGCTCTTCGAAGCCGTCGATGCGCTGGACGTCGATGCGCCGTCCGAGCAGACGCTCGATACCGGCCAGCAGTCCGCGTTCGTCGGGGCTGATCAGCGACACGGCGGTGCCGTCCGAGCCGGCGCGTCCGGTGCGGCCGATACGGTGTACATAGTCTTCGGGTACGTTCGGCAACTCGAAGTTGACCACATGCGGCAGGCGGTCGATATCGAGTCCGCGCGCCGCGATGTCGGTCGCGACCAGGGCGCGCAGGGCGCCGCTCTTGAAATCAGCGAGCGCGCGGGTGCGGGCACCCTGGCTCTTGTTGCCGTGGATGGCGGCGGCGGTGATGCCGTCGCGTCCGAGCTGTTCGGCCAGCCGGTTGGCGCCGTGCTTGGTGCGGGTGAAGATCAGCACCTGTTGCCAGTCGCCCTGAAGGATCAGATGCGAAAGGAGCGAGCGCTTGGCTTCGCGCGCCACCGGATGGACCACCTGGGTCACGGTCTCGGCGGCGGTGTTGCGCGGAGCGACTTCGATGCGCAGCGGGTCGTGCAGCAGGCCGATGGCCAGTTGCTCGATCTCGCGTGAATAGGTGGCCGAGAACAGCAGATTCTGGCGCTTGGACGGCAGCAGCTTGAGCACGCGGCGGATGTCGTGGATGAAGCCCATGTCGAGCATGCGGTCGGCTTCGTCCAGGACGAAGAATTCGATCTTGGACAGGTCGACATGGCCCTGGCCGACGTGGTCGAGCAGCCGGCCCGGCGTGGCGACCAGGATGTCGACGCCGCGACGCAGCGCCGTGGTCTGGGGCACCATGCCGACGCCGCCGAAGATCTGGAGTGCGCGCAACGGCAGATGCTGACCATAGGTGCTGACGCTTTCGCCGACCTGGGCCGCGAGTTCGCGGGTTGGAGTCAGGACCAGGGCGCGCGGAGCACGCTGACGCTGGGTGGACTGACTCAGCAGATGCAGCATCGGCAGGGTGAAGGCAGCGGTCTTGCCGGTGCCGGTCTGGGCGGCGGCGAGTACGTCGCGGCGGGCCAGAACGGCGGGAATGGCTTTGGATTGGATCGGCGTGGGCTGAGTGTAGCCCTGCGCGGCGATCGCACGCAGCAGTTCGGCCGAGAGGCCGAGCGCGGAAAACGACATGAATGCTCCTGGGTCGGCCTACCCAGGAATACTCGTCTGGGCCGGTCTAGGCGTAGGGTACGTGAGAGTCGCGACGGGTGAGCCTTGGGCGGGAGATCAACCGAGAGACGGGCCGCGCCGACCGGATGGCGCGTGGTGTATGAGCTGCCACCATACGCGAATCCCCGGCGAATGCAACCGTTATTTTCGACGCCGTTCAATCGGGGATCGTGAGTTCGAGATTTTCGAGCAGCAGTTCGTCGCCACTGACCAGCCGGGTCTGGAAAGCACCGCAGGCTCCGCACAGCAGCCGGTTCGGCCGCGCCTCGGTCTCGGCGCCGCAGAGGCTGCACTGCACCCGGATCTCGGCCGGCTCGATGACGAGTTCGGCGTCTTCGGCAAGCGTGCCGGTGGCAGCGAGCGGATAGGCCTGTTGCAGCAGCATCGGCTCGACCCCGGCGAGCGGGCCGACTTTGAGCCGGATGCGATCGACACGGCTTGCGCCATGCTCGCGGGCGATGTTCGTCACCTGATCAATGAGCGCCTGACAGAGTGAGAGTTCGTGCATGTTTGGTTCGCTATCATCCTGGTTGCGGGCAGTCTAGACTGATGTCGCCCAGACGCCAACGCCTCGTCGTCAAACGCCGAATCTGGGGCGCGCGGCGGCGGGCCGATGGCCGGGTTGGAACTTTTGTGCGCCATCTGTGCCACACTGCGGACACCCTTGCCGGTTCTCGACTTGAACCATCCGGGTGTCGCCCCGATCTAAGCGCCTCCCGCGCTGCTTCGGAAGAATGGCGCCAGACTCAAGCTTTTCCATCCACATCCATCGACCAACAACGGAGATTGTCCGATGAAACACGTGTTAGCCAGCACCGCCGCCGGTCTCATGGCCCTTGGCCTCGCCAGCTCTGCCATCGCCGCCGGCCTCTCGCCCGAGGAGCAGATCGAGACCCGTCAGGCCGGCTACGAATTCATGGGCTGGAACATGGGCAAGATCAAGGCGAACCTGGAGGGCGAATACAACGCCGCTCAGGTCGAGGCCGCCGCCAACGTCATCGCCGCCATCGCCAACTCCGGCATGGGCGCGCTCTATGGTCCGGGCACCGACAAGAATGTCGGCGACGTGAAGACCCGCGTGAAGCCCGAGTTCTTCCAGAACATGGAAGACGTCGGCAAGATTGCGCGTGAGTTCGTCGGTGCGGCCAACACGCTGGCTGAAGTGGCCGCCACCGGTGAGGCCGAGGCGGTCAAGACCGCTTTCGGCGATGTCGGCGCCGCGTGCAAATCGTGCCACGAGAAGTATCGGGCCAAGTGATCCCGGGGCGATTTCCCGAAAAGAGTGGGACAGGCAGAGCGTAGCGATGCCGGCTTACTCGGTGGGGAATCGTCGTTAGAGATCCGCACCCGATCATGCAGAAGGCCGCCCAAGAAGAATCGGGCGGCCTTTTTGCGTTCGTCACCAATCCGGTACGCTTCCCGTCGGCGCGGGTGGCGGAGGCGACAGCAGTCCGCCATTGGCGATCCAGACCGCGCCGGCCGTGATGGCGAGCGCCAGCACGAACGCGAGCAGTCCACCACCCTTGGCCGAGTGCGCCATCGGCTCGCGGGTCATCTTGTAACCGGTGAGCATGGGCCGGATCAGGTTGTCACCACGCACCCAGGTATGGAAAAGTGTCGCCAGCACATGCAGGCCGACGAAGCCACCGATGATCCAGATGGCCTGACGGTGCAGACTGCTGAGCCAGACGCTCGTCTCGCTGGAGACCAGTGACTTGAGCGGCCCGGAGAAGGCGATGTCGTCGGTGGCGAAGAGCCCGGTCAGACTCTGGAACAGCATCAGCGCCAGCAGCACCATCACTGAGATCCCGCCCAGCGGATTGTGCCCCATGCCGTGCCAGCGTCCGCGCAGATAGACGAGCATGGTCTTGGGGCCGTGCACGAACTGGCTGAAGCGGGCATAGGTCGAACCGATGAAGCCCCAGACGAGACGAAAGATGATCAATCCGAAGATGGCCTGTCCGATCCAGCCATGCCAGTCGATCCAGCGTCCGCCCGTCAGCCCGGTCGCGAAGGCGGACACCACCAGCACCACCAGCAACCAGTGAAAGAGACGGGTCGGAAGATCCCAGAGTTTGATTCGATGTTCCTGCATCATTCCTATACCAGAGAGGGATGGGTGGCCAAAGTGTCGCCCAATCCGGCGGTCGACGCCAAGTGCGCGCGTGCTCCAGTGCGCGAGGTCGAGCGATGAAACCGGCGGTCGTCCTTCTGAGCGGCGGTCTGGATTCGACCACGGCGCTCGCCATCGCCCGCGCCGAGGGCTTCGTGCCGCACGCGCTCTCCTTCCGCTATGGTCAGCGTCACGCCGTCGAGCTGGAGGCCGCCGCGCGCGTGGCCGAATCCATGGGCGTGACCGAGCATGTGATCGCCGAGATCGATCTGCGCCGCTTCGGCGGCTCGGCCCTGACGGCGGATCTCGCGGTGCCCAAGGGGCGTGATCCACGCGAGATGGAGTCTGACATCCCGGTGACCTATGTGCCGGCGCGCAACACCGTCTTCCTCTCCTTCGCGCTCGCCTGGGCCGAGGTGCTGGAGGCGAGTGACATCTTCATCGGGGTCAATGCGCTCGACTATTCGGGCTATCCGGACTGCCGGCCCGAGTACATCGCCGCCTTCGAACAGCTGGCCAATCTGGCCACGGCCGCCGGTGTCGAGGGGCGTCAGCGCTATCGCATCCATGCTCCATTGATCGAGATGAGCAAGGCCGAGATCATCCGTACCGGGCTGGCGCTCGGGGTCGACTATGGTCTGACCAGCAGTTGCTATGATCCCGGTTCAGGCGGCCGGCCCTGCGGCGCCTGCGACTCCTGTCAGTTACGCGCCAAGGGCTTCGCCGAGGCCGGGGTCGCCGACCCGTTGCTCTCAGGTTTCGAGGTGAGCGCATGAATGCCCGGCTCTTCCATCTCGCCGCCGTCCCCTTCGAAGCGGCATGTCGGGTCGACATCCTGCCCGAGGGGCATCGCTGCCGGCGTCTGCATGGTCACAGTTTTCTGGCGCAGGTGCGTGCCGAGCTACCGTTGGGCTGGGCCGGTTTTCCTGGCGCCGAGAGTGACGACCTTCAGGCCGCGCTCGCATGCTGCGTCGAGCCGCTCGACTACCGTGATCTCAATGCGATCCTGCCGATCCCGACCGACGAGAATCTGGCACGTTGGGTGCGCGACCGGCTCGACGTGCCCGGTATCGCTTCCGTCGGTATCCAGAGCACGCGCGATCAGGGCGCGGATCTCGACGGCGCCGACCACGCTCATCTCTGGCGCCGCTTCCGCTTCGAGTCGGCCCATCGGTTGCCGAACGTGCCCGAAGGGCATCCCTGTGGGCGGATGCATGGACACGGATTCGAGGTCATCCTCCACGCCGATCAGGATCTCGGCGGACAGGACATGGGCATCGACTTCGACCGGCTCGCCGCGCTCTGGACGCCGCTGCACGATGAGCTGCATCAGGTCTGTCTCAACGACATCCCCGGTCTGGAGAATCCGACCAGCGAGCGGCTGTCGAGCTGGATCTGGTCGCGGCTCAAGCCCGAACTGCCGGCGCTGTCCTGGGTCACGGTCTACGAGACCGCGACCGCCGGCTGTCATTTCGACGGCGCCCACTATCGCATCTGGAAGGAACAGCGCTTCGAGGCCGCGTTGCGTCTGGAGCGGTCGCCCGAGGGCGACGCGCGGCGGCGCCTGCATGGACACAGCTATCTGCTGAGGCTGCACCTGACCGCGCCGCTGGATCAGGTGCTTGGCTGGACGGTCGACTATGGCGATGTCAAGCGCCTGTTCAAGCCGCTCTACGACCGGCTCGACCATCACCGACTCGACGCGCTCGACGGGCTGGAAGCGGCCGATCCGGGCAGCCTGATCCGCTGGATCCGCGAGCGCATCCAAGACGATCTCCCCGAACTCGACCGCATCGATCTGCAACCGACGCCCGGTTGCGGCGCCTCGCTGTGCTGGGGCGAGCTGGGTCCGGCGCTGCCGACATGAGCTACTGGGTCAAGGAAAGCTTTTACACCCTGCAAGGGGAGGGCGCTCAGGCCGGGCGCGCGGCGGTGTTCTGCCGCTTCAGCGGCTGTAACCTCTGGTCGGGGCGTGAGCAGGACCGCGACCGCGCCATCTGCCGTTTCTGCGACACCGACTTTCGCGGTACTGACGGGGAGGGTGGCGGACGGTATCGCGATGCCGACGTGCTGGCCGAGCACCTCCGCGCCCTCTGGCCGACCGGAGCCGGCGCCGATGCGAGCGATCGGCCCTATGTCGTCTGCACCGGCGGCGAGCCGCTGCTGCAACTCGACGCCCCGCTGATCGACGCGCTGCACGGGAGCGGCTTCGAGGTCGCGGTCGAGACCAACGGCACCCGCCCGGCACCGCCGGGTCTCGACTGGATCTGTGTCAGCCCCAAGGCGGGGGCAACCACAGTATTGATCGAGGGCGACGAACTCAAGCTGATCTACCCGCAGCCCGGTCTGGAACCCGAGCGGTTCGAGGGGCTGGGCTTCCGGCACTTCTTCCTGCAACCCATGGATGGGCCGCAAAGCAACGCGAATACTCGTCTGGCAGTCGACTACTGCAAGGCCCGTCCGCGCTGGCGTCTGAGTCTCCAGACACACAAATGGCTGGGTATCCCCTGAGAAGATTTTTGTAAATTCCTGTTGACATTGCTCGGTGTCAAGCTAAGATGACACCTGCCGCGCAGCGGAACGTCTCGAAGCCAAGCAGCAGCGATTCGAGCGAGGCCGCGCAGACAGTATTCGCGCCTCCATCCGCGCGTCACGAAGGCGGTAGTATTCGATTTCCTTCGGAGTCATCAACTCAGTGGCTGAACAGAAAAAACCGGCTGCCCAAACCAAGGGCGGCGGCAACGCCAAACCCACAATGGAGACCAAGTCCATGGCAAGTCTTTCCGGTCTTACCGATCAGCAGGCCAAAGAATTCCACGAGCAGTTCAAAGTGACCTACACCGCGTTCGTCGGTCTGGCCGCTCTGGCTCACCTGTTCGTCATCGCCGCCAATCCTTGGTGGTAAAACGGTCTTAACCTTCTTTGAGAGGTCAATGCAATGAGCAACGTCGCAAAGCCGCGTAACCCCGAAGACGATTGGAAGATCTGGCTGGTCGTGAACCCGGCTACCTGGCTGATGCCCATCTTCTACGCCCTGCTGCTCCTGGCCATCGCCGTCCACGCGGTCGTCTTCTCGGTCGGTCTCGGCTGGCAGTAAGACCTCCCGCGTCTCGATCGCCCATTCGCTCCGGCGGATCCGCCGGTCGAGAGCAGGTCCGAACGGCACTGATAGCCTTGGCTATCGGTGCCGTTTTCGTTTGTGCCGAGGCGACGTCTGCATTGCGGCCTGGAGATTTTCCGGGCATGAAAAAAGGGCCTGGATTTTCATCCAAGCCCTTGATTCTGAATTTGGCGCTCTCTAGGGGATTCGAACCCCTGTTACCGGCGTGAGAGGCCAGCGTCCTAACCACTAGACGAAGAGAGCGGTACATCGTTCAAGAATGGCGTATTATACGCAGCTCGCCGCGTTAGACAAGCGGCTTTTGAACGATCGATGACAAGGACCATCCACGAAGACATCCATGCAGGATTCCGACCCTCATTCCGCTCCGATTCGTCCCGGCCAGCCCCGCGTGGTGCCGCGTCCCGAGCACAACATCTCGCGCGCCAACATCAGCGAGCAGGCGCTGCGCGTGCTCTATCGGCTCCGGCAGGAGAACTTCCAGGCCCACCTGGTGGGCGGCGGGGTGCGCGATCTGCTCCTGGGCCATGAGCCCAAGGACTTCGACGTCGCCACCGACGCCACGCCCGAACAGGTGCGGCAGGTGTTTCGCAACTGTCGCCTGATCGGGCGCCGGTTCCGGCTGGCCCATGTGCATTTCGGTCGCGACATCATCGAGGTCGCGACCTTCCGTGGCAGCGGCTCGGACGACGGCGAAGACGCCGATCGCCAGATGCGCGACGGTCTGATCGTGCGCGACAACATCTACGGCAGTATCGAGGAAGATGCCCTGCGGCGCGATTTCACCATCAACGCGCTCTATTACGACATTGCCGATTTCGCCCTGATCGACTATGCCGGTGGGATCGATGATCTGCGCGCCGGCCGACTGCGGCTGATCGGCGATCCGGTCAAGCGCTATCGCGAAGATCCGGTGCGGATGCTGCGCGCCGTGCGCTTCGCCTGCAAGCTGGGCTTCACCATCGAGCCGGCGACCGAACGGCCGCTGTTCGAGCTGGGCCATCTGTTGCGCGACATTCCGGCCGCGCGCCTGTTCGACGAGCTGCTCAAGCTGTTCCATTCCGGCTATGGGCTGGAGGTGTTCGAGAAGCTGCGTCACTACGGACTCTTCGGCCATCTGTTCCCGGCGACCGAGGCCTGTCTGGCGCGCGAGGATCACGATTTTCCGATCACCTTCGTCAGTCGCGGCCTGACCAATACCGACAAGCGTCTGGCCGAGGACAAGCCGATCACGCCGGCCTTTCTCTATGCCATTCTGCTGTGGGAGCCGGTGCGGCGGCGCTGGGAGGAACTGGTCGCGCATGGCATGGCGTCCATCGAGGCGATCCTGCTGGCCTCCTCCGAGATCTGCGTCGATCAGCAGCCGCTGGTGGCCATCCCCAAGCGCTTCTCGCTGCCGATGCGCGAGATCTGGGCCTTGCAGCCGCGTCTGGAGCAGCGCGACGGCAAGCGGCCCTATCGGCTCATGACCCATCCGCGTTTCCGTGCAGCCTATGATTTTCTGGTGCTGCGCGCCGAGGCCGGCGAGGCCGATCCCGAGCTGGCGGCCTGGTGGACGCGCTTCCAGGACGCGAGCAGCCAGGAGCGCGCCCGCATGACCGAGCCGGGCGCGCGCCGCAAGCGCCGTCCGCGCCGCCGTCGCAAGCCGTCCGGTTCGAGCGGCGAGTCCGCCGGCTGACGCGATCCATCCCCCTCTAGCATTCCGGAGTCGACGATGTCCGTTGCACCTGTGTCCGTCGCCACGCTGGCCGCCATGAAGGCGCGTGGCGAGCGGATCGCCAGTCTGACCTGTTACGACGCCTGTTTCGCGCGTCTGCTCGACCGCGCGGGTGTCGATCTGCTGCTGGTCGGGGATTCATTGGGGATGGTGTTGCAGGGACACGCGACCACGGTGCCGGTGACGGTCGAGCAGATGGCCTATCACGGCGCCTCGGTGGCGCGCGGGCGAGAGCGGGCGCTGCTGGTGGTCGATCTGCCGTTCATGGCGGCGGCCACGCCCGAGCGCGCGCTCGACAGTGCCGCGCGGCTGATGCAGGAGGGCGGCGCCCAGGTCGTCAAGCTGGAGGGCGGCGAGTGGCTGGCCGAGACCGTGCGCCGTCTGTCCGAGCAGGGCGTTCCGGTCTGCGCCCATCTGGGACTGCTGCCGCAGTCGGTCAATCGGCTCGGGGGCTATCGGTTCCAGGGGCGCGACGAGACGTCCGCCGAGCGCATCCGGCGCGAGGCGCGGGTGATGGAAGAGGCGGGCGCCAGCCTGCTGGTGCTCGAATGCGTGCCGGCGGCGCTCGCCGGCGAGATCAGCCGGTCGCTCAGTATCCCGGTGATCGGCATCGGCGCCGGCGCCGGGTGCGATGGTCAGGTGCTGGTGCTGCACGACATGCTCGGGTTGAACCCCGGTCGTCCGCCGAGCTTCAGCCGTGACTTCATGCCGGGGTGCGGGTCGATCGGTGAGGCGGTGGCCGCTTATGTGGCGGCGGTGCGTGACGGGAGCTTCCCCGCTGCGGCCGAGACACCCTATTGAGCCGGTGGATAGAGAGATCGAGACCATGCCGAGTACAGCGCACGCTCCATCAAGCCTGATCCAAGTCGAACGCGTCGCCGAGTTGCGCGCACAGGTTCGCGCCTGGCGCGCGGCCGGCGAGCGGATCGCCTTCGTGCCGACCATGGGCAATCTGCACGCCGGCCATCTGAGTCTGGTGCGCGAGGGCCGCGCCCGCGCCGACCGGGTGGTGGCGAGCATCTTCGTCAATCCGCTGCAATTCGGCCCGGGCGAGGATCTGGACGCCTACCCGCGCACGCTCGAGGCCGACCGTCGCCAGCTCGGTGAGACCGGCTGCGACCTGCTGTTCACCCCGAGCGTGCGCGAGATCTATCCGCGCGGTCAGGACACCCATGCGCGGGTCGAGGTGCCGGGGATCTCGGACATCCTCTGCGGCGCGAGCCGGCCTGGGCACTTCGTCGGCGTGGCGACCGTGGTCTGCAAGCTGCTCAACATGGTCCAGCCCGATGTCGCGCTCTTCGGCGAGAAGGATTTCCAGCAACTGCTGGTGATCCGCCGTCTGGTCGAGGATCTGGCGTTGCCGGTCGAGGTCGTTGGCGTACCGACCGCGCGCGAGTCCGATGATCTGGCGATGAGTTCGCGCAACGGCTATCTGACGCCCGAGGAACGGGGGCTGGCGCCGGCGCTGTATCAGGTGCTGAAGACGACCGCCGAGGCGCTGCGCGCCGGCGAGCCGGTCGAACGCGCCGAGCAGACGGGGCTGAACGCGCTGGCGGCGGCGGGACTGCGGCCGGATTATCTGAGTGTGCGCCGTGCCGAGGATCTGGCTCCGGCCGGTCCCGAGGATCGTGCTCTGGTCATTCTGGCGGCGGCCTATCTCGGGCGGGCGCGGCTGATCGACAATCGGCGCGTCAATCTGGATTGATCGATGTTGCTGCATTGCAGCAACGCCTGCTGTAGACTTACGCCAACTGAAATACAATAGTCTTCATCGACGTTTTTGAAGACCCAGGCCGAGCGGCCATTGAGAGGATCGAGTCAAATGCATCTGACCTTGCTGAAGTGCAAGCTCCATCGCGCGCGCGTGACGCATTCGGAAGTGGATTACGAGGGTTCCTGCGCCATCGACGAGGAACTGCTGGACCTGGCCGGGATTCGTGAATACGAGCAGATCCAGATCTACAACGTCACCAACGGCGAGCGCTTCACCACCTATGCCATCCGTGCCGAGGCCGGTTCGCGCGTGTTCTCGGTCAATGGCGCGGCGGCCCACAAGGCTGCGCCCGGCGACTGCATCATCATCTGCGCCTATGCCGTCATGACCGAGGCCGAGGCCGACGTCTTCAAGCCGCGCCTCGTCTATCTCAACGAGCACAACCGCGTCATCCGTACCGGCGATTCCATCCCCGCCCAGGCGGCCTGAGCCCCAGTCACGCCGAGCGGGCGTGCTCCAGCGCCATCCGATCGGCGATCGCGTCGTTGTAGAGTTCGATGTAACGGCGCGCGCTCGACTCCCAACTGAAGTCCTGTGACATGCCGGTGACGGCCAGGCGGCGCCAGCCGTCGGGGTCGTCGCGGTAGAGTCGCATCGCCCAGCGGACGGCGCCGAGCAGGGCCGCCGGTGTCGGCTCGTCGAAGACGAACCCCGTGGCCGTCCCCTTCGCCAGATTCTCCGGCGTGGCCGGCACCACTGTGTCCACCAGTCCGCCCGTGCGATGCACGATCGGCGGCGTTCCGTATCTCAGACTGTAGATCTGATTGAGGCCGCAGGGCTCGAAGCGCGAGGGCATCAGGAAGGCGTCACAGCCGGCCTCGATGCGATGGGCGCGGGTCTCGTCATAGCCGATGTAGACGCCGATCTGACGCGGATTGGCGGCGGCCAGCTCCAGCAGCGCCTGTTCGCTGCGACGCTCGCCCGAGGCCAGGATCATGACCTGCACCCGTGGGTCTTGCAGCAGCTCGGGCAGGATCGCCTGGATCAGGTCCACGCCCTTCTGTTCGACCAGCCGCCCGACATAGCCGAGCACGAAGGCATCCTCACTGCGCGGCAGGCCCAGTTCGCGCTGCACGTCGAGTTTGTTCTCGGTCTTGAGTCCGAAGCGTTCGGCGTCATAGTTCTGGAGGATGAGCGGGTCGCCGGCCGGATTCCAGACCTGATAGTCGATGCCGTTGAGGATGCCGCTGAAGCGCTGTCCGATCTGACGCAACAGTCCGTCGAGTCCGCAGCCGAAGCGCGCCGTGCGCACTTCCTCGGCATAGGTGGGACTGACGGTGTTGATGCGTTCCGAGAACACGATGCCGCCCTTGATGAAGGACAGGCGCTGGTGGAACTCCAGTCCGGCCAGATTCCACAGCGCCGGGGGCAGCTCCAGCCGATCGAAGGTGGCGCGGTCGAAGAGTCCCTGATAAGCCAGATTATGGATGGTGAAGACGCGCGCCGGCGACCAGGGCGCCTCCTGCAACAGGGTCGGAGCCAGTCCGGTCTGCCAGTCGTTGCCATGGAACACGTCCGGGCGCCAGCCGATCGCCGGCAACCCCTGCGCCATCAGCGCCAGCACCCGGCAGAACAGCATGAAGCGGTCGGGATTGTCGCCCCAGTCGCGCCCGGTCGGATCACAGTAGGGGTTGCCCTCGCGCGCGAAATACTCGGGCGCGTCGACCAGATAGACCGGCAGGTCGTGATCGGGATGGCGTCCCTCGACCAGCCGGATGGCCGTCCGGTAGCCTGGGACACGGATCTCACCCAAGGGCTTTGGCTCGCGCAGCTGACGCATGGCGAGCGGATAGCCCGGAATGACGAGCCGCGCGTCATGGCCGAGCTGGCGCAATGCTGCCGGCAGACTGGCGGAAACATCCGCCAGTCCACCGGTCTTGATCAGGGGATGCGCCTCGCTGCTGGCGACGAGGATTCGCAGACGCTCAGGTTCGAGCGCCGGGAAGGCAAAGGGGCTGAATGACGACTCCATGCGGTGTGTTTCGTTCTGGGCGCGTTGGCGCGGGCGGCCATAGGTGAAGGGAGGAGACCCCATGAAAGACATCACGTTAGCACACTTGATCCGGATCGAGGTAACTGGCCGATGATGGAACCCTGCACACTGCTGATCTTTGGGGCCACGGGCAATCTGGCGGCCTACAAGCTGCTGCCCGCGCTCTATCATCTCGAAGCCGCTGGGCGTCTGCATCCCGAGAGCCGCGTGGTCGGTTTCGGCCGGCGCGACTGGTCCGACGAGGACTGGCGCGAGCGGGTGGCCGAGATCCTGAGCCAGCGCCTGGCCAGTCGGCTGGACGGCGCGGTGTCACAGCGTCTGCGCGAACGGCTGCACTTCGTCGGCGGCGATCTGGAGCGGCCCGAGGACGTCGCCTCGCTGGCCGCGCGTCTGCGGGGCGAGGAAGGCTTTCCGGCCAATCGACTCACCTATCTGGCCGTGGCGCCACGCCATTACGCCACCATCGTCGAGTCGCTGGCCGCGCAGGATCTGCATCTGGAACAGGAGGGCTGGTCACGGCTGGTGGTCGAGAAGCCGTTCGGCTTCGACCTGGAGAGCGCCAAGATTCTGGATCGCCAGCTGCGCCGTCGCTTCGACGAGGAGCAGATCTATCGTATCGATCACTATCTGGGCAAGAGCACGGTGCAGAACATTCTGGTGTTCCGCTTCGCCAATCTGATGCTCGAACCCCTGTGGAACCGCAACTACATTGACCACGTCCAGATCACGCACGCCGAGTCGCGCGGGATCGAGGACCGGGCCGGTTTCTACGATGGGGTCGGCGCCCTGCGCGACATGATCCAGAGCCATCTGTTGCAGATGCTGGCGCTGGTGGCCATGGAGCCGCCGCCGAGCCTGGACGCCGAGGCCTTGCGCGACGAGAAGGTCAAGGTGCTGCGCTCGATCCGGCCCATTGCGCGCGAGGCGGTCCATGCGCAGGCGTTTCGCGCCCAGTACGGGCCGGGGCGCGCGGGTGACAACCGGCTCGCCGGGTATCTCGACGAATCCGGCATCGGGCGCCACAGCACCACCGAGACCTATGCCGCGCTCAAGCTCTATATCGACAACTGGCGCTGGCGCAACGTGCCCTTCTATCTGCGCACCGGCAAGCGGCTCGGTCAGACCAACTCGCTGATCGCCATCCGCTTCAAGCATCCGCCGCAGCGGCTGTTCCAGTCGACGGCGATCGAACGGCTCGAACCCAATTGGTTGCTGCTCAACATCCAGCCCAACGAGTGCATGCGCCTCGAGATCCAGGTCAAGCAGCCGGGTCTGGAACTGCGCACCCAGACCGAGCGCATGGATGCCAGCAGTTGCGTGCTGCCGCCCGAGCACATCGATGCCTATGAGGCGCTGATCCTGGATGTCATCGAGGGCGACCACACCCATTTCCTGCGCTATGACGAGGTCGACTGGGCCTGGCGGGTGGTCGATCCGGTGCTCAAGCTCTGGGCGACCGAGCGCGACTTCATCCACACCTATCCGGCCGGTTCCTGGGGACCGGTCGAGGCCAATCGGCTGTTCGACCGTGAGGATCAGGATTGGCGCAATGGGCTATAGCGGTTCCGGCTGACCCGCGCTCTCGATCCGGGCGCGGGCTGGAATCGCCTCGGTTACTCGGATACATCGATCATATTCGATGTATTTCATCAATATTATCACTTTGAATCGATGGCCATTGGCGCTTTAGATAGGCTGAATGCAACAGCCATCGGTGCCGAGCCATGCGACTACTCAACGACATCCGCTTCGACAACCTCAGGGGCGACCTCTTCGGTGGTATGACGGCCGCCGTGGTCGCGCTGCCCATGGCCCTGGCCTTCGGCGTGGCCTCCGGGGCCGGACCCGCCGCCGGACTCTATGGCGCGGTGCTGGTCGGACTCTTCGCCGCGCTCTTCGGCAGCACACCCACGCTCATCTCCGAACCGACCGGACCCATGACCGTGGTCATGACCGCCGTCATCGCCAATCTGGTCGCCACCAATCCCGAACATGGCCTGGCGATGGCCTTCACCGTGGTCATGATGGCAGGCGTCTTCCAGATCATCCTGGGCCTGCTCAGGTTCGGCAAGTACGTGACGCTCATGCCTTACACGGTGGTCTCGGGCTTCATGACCGGCATCGGGCTCATCATGATCATCCTCCAGCTCGGCCCCTTCCTCGGTCAGGCCACGCCGGCGGGCGGTGTCCTGGGGACGCTGCGCTCGCTGCCCGATCTGGTCACACAGGTCGATCCGGCCGAGGCGGGGCTGGCGCTCATGACCCTGGCGCTCATCCTCTTCTTCCCCAAGCGGCTCAAGAGCTATCTGCCGCCGCAACTGCTGGCCCTGGTGCTCGGCACCCTGATCTCGCTCCTGCTGCTCGACGGCAGCGACCTGCGGCGCATCGGCGAGATCCCGACCGGGTTGCCCACGCTCCAGATGCCCGTCTTCAGCGCCGAGCAATGGCGGCTGATGCTCGTCGACGCCCTGGTCCTGGCCGTGCTCGGCTGTATCGACGCCCTGCTGACCTCGGTGATCGCCGAGAGCCTCACGCGCAAGGAACACGATTCCAACAAGGAGCTGATCGGGCAGGGGCTGGGCAATCTGGCGTCCGGACTCTGCGGCGGCATCGCCGGTGCGGGAGCGACCATGGGCACCGTGGTCAACATCCAGAGCGGGGCGCGCAGCGCGCTCTCCGGCATCACGCGCGCCCTGATCCTGCTGGTCGTGGTGCTCTGGGCCGCCGGTCTGACCTCTCAGATCCCGCTCGCGGTGCTGGCCGGCATCGCCTTCAAGGTCGGACTGGACATCATCGACTGGTCGTTCCTCAAGCGCGCGCACCGCGTCTCGCTGCGCGCGGCCATGATCATGTATGGCGTGATCGCGCTCACTGTCTTCGTCGATCTGATCTGGGCGGTGGCGGTCGGTGTCTTCGTCGCCAACGTCCTGACCATCGATCGGCTGAGCCGGCTCCAGAGCCGTTCGGTGCGCGCGATCCAGCATCCCGGCGAGCACGAGAACCTGACGCTCGACGCCCAGGCGGTGCTGGAGCGCGCCGACGGCCGCATCCTGCTCTTCACGCTCGGCGGCCCGCTGATCTTCGGTCTGGCCAAGGCGATCGCGCGTCAGCATGCGGTGCTGGAGGATCACGAGGTGCTGATCCTGGACTTCAGCGAGGTGCCCATACTCGGCGTGTCGTCCTCGCTGGCACTGGAGAAACTGGTGCTGGAGGATCTGGATGCCGGACGTCAGGTGTTGATCGCCGGGGCCGAGGGCGATGTCCGGCAACGGCTCGACCGGCTCGGGATCACGGCGCGGCTGCCGGCCGATCAGGTGGTGTCGAGCATGCAGGAGGCGCTGGTGCGGGCCGAGGCGTTGTTGGCGGCGAGTCCGCGTCCGGTTCTCTTGAACAAGCCGGAGGCGGTCGTGGCCTGAGTGCGATCAGGCGTCTTGAACCGGCCGGACGCCGAGACATCGACCGGATTCGATGTCGCTTGCGGACAATCTCAATTTCCGACTTTTGCACTCAGGAACTACTCTAAGACTCGACGATGGAAGCCAGTCGGCTTCCCTACCGATTTCAAATTCGATCGAGTGAGGTGTTCCGATGCCAACCGCCGCCATCACCCAGACGACAGCATCTGCCGCCATTCATGCCGCTCCCTTCCAGGCGGCCCGGTTCCATGACGCCCACCTCCAGCCGGCCGAGTCACGGATGCTCGGCCAGCTCGAACACTGTCTGCATCGCGGCTGCATCATCGCCATCGAACATGCCGAGCGGGTCCAGGCCGCATACACCGCCTGGGAGCCCTGGGAGCCGCCGAGTTGTTACAGCGGCGACATGGCCGCTGTACACGGTGCGATCGCGCGCTGTCGTCAGGCCCATTGCGACCATCACATCCGTTTGAGCGTCGAGGATGTGAGTTATCACAGTCGGCTCGCGCTCATGGTCCATCGTCCACACTGATCGGTCGACGATCAGCCTCCAGCCGCTCGCCGCCTCCTTTCTTCCGGTCAGCGTCCTGCACCCTGCAGGACGCTGACCTTCGTTGGTGTCCACAACTCTTCGGTCATCCCCTCTCTCGCCGGATCCATCGACTTTTGTCGATGATTTCCATTCTTTTAATTGATTGGTATTGGAAGTTCGACCTATTTATCGTCTTCGCAACCTCAGGCCGCACCCATCGAACGGAGTAAATCATGAGCACGAAGACGTATGACGCCGGCGTCAAAGATTACGCCCTGACCTACTGGACCCCGGACTATGTGCCCCTGGATTCCGACTTGCTGGCCTGCTTCAAGGTCACGCCGCAGGCCAAGGTGTCACGCGAGGAGGCCGCCGCCGCCGTCGCCGCCGAGTCCTCGACCGGCACCTGGACCACGGTCTGGTCGGATCTGCTGACCGATCTCGATTACTACAAGGGTCGCGCCTACCGGATCGAGGACGTGCCGGGCGACAAGGAGAGCTTCTATGCCTTCATCGCCTATCCGCTCGATCTGTTCGAGGAAGGCTCGATCGTCAACGTGCTCACCTCGCTGGTGGGCAACGTGTTCGGCTTCAAGGCGGTGCGCGCCCTGCGTCTGGAAGACATCCGCTTCCCGCTGCACTATGTGAAGACCTGCGGCGGCCCGCCCAACGGCATCCAGGTCGAGCGCGACCGCATGGACAAGTATGGCCGTCCCTTCCTCGGCGCCACCGTCAAGCCCAAGCTGGGTCTGTCGGCCAAGAATTATGGCCGTGCCGTCTACGAGATGCTGCGCGGCGGTCTGGACTTCACCAAGGACGACGAGAACGTCAACTCCCAGCCCTTCATGCGCTGGCAGAACCGCTTCGAGTTCGTCTCCGAGGCCGTGCGCAAGGCGCAGGAAGAGACCGGCGAGCGCAAGGGTCACTATCTGAACGTGACCGCCCCGACCTGCGAGGAGATGTTCAAGCGGGCCGAGTTCGCCAAGGAATGCGGCGCGCCCATCATCATGCACGACTTCCTCACCGGCGGTTTCACGGCCAACACCAGTCTGGCCAACTGGTGCCGCGACAACGGCATGCTGCTGCACATCCACCGCGCCATGCACGCGGTCATCGACCGCAATCCCAAGCACGGCATCCATTTCCGCGTGCTCGCCAAGTGTCTGCGCCTCTCGGGCGGCGACCATCTGCACACCGGCACCGTGGTCGGCAAGCTGGAAGGCGATCGGCAGTCGACGCTCGGTTTCGTCGATCAACTGCGTGAATCCTTCATCCCCGAAGACCGCTCGCGCGGTCTGTTCTTCGATCAGGACTGGGGCGGGATGCCGGGCGTGATGGCGGTGGCCTCGGGCGGTATCCATGTCTGGCACATCCCGGCGCTAGTGACCATTTTCGGCGATGACTCGGTGCTCCAGTTCGGCGGCGGTACTCAGGGTCATCCCTGGGGCAACGCGGCTGGCGCGGCAGCCAACCGTGTGGCGACCGAGGCCTGCGTCAAGGCACGCAACGAAGGGGTCGAGATCGAGAAGCACGCCCGCGAAGTGCTCAGCGATGCCGCGCGTCACAGCCCGGAGCTGGCCGTCGCCATGGAGACCTGGAAGGAGATCAAGTTCGAGTTCGACGTCGTCGACAAGCTCGACGCGGCCTGAGCCACGAACCCCTGTCCCCAGTCCATCTTTGAGAGGAACCCGACATCATGAACACCGCGAGCAGCATGGGCGATCACGCCACCATCGGCCGCTACGAGACCTTTTCCTATCTGCCGCCGCTCAACCGCGAGGAGATCCTGGAGCAGATCCTCTACATCCTCGACAACGGCTGGAACGCCTCGCTGGAGCACGAGCATCCGGATCGCGCCTTCGAGTATTACTGGCCGATGTGGAAGATGCCCTTCTTCGGCGAACAGGATCCGAACGTGATCCTGACCGAGATCGAGTCCTGCCGGCGCAGCTATCCGGACCATCACGTCCGGCTGGTCGGCTACGACACCTACGCCCAGAGCAAGGGACATTCCTTCCTGGTGCACCGCGCCCGCTGAGGGCGGACACGAGGGCGAGGGGCGCGCTCCGGGCCGGCCGATGACATCGAGGATCGTGCTTGATTCGTAGAAGCCGATCAGAAGACGAGCGACATCGGCCCCAGGCCCGGAGCCTGGACAGCAGTCAGCAGCGATCCACGAAGAGGCAGGCACGGACATGGCTGATCAAGAACGACAGTTGACGGGGCGCGCGGCCTCCATCGCCAAACGCCGCGCCATCGCCAACGGTGGTAAGACGGGTCGACCGAACCCTGAATCGGTCACGAACACAGACTCGAACACGCGGCGCACCAAGCGCGGTCAGGTCAGCGAAGCGGTGCCCATGACGCTCCGCGAGCGTCTGAGCGCCTCGGAACCCGCACCAGCGAAACCTGAACGCAACCGGCGCTCCGTCGACATGGCGGAAGGCCGTAAGCGCTCGATGGCGCGGCGCGACCAACTCACTCGCGGACGTCCGGGCTATGCGCGTCCGGCACCGGCGGATCAGGCCGATCTGAGCGGACTCGTGGGTCGCGAAGCCTCGATCGCCCGGCGTCGCGCCATCGCCGGTCTGGAGCCGCAGGCACCGTGTTCGGAACGCCGACGCGACGACCAGGCCACCGTGACCACGGACAGTTCCGCACCCAGGCCCGCCACTGAACGGCGTGCAACCGCCAATCCAGTCAACGAGAAGCGTCAGCGTAATGGTCGTCCGCGCGGCGGTGCGACCCTGACCAAAGCCCCTTCGCGCGGTCGCATGCTGTCGATGGCGCGTCGTGCCGCCCTGGCCGGACGCGGCAAGACCGGCGTCGATTCGGTGAGCGGACGCTCCAGTCAGGCGGCGACGACCAATCTGCTACGCAATGCCGGGGTCAGCTCACGTGAGATCGCCAAGCGCGTCCGCGAGGAACGTTGCGAGCACGGCAAGTGCGGCGAATCCGGTCCGCGCCCCACGGGACGCGCCCGTCGCTCGAACGGCGCACGGCCCGGTGACGCACCGTCCAAGGTCGGCGTCAGCACCACGGCCTCCGGTCAGACCCTGACCGGCACCCAGGTCGGGCGCAGCCGGCGCACCACGGGTGATGAGACTGGCGCCTGCCGTCAGGTCACGGGCACGGAATACATGGGCGCCGAGGTGTTCCAGGAACTCTGCGGCATCGGACCGGCCCCCGCGCCCAACCGCCAGAGCGCCGTCACAACCACCGGCGGCGGCCAGACGCTCACCGGCGATCAGGTCGGACGCAGCTCCAAGGTCACGGGCGACGAGACCGGTGCCGGACGTCAGCTCACCGGCACGCCCTACACCGCGCCCGGTCCCGAGGGCGCACCGCCCAAGGTCGGTCAGACCCAGACCCTCAGCGGGCGCACCGTGACCGGCTCGCTGATCGGACGCAACACCAGCCTGACCGGCGTCGAATCGGGTGACTGCCAGCGGGTGACGGGCAACGAATATCTCGGCTTCGAGCACTTCGACAGCGTCTGCAAGACCCGTCCCGAGCCGGTCGGCACGCTCAAGGTCGGACTCGATACTACTTGGCGCGGCCAGAGCGTGACCGGCAGTCTGGTCAGCGGCACGGCGCGCGTCACCGGCAACGAGACCGGACGCTGCGAGATCGTCACCGGCACCACCTATCTGGGCGCCGAGCAGATCGCCTCAGACTGTGGCCCGGAGACGGCGCGTCAGACTGCCGAGCGGATGCCGCTGGGTCGCTCCACCCCCGGCTTCGGTCTCACCGGACTCCAGCCAGGGATCGGCGGCGCCATGACCGGCGACATCAAGGGCGCTTGCCAGCCCGTGACCGGCACGCCCTATCTGGGCGGGGACGACCTTCTGGCCACCTGCGGCAGCGAAGAATTCGCGGCCCTGCCGGGCAGTGACGACTTCCCGCAGCCGCTCGGCGGCGGTCAATGGGGCCAGTTCAGCATCGACACCCCGGCGCGTGCCGCCCAGTCACAGCCGGCACGCCGCTCAGTGACCGGCACCCACTACGACGAAGAGCACAGTCGCATCACCGGCCCCTTCAATATGGGCGGCAACCGGGTCACGGGCACCGAGGGTTTCCGCGCCCGCCGTGCCGAGGAACGGCGCGAGAGCGGACCGGCCCGTCCCGGCAGCGTGATGTCCCCACGTCCGGCCAAGGCGATTGAGTCGACGGCAGCGATCGAGGAGACCGTCGTTGAGTCCGAACCGGCACGCCCACGCATCACCGGCGAGGGTCTGGATGGCGGACTGCGTATCACGGGTAACGATTGGGGCCGCAACGAGCGTGTCACCGGCACCGAAGGCAAGTCGGCGCACAGCCGCAACCCGACCCGACGCGGCGACGCGCCCGTGGGAGCCTTCGCCGGCGCCCGCGCCTTCCGCGATGCTCAGGTTCAGGAACGCGAGCGGCCTCAGTCCGAAACGCGCGTGACCGGCGGTAGCGGCGGTACCGAGCGCGGCGCCCTGGTCACACTCTCGGGCGGCGCTCGGGGTTAAGGACGGATAGCGGATCAGGAGTCATCGCCATGCGCATCAAGCCCAAGCCACAGCCACGCCGGCGCGTCCGTCCAGCCTCCTGGACGAACACGCCCGCCGCTCCGGTCGGCACGACTCAGGTTGCGCCTGAGTCCACCGGGTCGCTGGACGGGATCGGTCGGACGGGGACGCATCCGCTCACCCGCCTGGACGAAAACCAGCGGCTGTGGGCCTACGAGCAGCGGATCAAGGACGCCTTCGCGCGCATCGTGCCGACGCTCAAGTCCATTGCCGCCCGCGTCCCGGACGCCGGTTTCGAGGACTGGGCACAGGCCGAGGCCCGTCAGAAGTTGGGCTTCGAACTGCCCGAATCGCGGCTGGCCGACGCCTGGGTCGCCGGACTCGACCGGCGCGCGCTCTTCGCGCACGCCACCTTCGAGACCGTGCGAGCCATGAGCGATGACTACTTCACGACCGACCCGCTCGACGATCGCGGCCAGTCCGATGAATTCCGTCGCTTCCTGCTCGACTGCGGCTTCCACGCCATGAACGTCACACCCTGCTCGGACGGACGTCTGGCCCATGCCATCCGCTATGTGTTGCGGTTGCCGATGGGCGCCGTCCAGCGCCGTGCCAACGCCGGTGCGCTCTTCGACGTCGAGGAGGCACTCGATCGCTGGTCGTCAGTGGAACTCGGACGCTTCCGCGAAGGCGTGCCCAACACCGCCGACGCCCCGACCAGATATCTGAAGGTGGTCGTCTATCACTACAGTAGCCGCGACCCCGAGCATCACGGCTGCGCGGCCCACGGCAGCGACACCCGCCAGGCCGCCGCCGCCGGACGCGAGCGTCTGCACGCCTTCCGCGAGGCGGTCGAGAACAGCTACTGCTGCGGCGCCTCGATCGAGGGCCTGCTCGTCGGCATCGACACCGACACCGACCGCTTGCGTCTGCATCTGCCCGACGCACGCGGCGATGCCGATCTGGACCGTTTCGTCGACGCCGGCGCGCTCCATCGCGAGACCGCACGGCTCGACCCCGAGGCGGCACGCGCCCTGATCCGTGAGCGCGTGGCCAACCCGAGCGGCGGCGGTCTGGCCCCAGCGCCTGGGATGCAGCGTCTGATCGCGCGTCTGATCGAGCACAACATCTCGCAGCTCGACTATGTGCGTGACTATCACAACGGCCACTACACCGACATCGGACACGAAGAACGTTTCATCGGGGTCGGGATGGATTTCGCCGAGATCCATCTGCGCAACCTGACCTATTTCAGCTTTCTGCGCACCCTGGAAGAGGGCGCCTGCAACCTGGACGTCGGTATCAAGATCTTCAAGCAGCTCAACGTCGACCATGGACTGCCGGTCCCGATCGTCATCCGTTTCGAGTACTCGGGACAGGTGCCGGGCGCGCGCGAGCGGGCGATCGAGCGTTGCGAACGCCTCGCCGAGGCCATCACTCAGCGCTATCCGGATCTGGCCGAGCACGGTCTGCTCCACACCTACTGGACGGTGCGCGACAGCCAGGGCCACGGACGACTGGAGCCGGTCGGCGGCTCGCTGCTCGGCGGGAGGACGGCATGAAGATCTGTCGCGTCGAAAAACCGCTGGTCGCGACTAACCGCATCCCCGGACTGGAGCATCGTCATCTCCAGGTGGTGCTCGACGGCAAGAGTCGGATGGTCGCCGTCGATGCCGTGGGCTGCACCCCCGGCGACTGGGTGCTCTGTGTCGGCAGCTCGGCGGCACGCGAAGCCGCCGGCCACAAGGACTACCCGAGCGACCTGACCATCGTCGGCATCATCGACCACTGGGCGGAGGACTGAGCATGGACATCATGCAGGTGGAACGCTCGCTGGTCTGCACGCGCCGCATCCCCGGACTCCAGTCCGTGTCGCTGCGGGTGCTGCGCGACGCCAAGGGCGGACGGGCGGTGGCGGTCGACACGGTCGGCGCTCATCCGGGCAACTGGGTCTTCACCATCAGCGGCTCGGCGGCCCGGGTCGCGGTCGGCACCCGGATACTCACCGACCTGAGCATCGGCGGCATCATCGACCGCTGGGACGCGCCGGACCCGACCGACGGCGTCTGACAGGATCGATTGCACGAACACGAACACAGCTTACGACACCGAAACACAGACCCACACTTGTCAACAGAGGAGTAACACGAGATGGCTGACGAATACTACGGGATCGCCCTGGGCATGATCGAAACGCGCGGACTGGTGCCCGCCATCGAGGCGGCCGATGCCATGACCAAGGCCGCCGAGGTGCGCCTGATCGGACGCGAGTTCGTCGGCGGCGGCTATGTAACCGTGCTGGTGCGCGGTGAGACCGGCGCAGTGAACGCGGCGGTACGCGCCGGCGCCGATGCCTGCGAGCGCGTCGGCGATGGTCTGGTCGCCGCGCACATCATCGCCCGCCCGCATCGCGAGGTCGAGCCGATCCTGCCGACCGGCGGCCAACTGGCTGAAAAAGCGGCCTGAGACCGGCGCTGACATAAGACCCGACACGACATCGAAATCGCTCAATCCTCTACTTTAAGACCCAGGAGTCAGCCACCATGCCTTCCGAAAACTATGGCATCGCGCTTGGAATGATCGAGACCCGCGGACTGGTGCCCGCCATCGAGGCGGCCGACGCCATGACCAAGGCCGCCGAGGTGCGTCTGATCGGACGTGAGTTCGTCGGCGGCGGCTATGTGACCGTGCTGGTGCGCGGCGAGACCGGCGCTGTGAATGCGGCGGTGCGCGCCGGAGCCGATGCCTGCGAGCGCGTCGGTGATGGTCTGGTCGCCGCGCACATCATCGCCCGCCCGCATCGCGAGGTCGAGCCGATCCTGCCGGTCAAGCCGGGCGACACCGACGGCGGGCATGGTCGCTCCTGATAGCCCATGATGGCCAATCCGAGAATCTTGGGTTATCTGGGGCGCGCGCTCAGTCATGAACTGAGCGCCGTCCAGCAATACCTGACCCATGCCGGGCTGGCGGATCTGTGGGGACTGACCGAGGTCGGCGCGCACTTCCGGCGCGAGGCCGCCGAGGAGCAGGAGCACGCCGAACGCCTGACCGCGCGGATGCTGCGGCTGGGCGCCATGCCCAACGGCTCGCGGCTCAGGCCGGTCCAGGCCGGATTCTCGCTGATCGAACTGCTGGAGGCCGACCGTCGGCTTGAATGGCACGCGGTCGCGCTCTATCACGCGGCGGCCAACTATTGCGCCCTGATCGGCGATGTCGCCGGACGCGACTTCTTCGCCGCCCTGCATGACGCGGAACTGACTCACGCCCGTGAACTGGAGGACTGGATCGGGCGTTTGGATCAGACCAGACGACGCCACAGCACCTGGAGATAGCCATAGCCATGAACGCGACCTCTACCACCTGGCAGCACCGCGAACGCCCGCTTCGCCTCGAACGTCGACTCGATTTCGCCGACTACGCGCGCACCCGCGACTTCCTGGAGGCTGTGGCCAAGGCGAGTGAGGCCACCGGCGTCTATCCCGACATCAGCTTCGGTCGCACCTATGTCAACATCACGATTCACACCGAGCCGCCGGCCACGGATATCGATCCCGAACGGACGGCTTTCGCCGAGCGAGTCGACGCGCTCTTTGCGTCTGAATATGATCGCAGACCCAGTGAGCCGCCATGTTCGATCCCATGCTGAATCTTGCCCGTCACGTCAGTCTGCGCCAACTCCAGGTGTTCGAGGCCATCGCGCGCCTGAAGAGCTTCACCAAGGCCGCTGACGAACTCTATCTGACCCAGCCGACGGTCTCGACCCAGATCAAGCGCCTGACCGATGTCATCGGGCTGCCGCTGTTCGAGCAGATCGGGCGTCAGGTCTATCTGACCGAGACCGGACGCGAGCTGGAGACGGCGGTCAAGGACATCTTCGGCGTGCTCGACCGCTTCGAGATGAAGGTCGCCGATCTCAAGGGGTTGAAGCGCGGCTATCTCAAGCTCTGCGTCATCACCACCGCCAAGTATTTCGCCCCGGAGGTGCTCGGGCGCTTCTGTCAGCGCCATCAGGGGGTCGACGTGGCGCTCAAGGTCACGAACCGCGACAGCGTCCTGGAACGCCTGATCGCCAACAAGGACGATCTCTACATCCTGGGGCAGAATCCCGAGCGTGACCTGGAGATGATCGCCACGCCCTTCGCGCCCAATCCGCTCCATGTCATCGCCCACCGCGAGCATCCGCTGGCGCATGAACGCGACATCCCGATCGAACGGTTGGCCGATGAGTATTTCATCATGCGCGAGCCGGGTTCGGGCATCCGCGACTATGTACTCAAGACCTTCGGCGAGGTCGGTCTCAAACCGCGCGTGCGCATGGAGCTCGGCAGCAACGAGGCGATCAAGCACGCCATCTACGGCCAGTTGGGTCTGTCGGTGCTCTCGCTCCATACCCTGGCCCAGGAGGCCGAGTCCTCGGAGCTGGCCATTCTCGACGTCCAGGGCTTCCCGCTGGAACGTCAGTGGTATGTCGCCCATGCCAAGGGCAAGGAATTGTCTGTGGTGGCCGACGCTTTCATCGACTTTCTCGGCGAGGAGAGCGGACGGCTGTGCCGCCAGCTCGACGAGACCCGTGCCCGTTTGACGCGCTTCCAGCCGCCGACCTAGCGGCCGTTCCGGCCTGGAGCCGGGCGTGTCGAAGCTACCGACCGTCCGATCGCGCGATAGCTGAGAATTGCGCGCGAATATGGTCAAATGCGCCTCCATCCCGTGATCCCGGATTTGAGGAGGCTCGAACCGTCATGTCGCCCGTGCTCGTGAACCAGACACCCCAGTGGCAGGCACTCCAACGGCATTGGGAGGCGATGCGTCCGCAGCGGATGCGCGATCTGTTCGATGCCGACCCCAAGCGCGCGGCGGCCATGAGTCTGACCGTCGCCGGACTGCATCTCGATTATTCCAAGAATCTCATCACCCGCGAGACGCTGGACCGGCTGATCGAGCTGGCCGAGGCGGTCGATCTCAAGGGCTGGATTCGCCGTATGTTCGAGGGCGAGCCGATCAACAACACCGAGGACCGCGCGGTGCTGCACATCGCACTGCGCAACCGCTCCAAGCGTCCGATCCAGGTCGAGGGCGAGGATGTGATGCCGCTGGTCAACGGCGTGCTGGCGCGGATGGAGACCTTCGTCGGGCGCGTGCGTTCGGGCGACTGGCGCGGACATACCGGCGAGCGCATCACGGATGTGGTCAACATCGGCATCGGCGGCTCCAATCTCGGTCCGAAGATGGTGTGCGCGGCGCTCGCGCCCTATCAGAGCGAGAGCCTGCGCGTGCACTTCGTCTCCAACGTCGACGGCACCCATCTGGTCGAGACCCTGCGCGGGCTGAACCCGGCCACCACGCTCTTCATCGTCGCGTCCAAGACCTTCACCACCCAGGAGACCATGACCAACGCCGCCAGCGCCCGCGCCTGGCTGCTCACCGCGCTCGGCGACTCATCGGCCGTGGCGCGGCATTTCGTCGCGGTCTCGACCAATGCCGAGAAGGTCGCGGCCTTCGGTATCGACACGGCCAACATGTTCGGCTTCTGGGACTGGGTCGGCGGACGCTATTCGCTGTGGTCGGCGATCGGGCTGCCGATCGCGCTCGCCGTCGGCTTCGACCGTTTCGCCGAGCTTCTGGAGGGCGCGCACGCCATGGACGAGCATTTCCGCACGGCGGATCTGCGCGAGAACATGCCGGCGCTGCTGGGCCTGATCGGCGTCTGGTATGCCAACTTTGCCGGGGCGCGCACCCATGCGGTGCTGCCCTATGATCAGTCGCTGCGCTATCTGCCGGCCTATCTGCAACAGGGCGACATGGAGAGCAACGGCAAGGGCGTGACGCGCGAGGGCACGGCGGTCGAGTACACCACAGGTCCGGTGGTCTGGGGCGAGCCGGGCACCGATGGCCAGCACGCCTTCTATCAGCTCATCCATCAGGGCACGCAGCTCATCCCGGCCGACTTCATCGGCGCCGTGCACAGTCACAACGAGCTGGGCGACCATCATCCCAAGTTCATGGCCAACTTCTTCGCCCAGACCGAGGCGCTGATGCGCGGTCGGACCTATAACGAAGCGCTGAGCGAACTGCTCGCGTCCGGCCTGGACGAGGAGCGGGCGCAGAGGCTCGCGCACCATCGCACCTTCCCCGGCAACCGCCCGACCAACAGTCTGCTGATGGAACGGCTCACGCCGCACACGCTCGGCGCTCTGATCGCGCTCTATGAGCATCGCATCTTCACCCAGGGCGTGATCTGGGGCGTCAATTCCTTCGATCAGTGGGGCGTGGAACTCGGCAAGCAACTGGCCAACGTCATCCTCGCCGAGATCCAGGCCGGCAAGGTCACAGCCGATCACGACCCCTCCACGCGCGCGCTCCTGGAGCGTTTCATCCGTCAGCGCAGGGCTTGAGGAATGATGGCGCCGGCACACAGGCTGGTCTGCTCGGAACAATTTGGAGAGGCGGCCCTATGGAACAGATGAACGAGGCCGGGGATGTCCTGGCATCAACGCCCTGGGAGCGGCATGAGCGGCTCTTCTTCGATCGGCTCGGGGAGCGCCTGGATCTCACCGATGTCACCGAGTACAGCGCCCGACGCTGCACCCACGGCAAACAGGTCTTCAGCCACACCCGCGTCTATCAGGGCGAGACGCTCGACCGGGTGATGGTCAGCCGCTACTCACTGCGTCCGGGTCGCTGGGGTCTGGTGATCTTCGCCTATCCGCGCGTCGACTACGATCTCCCGGCCTTTCTGCTGCACGTCGGCGGCCAGCCGCCCGAGCGCACGCTGCTGACGCTGGATCTGGCCCCCTGTTCGTCGAGTCTGGATCTGGAGCCGTTCGCCCGCGTTGCGCACGTGCACCGCCCGGCCTTGGAACTGCCGGACGAGCGGCTGCCCTTGCTGGAGTCCGTGACCTCGCCCCATTTGCTGCACTGCACCTTCAAGCCGCTGGATCCTGAGCTTTTTCTCGCCGCGTTCGGCGCCGTGGTCGAGACCTGGTGTCGTTACATCGACCAGGCCGTGTCCGACGCGGATGTCCAGTCCAGACAGGCGCGCGGCGAGCGGGTGCTGGAGCTGAAGCGGGTGATCTTCGAGAACGATCCGGCCTTTCCTGTCTTCACCCAGTCGTTCGGCCAGTCGATGTCCGACACCCTGGCCGAAGCCGCGTTCGGCGGCACGCCCGGACTGACGATCCGTGATTTCCAGGATGTGCCGCCGCCGGCCGTGGGGAGCTGGGCCAACAAGAAGCTTGGCCTCATCTGGAGTGCCGACGCCCAGAAACGCGTCGGCGAGGCGCCGGCCATCATCCGGCCGATGATCCGGCGCATCATCGAGAAGGATGCCGCGAAGGAAGGACTCGACCGCATCACGGTCGAGTTCGTCACGCGCTGTGAGAAGAAGTACTGGACCGGAGGTGGCGGCGCCTAGAGTTCTTCGAGGCACTGCGCCAGCGACAGGCGCCAGTCCGGCATCGCCAGCCCGAAGGTTTCCTGGAAACGCCCGTTGTCGAGCACCGAGAAGGTCGGACGCTTGGCTGGGGCCTGATATTCGGATGACGGGATGGGGATGAGGTTGGTCTGGGCGCCGCTCGCCTCCAGGATGGCGCTGGCGAAGCCGTACCAACTGACCTGACCGCTGCCGGTCAGGTGGTAGAGTCCGCCGACCTTGTCCAGATCCAGGTCGCCGCGCAGCACGCGATGGAGCACCTGAGCCGTGATCTCCGCGAGCATCCGGCTCCAGGTCGGCGAGCCGATCTGGTCGTCGACCACCCGCAATTCCTCGCGTTCCTGGAACAGGCGCCGCATGGTCAGCAGGAAATTCGCCCCGCGCGCGCCATAGACCCAACTGGTGCGGAAGATCAGGGCACGCGCACCCGAGTCGAGCAGGGCGCGTTCGCCGCCGAGCTTGGTCTCGCCATAGACGTTGAGCGGGTCGGGGCTGTCGTCCTCGGTATAGGTGCGGCCCAGGCTGCCGGAGAAGACGAAGTCGGTCGAGTAATGGATGATCGGCGTGCCGCGCTCGGCCAGCAGGGCGCCCATCTCGCCGACCGCGTCGGCATTGAGGCGCTGGGCGGTCGCGCGATCGCTCTCGGCCTTGTCGACGGCGGTGTAAGCGGCCGCGTTAATCAGGGCATCCGGCCGGCTGTCCTCGATGAGACGGGCCAGCGCTTTGGCGTCCATCAGATCGATGGTCGGGCCATATTCACCCTCCAGCGAGGCGGCGATCACCTCACCGACGCCGGCGAGCGTGCGGCGCAGTTCCCAGCCGACCTGGCCGTTGGCGCCGATCAGGAGCAGTTTGGGCCGGTGGCCGGCCGGGGTCTTGGTGGTCATGGGTAATCCTCCAGGCCGGGGAGACGATCGATCGGGATGTCACGCAAGCGGGCCGCGTCGCGATCCTTGGCCGACAGCTCGGGCGTCATCCCGGCGAGCGGCCAGTCGATGCCGAGGTCGGGATCGTCCCAGCGCACGCTGAACTCGGTCTCCGGGCTGTAATAGTCGGTGTTCTTGTAGACGAAGAGCGCGTTCTCGCCCGTGACGAGAAAGCCGTGGGCGAAACCGGGCGGAATCCAGAACTGGCGCTTGTTCTCGCCCGAGAGCGTCACGCCCACCCAGTGTCCGAAATGGGGCGAGCCGCGCCGGATATCCACGGCCACGTCGAAGACCTCGCCGGCCAGCACCTGGACCAGCTTGCCCTGGGCGCGCGGGTGCTGGGCGTGCAGTCCGCGCAGGACGCCCCGGCGCGAGAAGGACTGGTTGTCCTGGACCAGCGGCGCCGGGATGCCGAGTTCGGCGTACTGGTTGGCGCGATAGGTCTCCAGGAAATAGCCGCGCTCGTCACCCCAGACCTTCGGTTCCAGAATGAGCACGCCGGGGATGGCCGTTTCGATCACCTTCATCAGACGCGACCCCGCTGCAACAGACTCAGCAGATATTGTCCATAGCCGTTCTTGCTCAGCTCCTCGCCCATGGCGCGCAGCCGCTCGGCGTCGATCCAGCCGTTGAAATAGGCGATCTCCTCAGGACAGCAGATCTTGAGTCCCTGACGCTTCTCGATGGTCTCGATGAACTGGCCGGCCTCCATCAGCGAGGCGTGGGTGCCAGTGTCGAGCCAGGCGGTGCCGCGCCCGATGCGGGTCAGCGACAGCGCGCCCTCGCTGAGATAACGATTGTTGAGATCCGTGATCTCCAGTTCGCCGCGCGGCGAGGGCTTGAGTTCGGCGGCCAGATCCGGGGCGCGTCCATCGTAGAAATAGATTCCGGTCACGGCCCAGTTCGACTTGGGCATCTTGGGCTTCTCTTCGATGCCGAGCACCCGGCCCGAGTCGTCGAACTCAGCCACACCATAGCGCTCGGGATCGGAAACATAGTAGCCGAACACAGTCGCGCCCGATTCGCGCGCATTGGCCTCCTTGAGCTGGTCGACCAGTCCGTGACCGTAGAAGATGTTGTCGCCCAGAACCAGGCAGGAGGGCGCACCGGACAGGAACGCGCGGCCGATCAGGAACGCCTGCGCCAGTCCATTCGGTTCGGGCTGGACGGCATAGCTGAGCGACAGTCCCCACTGCGCCCCGTCACCGAGCAGTGCGTGGAACAGCGGCGCGTCGTGCGGGGTGGTGATGATCAGGATCTCGCGCATCCCTGCCAGCATCAGCGTGGAGAGCGGATAGTAGATCATCGGCTTGTCGTAGATCGGCAGCAGTTGCTTGCTGATCGAACGGGTCAGCGGATAGAGCCGGGTGCCGGAACCACCGGCCAGAATGATGCCCTTGCGTGTCATCTCAAACGCCTCCCATGCCCGAACCCAGGCGCTCGCCGCGATAACTGCCGTCCATCACGCGCCGGCACCACTCGGGGTTGTCCAGATACCAGTCGACCGTGCGCCGCATCCCGGACTCGAAGGTCTCGGTCGGCTCCCAGCCCAGCTCGCGCTTGAGTTTGCTGGCGTCGATGGCATAGCGGCGGTCGTGTCCGGGGCGGTCGGCGACGAAGGTCTTGAGCCGGCTGTGCGGACGATGCGGCGAATCGGGCAGGCGTTCGTCGAGCAGGGCGCAGAGCGTATCGACGACCTGGAGATTGGTCCGCTCGCTGTTGCCGCCGACGTTGTAGACCTCGCCCGGCGTGCCGGCTTCCAGCACGCGCGCGATGGCGCGGCAGTGGTCGAGCACGAACAGCCAGTCGCGCACGTTGCCGCCGTCGCCATAGATCGGCAGCGGCTCGCCTGCCTGGGCCTTCAGGATCATCAGCGGGATCAGCTTTTCGGGGAACTGATAGGGACCGTAGTTGTTGGAGCAGTTGGTGGTGAGCACCGGCAGCCCGTAGGTGTGGAACCAGGCGCGCACCAGATGATCCGAGGCGGCTTTGGAGGCCGAATAGGGTGAGTTGGGGGCGTAGGGCGTGGTTTCGGTGAACAGTCCGGTCGGCCCGAGCGAGCCATAGACCTCGTCGGTCGAGACGTGCAGGAAGCGGAAGGTCGCGCGCGCCGCCGGACCGAGTCCCGTCCAGTAATCGCGCGCACGGTCGAGCAGGTTGAAGGTGCCGACGACATTGGTCTGGATGAACTCGGCCGGCCCGTCGATCGAGCGGTCGACATGGCTCTCGGCGGCGAAGTTGACCACGGCGTCGACCTCGTACTCGCGCAGCAGACGCCCGACCAGTTCGGCGTCGGCGATGTCGCCCTGGACGAAGACATGACGCGGATCGCCGGCCAGACCCGCAAGGGTGTCGAGGTTGCCGGCATAGGTCAGACGGTCCAGGTTGACCACCCGGACATCGGCTTGTTCGAGGATGTGATGGACGAAATTGCCGCCGATGAAGCCGGCGCCGCCTGTGACCAGTAGGGTTTGCATATCGAGTCCTAGTCAAGGCGAGATCGGAGGATCACCTATCCCCTCAGTGTTGACCGGCCGATCACCGCCATTTTGTTCACTACAGATCGACTCCCGGTATGGGATTCTATCGGACACACGCGGTCAGACACCACGACGGGTACCAGTCGATGCGGGGTTTTGAGGGATGTTGGCGCGATTTGCGCAAGTGGTGTTCAACGTCGGCCGCTGAATTGGCGGAGAGGGTGGGATTCGAACCCACGGTACGCTCGCGCGTACACCTGATTTCGAGTCAGGCCCATTCGGCCGCTCTGGCACCTCTCCGGGCAGTGCCGACCAACGAGCGTGGCCGGCGACAAGCGCGCCAATATAATCGCAAGCGGAGCATTTGTCCATGCCCGCTTGCGATCCATCGGCCTGCCGATCCCTTAACCGTTGATCCAGAAGTGGACCACGATACTTGCCAGGAAGCCGAGCGCGATCGCCGGCGTCCACTCCAGATGCGCAAAGAAAGTATAGGTTCCGCGCGCCTGTCCCATCAGCGCCACGCCGGCGGCCGAGCCGATCGACAGCAGCGAGCCGCCGACGCCTGCCATCAATGTGACCAGCAGCCACTGTGTCTCGTTCATCTCCGGCATCATGGTCAACACCGCGAACATGACCGGGATGTTGTCGACGATGGCCGAGAGGCCGCCGACCGCTACGTTAGCCAGTGTCGGTCCCCATTGCTCGTACATGACTTCAGACGCAAACGAGAGATAGCCGATCTGCCCCAATCCGCCGACGCAGAGCACTACGCCATAGAAGAACAGCAGCGTGTCCCACTCCGCGCGGGCGACCTTGTTGAACACATCGAAGGGGGTCATGTCGCCGACCAGCGCAGCGCGGTCCTCGTTGCGCTTGTGCCAGCTATGATGGGTCTTGCGCAGGAAATAGCCGAAGATCTGCAAATACCCCAGTCCGGTGAGCATGCCGATCACCGGCGGCAGATGCAGGAAATTGTGAAAACTCACGGCCGTAGCGATGGTCAGGATGAAGAGTACGAGGATTCGGCGTGCCCCGCGCTTCATGTGCGTATTGGCTTCCTGGGCCTCGGGTTTCAGGTTGGGCACGGCGAAAGACATGATGAGCGCCGGTACCAGATAGTTGACGACCGAGGGCACGAAGAGCTTGAAGAACGTGAAGAAGTCGAGCACGCCCTTCTGCCAGACCATGAGCGTGGTGATGTCACCGAAGGGACTGAAGGCACCACCCGCGTTGGCCGCGACCACGATGTTGATACAGGACAGCGTGACGAAGGTACGGTTGTCGCCGCCGACGGCCATCACCACGGCGCACATCAGAAGCGCCGTGGTCAGGTTGTCGGCGATCGGCGAAATGAAGAACGCCAGCGTGCCGGTCATCCAGAACAGTGCGCGAAAGCCGAATCCCTTGCGAATGAGCCAGGCGCGCAATGCATCGAAGACCCGCCGCTCTTCCAGGGCGTTGATATAGGTCATGGCGACCAGCAGGAACAGCATCAGCTCGGCGTATTCGAGCAGGGTGTGGCGCACCGCCTCGCCGGCCAGATTCGGCTGGCCTTGTTGGATATAGGCGTAAGCGATCAAGCACCAGATGAGACCGGCCGCGATGATGACTGGCTTGGATTTGCGCAGATGCAGGAATTCCTCGCCCATGACCAGGGCGTAGGCGATGACGAAGATCAGGAGCGCGAGATAACCGACGGTGTGATCGGTCAGATCGATGGCCTGGAGAGCGGCGGTTTCACCGCTGGCCAGGGCCAGGGTTGGAACAAGTAAGGCGAAGAGTCCGATGAGTAGACGTTGAACGGGGGGCATGAAGCGGGCCTCTCGTGGGTGCTGGGGGCGACCCCACGTCGCGTCGGTGAGCCGCGTGCGTGGGACTGTGCGTCGACGGCCCTGGCGCGTCCACACGGGACGGCCCCACGGGCCACCGCGCAAGATACCCGCCAGGAGCGACGACGCCAAGTCGAGCGCGCGCTTTCAGGCCCAATTGAAAGAATTGGCCGACTCGATATCAGGCCGCGTCTTCGGTCAGGATCGACTTGGACGCGCGCGTGTCCTCATGCCCCATCAGCAGCTCGCGCTCGAAGGCGGCTTCGTCGATGCGCGCACCCAGATAGCCGGCGATGGTGCGCATGTCGTTCTCGCCGCTGCCCAGACAGCTCGTGCCGCCCGGCGAAGGCGTCATGTTGAAGATGATGCCCTGACCGTCGCTGATCTTGGCCTCGCCCATGCGCAGCTTGCGGGCCGCCTTGTCGATCAGTTGCGGTCGGATGCCGCCGAAGCCCTCGGCATAGCTGATGTCTTCGACCGTCATCGAGGGCACGATCTTGCGGATCTCCTTGACGAACAGACGCCGGTTGAGATGCGGCACCTCGTAGAGGAAATTGCGCAGGATGTAGTGCCGGATGTCGCGCACCTTGAACTGATCCCAGAGCACGCCGGCGACCTGCCGGTCGAAGCGCAGCACCTTGAAGAACTCGCGGATCGAGGACGGATTGCGCCGTTCGAGCATCGGCAGCATGAGCGCGGTGGGTCCGAAGCGGGTCTTGCCGCGTTCCTTGACATCGTGGTCGCCATGCACGGCCGCGAAGGGCAGATTGGGATTCTGGACCGTGTAGACCTTGCCGTTGAGCGCCTCGGGAGCGAAATAGAAGGAGCCGGCCACGGGCAGACAGGAGTATTCCAACCCGAGTCCCATCTCCTGAGCCATCAGCAGCGAGTGCCCGCCGGCGCAGACCACCACGGCGCGCGCCTGGAGCGGACCGCGACTGGTCTCGACCGCATAGCCGCCGTCATCGGTGCGGCGGATTCTGTCGACCTTGGTCGAAAACAGCTGAGTGATCTGCTTGTTGGAGCTGCGTTCCATACGCACACACTCGCGTGAGAAGGATTCGGCCAGCGCCTGGAAGTCGACCGCGCAGTACTCGTCCGGAGTGCCGGTGGCGACGATCTCCTCCTTGCGCCAGGCGCCATCGACCAGGGCGACGTTCGGCTCCAGGTCGGCGATGTCCTGACGCTCCAGGAGCTGCATCCGGGGGAAGAGCTCCTTGAAGCTCTCATAGCGCCGACGCACCAGATCGCACTCGTCCTTGCCAACTCCGAGCAGCATCTTGGGCATGCGGAAGATGATGCGGTCGCGATCGCGCGCCGGGAGCTTGGTGGCGTAGTTGATGACCATATAGGCCGTGCGCTTGACGGCGCGGGCCTTGTCGAGCGAGTAGTTGGTCTCGATGTCGCCGCAATGGATGGTCTGGCTGTTGCTGTGGGCGTGTGAGTTGACGCTGGCCACGCTGTCGTATTTCTCGACCAGACACAGCCGGTTGAGATCCGTGAACTTGGCCAGTTCATAGAGCAGGGCGGTACCGGTGACACCGGCGCCGACGATCAGGACATCGTAATGGGTCGAAGCGGACATGAGTTCTTGGTCTCCAACGGCGGCGCGGACGCCGATCGCCGCGAGCGGGCACACTGGCCCATGATGCGGCGCAACATGACCGTCACGTTAGCCGAAGTCGAGCATCAAGAGAATGCCGGGGCTTGCATTTAATGCATTAAAACACTCAATTAAAGGGCGCGCTTATCCAGTCTGAGTCAGCCGATCGAGCCGCAGTCGCTGGCGCTCGTCGAACAGCCGCCGCGAACCCATCCAGACGGCGACCATCGCGCCGAGTCCGGTGCCGGCAGCGATCAGGAACATGATGAGCAGTTGATACTTGGCCGCGTCCATCGGTGGACTGCCGGCGAGGATCTGGCCGGTCATCAGGCCCGGCAGACTGACCAGTCCGGCCGTGCCCATGGCATTGATGATGGGGATGAGTCCCGAACGCAGGGATTCGCGCCGGATGTGCTCGATGGCCTGCTCCCAGTCCTGGCCGGCCAGCAGGCGCGCTTCGATCTGGCCGCGCGACTCCCAGGCGTGGCGGGTGAGGTTGTCGAGCGCGATGGCCACACCGCTCATGGTGTTGCCGAGCAGCATCCCGAGCAGCGGGATGAGATATTGCGGCTGATACCAGGGTTCGACCCCGATGACGACCGTGAGCGCCAGCAGGGTGACGCTGAACGAGGACAGAAACATCGAGACGGCGCCGATGCCGTAGCCCCAGGGACCGCCGAAGCGGCGCGTCTGGCGCTGCATGACCTCGAAGCCGGCGACCGAGAGCATGACCAGCGCCATGAGTCCGATCAGCGGCAGACTGGTCTGGGCGAACAGCAGTTTGAGCACCAGGCCGACCAGACTGAGCTGCACCGCACTGCGCGCGGCGGCGATCAGCACGCGCCGCTCGACCCCGAGCCGCAGTCGCCAGGACAGGCCCGCCAGCAGCAGTACCAGCAGCGAGGCCAATGACAGATCCCAGGGCGAGAGTTCGATCAGGCTGATGCTCGGGCTTGCGGGGGCGTTCGCGTCCATCAGGTTTCAGGCTCCAGCCGCCCATCGCCGATGACGAAGGCGCGTCCACCGAGACGTCGGCGCTGCTCGGGATCATGGCTGACCCAGAGCACAGCGGCCTCCTGTTCGTGTCGATAGGTTTCGACCAGGGTCTCGACCCGATCGCGGTTGACCGGATCGAGGTTGGCCGTCGCCTCGTCGAGCAGCAGCGCCTCGGGGCGCTGAGCCAGCCGCCGCACCAGAGCCAGACGCTGGCGTTCTCCGGTCGACAGCCGCGTGACCGACCAGTCGAGTACGTCCGGCGCGAAACCGAGTTTGGCCAGCCAGTCGTTCACGTATCCGGAGTCCGGGCCGGATGTCTGGCTTGCGGGCAGATGCGCCCCGACCGTCTCGGCCCACCAGAACGACTCGGCCGACAGCAGCCCGACACGCCGCCGCCAGACGGGCGGCGTCATCCGCGAGCGCGGCTCGGCGCCAAGCCAGACCTCGCCCCGATGCGGGTCGAGGTCGGCGATGGCGCGCAGCAGCAGACTCTTGCCCGATCCGGACGGCCCGGAGACGAACACCCGCTCACCGGCATCGAGTGCGAGATCGATCGGCGCGAGCGTCCGATGCGCGATCCCATCGAGCCGCAGACCGGCCATCATCGACGCCGGTAGATGAGATCGGCGACCGGGTGCCCGAGCCGTTCGCCGCGCTGCTCGAACTTGGTCAGCGGACGGTTGGCGGGGCGGGGTGCATAGGCGCCGGCTCCAGCGGTGTTCTCGAACAGATCCGCCGCGCCGTCGAGCACCTCGAGCATCTGTTCGGCGTAATGCGCCCAGTCGGTCGCGGCATGGAAGATCCCGCCCGGCCGGATGACACGTGCCAGCAATTCGACCAGCGCCGGACTCAGGATGCGGCGCTTGTGATGGCGCTTCTTCGGCCAGGGGTCGGGGAAGAACAGTTGCACGGTATCGAGCGCGCCCGGTTCGATCCCTTCGCGCAAGACCTCAATGGCGTCGTGACGCATCACGCGCAGATTGCTCAGACCCCGCCGCTCGATCTCCAGCAGCAGATGACCGACGCCGGGCCGGTGGACCTCGATCCCGAGCCAGTTGCGCTCGGGATCGCGTTCGGCCATCTCGGCCAGCGACTCGCCATTGCCGAAGCCGATCTCCAGCACCACGGGCCGGTCGTTGCCGAACAGCGCTGCGAGATCGAGCGGCACGCCCGGCGTCCAGTCCACCCCGAAGCGCGGCCAGAGTTCACTGAACGCGCGCTCCTGGGCGGCGGTCAGGCGTCCCTCGCGCAGCACGAAGCTACGAATGGCGCGGCGCGGGCGATCACCCGGATCGCTCGGGGGATCCGCCTCGGGCGAGCGCCGATCCTCAGTCTGTTCCATGACCTCCCGGCTCAAAAGAACAGCCCCTCGATCGGTGATGAGGCCGAGGCGAAGCGCTTGGCCGGCATGCGTCCGGCCAGGAATGCTTCGCGTCCGGCCTCGATCGCCTTGCGCATGGCGCTGGCCATGAGGATCGGGTTCCTGGCGGCGGCAATCGCGGTGTTCATGAGCACGCCGTCGCAACCCAGCTCCATCGCCTCGGCGGCATCCGAAGCCGTGCCCACGCCGGCATCGACCAGGACCGGCACCTTGGCGTTCTCGACGATGGTCAGGATGTTGAGCGGATTGCGAATACCCAGCCCCGAGCCGATCGGCGCCGCCAGCGGCATCACGGCCACACAGCCGATCGCCTCCAGCTCGCGCGCGACGATGGGATCGTC
Organism: Allochromatium vinosum DSM 180; assembly: GCF_000025485.1. Taxonomy (NCBI): domain Bacteria; kingdom Pseudomonadati; phylum Pseudomonadota; class Gammaproteobacteria; order Chromatiales; family Chromatiaceae; genus Allochromatium; species Allochromatium vinosum. Next base: position 3,090,930 of record NC_013851.1, on the reverse strand, counting down.
GTTGGTGTAGACCATGACCTCGAAGCCATCCTTGACCAGGATCTCGGCAGCCTTGAGCGTGGCCATGACGTCGGGGAACAGGGTCTTCTCGTCGCCGAGCACTTCGAGCTTGACCAGGTTGTGGCCGTCGAGCAGTTCGCGGGCCAGCCGGCAGGTGCGCACGGCGGTATCGACGTCATAGCAGCCGGCGGTGTTGGGCAGGATGGTGTAACGATCCGGCGGCAGCACGTCGAGGATGTTCGGCTCGTCGCTGTTCTGACCGATGTTGGTGCGGCGCACGGCAATGGTGACGATCTCGGCGCCGCTGGCCTCGATGGCGCGCGCGGTCTCGTCCATGTCCTTGTATTTGCCGGTGCCGACCAGCAGGCGCGAGCCATAGTCCTTGCCGGCGATGATGAGACGATCGGAGTTGGGAGCGGATGTGGATGTGGACATGCAGCGACTCTGGAAGTGGCGATTCAGAATGAGAGAACGTTGAGACGATGGCGTCCGGGGCGAGCGAGACGCCAGACGCGGCTCAGCCGCCGCCGACGGCCTGGATGATCTCGACCGTGTCGCCGGCGACGAGCCGGTGCTCGGCGAAGCGGCTGCGCGGAACCAGCTCGGCGTTGACCTCGACGGCGAAACGCTGACCGAGCAGTTCCAGATATTCGACGAGTTCCGACACGAGCATGCCATCAGCGATCTCGCGCGGGGCTCCATTGAGGATGATCTTCATCGGTGTGATCCGTGATGCGTAACGAAACGCTGAAAACGAACAGGGTCTCAGCGAACTTGATTGGCCTCCTGCCCGAGCATTTCGGGTGTCACCAGGGTGACACCACCTTCGCTCACCTGGAAACCGGCGCGCCGATCGGCTTCGGCGTCCATCCCGATCCGAGTTCCCTCGGGCAACTGGCAATAGCGATCGATGATGGCCTTGCGCACGATGCAGTTACGCCCGATCTCAACGTCCGGCAGGATCACTGAGTCACTCACCTGGCTGTAAGAGTTCACTCGCACGTTCGAAAACAGCAGCGAATGGCGCACCGTCGCCCCTGAGATGATGCAGCCACCCGAGACCATGGAGTCGACCGCCATGCCGCGCCGGTCGTCGTCGTCGAATACGAACTTGGCCGGCGGCAGTTGTTCCTGATAGGTCCAGATCGGCCAGTTGGTGTCATAGAGATTCAGCGGTGGCGTGACGCCGATCAGCTCCAGGTTGGCTTCCCAGAAGGCATCGAGTGTGCCGACGTCGCGCCAGTAGGCCTGCTCGCCGCTGCGCGGATCGCGGAAAGTGTAGGCCATGACCCGGTAGAGCTTGATGACGTTGGGGATGATGTCCTTGCCGAAATCATGACTCGATCCCGGCATGTCCGAGTCTTTGAACAGTTGCTCGAACAGAAAGCCGCGATTGAAGACATAGATGCCCATCGAGGCCAGACAGCGGTCTGGCTGGCCGGGGATGGTCTCAGGGCTGGCGGGCTTCTCGGCGAAGCGTCGCACCCGGCCGTCGCTGTCGACCGACATGACGCCGAACTCGCGCGCACGCTCCACGTCGACCTCCAGACAGCCGACCGTCATGTCGGCGCCGCTCTCGACGTGATGGGCGATCATGGCGCCATAGTCCATCTTGTAGATGTGGTCGCCGGCCAGGATCAGGATGTATTCGGGATTGTGGTCGCGGATGATGTCGAGATTCTGGAACACCGCATCCGCCGTACCGGCATACCAGGCGGTCTCGGCCACACGCTGCTGTGCCGGCCACAGCTCGACGAATTCCCCGAACTCACCGCGCAGGAAGCCCCAGCCCTTCTGGATGTGCAGGATCAGTGAGTGAGCCTTGTACTGGGTGAGCACGCCGATACGCCGGATGCCGGAGTTGATGCAGTTGGAGAGCGGGAAGTCGATGATGCGGAACTTGCCGCCGAAGGGCACGGCCGGTTTGGAGCGCCAGGCGGTCAGTTGCTTGAGCCGTGAGCCGCGCCCTCCCGCCAGGATGAGCGCCAGCGTGTTACGGGTCAGGCGACTGATGAACCTGGGGTTGGTGTGGGGCATGACTCCTCCTGATTCGGACGACATACAAAGGATTGAGAACGTCCTTATGATACCATCCCCGCGTATTCCAATCCCCAGAGGTACAGGAACGACATGGCCAACGCGACCAGCTCTGCCCCCAAGCTTCCGGAATCCTTGCAGCGTATCGTCGAGGCGCGTCACCATGATCCCTTTGAGGTTCTTGGACGCCATGCGGAGGCTGGTCGAGTCGTTGCGCGTGTCTTCCTGCCGCAGGCCGAGCACGTCCGTCTGGTCGAAGCCGATGCACCGATGGAGCGTATCGAGGGCACCGATTTCTTCGTCTGGGAGGGCGATTCGGAGCAATTGCCCGAGCGTTTCCAGGTCGAGTGGGTCGACGCCGACGGCGTGGCCCATGTCCAGTACGATCCCTATTGCTTTCCACCGCTGCTCGGCGATCTGGATCTGCATCTGTTCGGCGAGGGCAAGCACTGGCACGTCTACCGCATCCTCGGCTCGCACCTGGTTGAGTTCGAGGGCGTAACCGGTATCCGTTTCGCCGTCTGGTCGCCGAACGCCGAGCGCGTCAGCGTGGTGGGCGACTTCAACGCCTGGGACGGACGCGCCAATCCGATGCGGGTGCGCGGCGGTTCGGGTGTTTGGGAGCTGTTCATCCCCGGGCTGGAGCCGGGCGGTTTCTACAAATACGAGATCCGCGACCGCGCCACCCATATCCACATCAAGATCGATCCCTATGCCCAGGCGTTCCAGGAGCGCCCGCAGACCGCCGGGCTGCTCGCCGTGGACAGCGCCTTCGACTGGGGCGACGCCGACTGGATGGAGCAGCGCGCCAGGACCAACTGGCAGCAGGCGCCGATGTCGGTCTACGAGGTTCATCTCGGCTCCTGGCGGCGCGATCCGGAGGGCAACTTCCTCAACTATCGGGTGCTGGCCCACGAGATCGCCGACTACGTCAAGGAACTCGGCTTCTCCCATATCGAACTGATGCCCATCACCGAGCATCCGCTCGATGCCTCCTGGGGCTATCAGTGCACCGGCTATTTTGCGCCGACCTCGCGGTTCGGCACGCCCGACAACTTCCGCTATTTCGTCGACCACTTCCACCGCGAAGGCATCGGCGTGCTGCTCGACTGGGTGCCGGCGCACTTCCCGAAGGACGCCTATGCGCTGGCGCGCTTCGACGGCACAGCACTCTACGAGCACGCCGACCCGCGTCTGGGCGAGCACAAGGACTGGGGTACGCTGATCTTCAACTTCGGGCGCAACGAGGTGCGTAACTTCCTGCTGGCCAGCGCGCTCTACTGGCTGGAGGAGTTCCACATCGACGGTCTGCGCGTGGATGCCGTGGCCTCGATGCTCTATCTGGACTATTCGCGCAATGCCGGTGAGTGGATCCCCAACAAGTACGGCGGCAACGAGAACCTGGAGGCCGTGGATTTCATCCGCGAGCTGAACATGGTCACGCACGAGCAGTTCCCCGGCACGCTCATGGTCGCCGAGGAATCGACCGCCTGGCCGGCGGTGTCGCGTCCGACCTATCTCGGCGGACTCGGCTTCAGCATGAAGTGGAACATGGGCTGGATGCACGACACCCTGTCCTACATGCAGAAAGACCCGATCTATCGCCACTTCCATCACGACCTGCTGACGTTCGGGCTGCTCTATGCCTTCACCGAGAACTTCGTGCTGCCCTTCTCGCACGATGAGGTCGTTCACGGCAAGAAGTCGATGCTCGACAAGATGCCGGGCGACGGCTGGCAGAAGTTCGCCAGTCTGCGGCTACTCTATACCTTCATGTTCAGCTATCCGGGCAAGAAGCTCTTGTTCCAGGGCTGCGAGTTCGCTCAGGGCAAGGAATGGAACTTCGCCAGTCAGCTCGATTGGGAGCTGATGGAGCGCCCGCCGCACCAGGGCGTGCACAAATTGGTCGCGGATCTCAATCGGATCTACGCCGAGCTTCCGGCCCTGCACGAGGTCGATTTCGACGCGGCCGGATTCGAGTGGATCGACTGTCACGACAGTTCGCAGTCGGTGCTGAGCTATATCCGCAAGGATCGCGCCGGCAAGACCCTGATCGCGGCGGTGTTCAATTTCACCCCGGTACCGCGCACCAACTATCGCATCGGCGTACCCGAGCCGGGTTTCTATCGCGAGGCGGTCAACTCGGATGCCGAGCTGTACGGCGGCAGCAACGTCGGCAATCAGGGCGGCGTGACGGCCGAGCCGGTGAGCTGGATGGGACGTCCGCACTCGCTGCTGATCTCGCTGCCGCCGCTGGCGGGTCTCATCCTGGTGCACGAGCCGCTGACCGAAGCGTCCGGCACAGCCGAGGACGACGATGACGCAGCCTCGACCACGCCGGACACTCCCGAGATGTCAACGGACGCCAGCGATGCCAACGACACAGCCGCTTGAGGATCAGGATGCCCTGGAGCGGGCCAGGATCAACCAGGAGACGGCTCGTCTCCCGTGGCGCGAACTGCAACGCTTCTTCGCCCAAGGGCGCGTGATCGCGGTCGCGCCCGAGCTGGATCTGGTCGAGCTGGCGTTGCGCTGTTCGCGTGACGAGGCCCAGACCATCGCCGCCGACCTGGAGCAGGGACGTCTCGCGCCGGTCAGCGACGACCAGGCGCGCACCTGGCTGGAGACCGATGCCGAAGTTTGGGCCGTGGTCGTCAAGCCCTGGGTGCTGGTTCAGGATCGCGCTTAGATCCAGTCGAGCGGATCTTCATCGGGTGTCGGCCTGAGTCCGGGGCGCTCGATGAACAGCCGGTGCCAGATGGCGAACTGCATCAGTCCGAACAACTCGCGTCCGCCGCCGCGTCCGGCCTGACGCGCGGCGACCAGCTCGGGGATGGCTGTGACCTCGAACCAGTCGCGCACGCCCGGATTGAGCGCCAGCCGTCGCCCGACCTCGGTGGCCAGACTCCCGCGCAGCCAATCTCCGACCGGGACATGAAAGCCGCGCTTGGGCCGCTCCAGATGGCCGGGCGGCAGTTTCGGCTCGGCCCAGCGCCGCACCAGCCACTTGCCCTGATGCCCCTGCACCTTGAGTGCGTCCGGCAGCGACAGCCCGAACTCGACGATCCGATGATCGAGAAAGGGCACACGCCCCTCCAGCCCGAATCCCATCAGCAACCGGTCGGTCTTGACCAGCAGATTGTCCGGTAGCGCCGTGACCAGATCGGTGTACTGGCGGCGCTGCATGTCCGACCAGTGGCGGGGCGTCTCGCTCCAGGCGCGCCGGACGGGTGCACGATCGGCGTCGGCGACCGCGCGCAGGGCCGGTCCCATGAGACGCCGCGTCCAGCGTCCGGCCCACTGGCCACGGGTGCGGAATCCGCCGCTGCCCGGATGCAGCAGCGACTTCAGCAGCCGCTCGGCCAGCGGCGGACGATAGCGCCCGTAACCGGCGAACGCCTCGTCGCCCCCTTCGCCCGAAAACACCACCTTCAGCTCCGCGCCCGCCGTCTCGGCCAGGATCGAGGTCGGCAGACAGGCGTAATCGCGCATCAGCTCATCGGCGCACCAGACCGTATGCGGCAGGCGTCCGAAGACCCTGGGCAGCTCCAGTTCGAGCGGTCGGTGATCGAAGCCGAAGTGCGTGGCCACGCGCGCCGCTTCGTCGAGTTCATGCGCCATGGCCGTGCCGCGATAGCCGACCGAATAGCTCTTGATGCGTCCGGCGCCCTGTTCGGCGAGCTTGGCGGCCAGCACCGCCGAGTCCAGTCCGCCGGAGAGAAAGAGTCCGAATGGCACATCCGAACGCTGGTGCTCGCGCATGGCGTCGTCCATCAGGGCGTCCAGTTCGGCGCGTGCCTCCTCGAAGCCGATCCGACGCGGCTCCACATCCAGCGCCAACCAGTAGCGATGCGGGCGGATGTTCAGATCGGCGTCGATCAGCAGCGCCGTGCCCGGCGGGACGCGCCGGATGCCGTCGATCAGCGTCTCCTCGCCGCCGGCGAACTGGTTTTGCAGGAACTGGCGCAGCGCGCTCGGCTGGATTCGGGGCGACTCGGGCAGGAGCGCCAGCAGTGCCTTGATCTCGGAAGCAAACGCGATCCGGTCGGGCAGCCGGACATAGAACAGCGGCTTGATGCCGAGCCGGTCGCGTCCGAGGATCAGGCGTCCGGCGCGCGCATCATGGAGCGCAAAAGCATACATCCCACGCAATCGGTCGAGCGCGTCGAGTCCATGCGCGGCATAGGCGTTGAGGATGGTTTCGGAGTCCGAGCCGGTGCGCGGCGGCTGGCCGAGCGCGCGCAGTTCGGCATTCAGCTCGATGTAGTTGTAGACCTCGCCGTTGGCGACCAGCGCGAGCTGCCCGTCCGCCGACAGCAGCGGCTGATGGCCGCTCTCCAGTCCGATGATCGACAGCCGCGTCTGCACCAGACCGACCGGCCCGGCGCAATAACGGCCCCGGTCGTCCGGGCCGCGGTGCGCCAGCCGTTCGGCCATACGATCGAGCCACTCGGGTTCGGGGCGCCGGCCCCGAGCCAGCATGAATCCGGCGATGCCGCACATGGCCGCTCAGAGTCCGCGCAACAGTTCGCGCACGAAGCCGGGGCCGCGATAGATGAGTCCGGTATAGACCTGGATCAGATCGGCGCCCGCCGCGAGCTTGGCGCGCGCGCCCTCCGGGTCGAGGATGCCGCCGACGCCGATGATGACCGGCTCGGGACCGAGCGCTGCACGCACCTTGCCCAGCAGCTCGGTCGAGCGTGCCAGCAGCGGTCGGCCCGAGAGCCCGCCGCTCAGCCCCTCGGTCGAGCTCCTGAGGCCCTCGAAGCGGATCGTGGTGTTGGTGAGGATCAGCCCGGTTGCCCCGGCTTCGAGCGCCGCGCGCGCGCACTCGATGGCCTCGTCGTCGGCCAGATCCGGCGCGAGCTTGACCAGCAGCGGACGCGGACGGCTCAGGCGCTGGTTTGGTTCCTGGATCGCTTCCAGGATGCGCGCGACCTCGTCGACCCGTTGCAGATCGCGCAACCCCGGCGTGTTCGGGCTGGAGATGTTCACGACCACATAGTCGGCCAACTCACCCAGGCGCTCGAAGCTCTGGCGGTAGTCGGCGGCCGCCTGTTCGGGCGGCGTGACCTTGGACTTGCCCAGGTTCACCCCGAGCGGGATCTCGGGCAGGCCGCGTGCGCGCAGGCGCTGGAGCCGCCGCGCCATCGCCTCGGCGCCGCCGTTGTTGAACCCCATGCGATTGACCAGCGCCTCGTCGGCCGCGAGGCGGAACAGGCGCGGGCGCGGATTGCCCGGCTGGGGCAGGGCGGTCACGGTCCCAACCTCGACGAAGCCGAAGCCGAGCGCCTGCCAGGCGGGTACCGCCTCGCCCTGCTTGTCCAGCCCGGCGGCCAGACCGATGGGGTTGGGAAAACGCAGACCCATGACATCGCGCGCCAGCGTCGGACGCCGCGCGATGTCGCTGGGGCCGAGCCGTCCGTCGAAGAGCGCCGACCAGCGTGCGAGCAGTCCGAGCGTGAGATTGTGGGCCTGCTCCGGATCGAGTTTGAACAGGGCGGCGCGGGCGAGCGGCCAGGGCGGGGTGACGAGCATGGGTCTGAAGGCTCCTGTGTCGAGGCTGGGTGGGATCGATTTCGATCGCTCGTTGCGACGATCCCTAATGCTATAGTTTGAGCTTTCCAATCGAAGCGATCCGGAGGAGGACCGCGCTCATGGCGATCAAAAAGATACTGATGCTGGTCGGAGACTATGTCGAAGACTACGAGGCGATGGTGCCGTTCCAGATGCTACAGATGGTCGGGCATCAGGTCCATGCGGTCTGTCCGGGCAAGCTGCCGGGCGATCACGTGCGTACCGCCATCCACGACTTCGAGGGCGACCAGACCTACAGCGAGAAACCCGGCCACAACTTCGCCATCAATGCCGACTTCGCCACCGTCGACCCGGCCAAGTACGACGCCCTGGTGATCCCCGGCGGACGCGCGCCCGAATATCTGCGCCTCAATCCGCGTGTCATCGAGATCGTGCGTCACTTCGCCGCCGGCGACAAGCCGATCGCCTCGGTCTGTCATGGCCAGCAGATCCTGGCCGCTGCCGGCGTGCTCGACGGACGCCAGTGCACCGCCTACCCGGCCGTGCGCCCTGAGCTGGAGCGTGCCGGCGGCACCTGGTGCGAAGTCAACGAAACCGTCTCCAACGCCTATGTCGACGGCAAGCTCGTCACGGCTCCGGCCTGGCCCGCCCATCCGGAATGGATGCGCAAGTTCCTGGACGTCCTGGGCAGCCGCATCGAACCCTGAACCCGACCGTCGAGGAACCTCATATGTCCGAGGAAGGCCGTTTCACCATCCATCTCCAGCAGCAGGAAGGCTTCCTGATCAACGTCGCCTTCGACTGGAAGCGCGCGCCGGACGTCCTGATGGACGAGCCGCCGCCGCTCGGCGAACAACAGGGGCCGAACGCCTCGCGGATGCTCGCTGCCGCTGCGGCCAACTGTCTGAGCGCCAGCCTGCTCTACTGTGTCTTCAAAGAAGAACCGCCCGAGAACTGTCTGCGTGCCGAGGCCACCTGCATCATGGTGCGCAACGAGCGCAAGCGATTGCGCATCGGTTCCATGGAGATCCGGCTGATCGTCAGCAATCTGGTCACGCAGTCGGCGCGCTTCGCCCGCTGCAAGGATCTGTTCGAGGATTTCTGCGTGGTCTCGGCCAGCATCCGTCAGGGCATTCCGATGCGGGTGACGGTCGAGGACGAGGCGGGCGCCATCCTCCATGCCTCGTCTTGAGACCGGCAGGGTGCGTCGGGCGTACCCTGTCGGGTACCGTATCAAAACATGCCTACTCGGGCCGCAGGCGGTTTAGAATGACCACCTCACTGCTGAGTGGAGGAGTGTGTCATGCTAGTCCAGCACGATGCGGCTGATGCCGAACGTTTCGAACGAGTCATCGTGGAGTCTGTTCGACACATCCTGGAGCATCCCGATCCGCGCGACTATATCGACTGGGCGGATGACTATATCCCCGAGACCCTGGGGTTGTGGGATTCCAGCCTCGATCCCGCCGAGATCGCGCGTCTGACGCGGATGCTCGCCACCCTCATCTGGGACGCCACGCCCCAGCCGTCCAACGCCTTCCGGCCGCGTCCGCTGCCCCAGCCGGCGCCCGAGGAACCCTGTCTCTGCGGTTCCGGCTTCACCTATGGCCAGTGCTGCGGCAATCTCGACGAGATGCCGCACCTCTCGACCGATCTGGTGTGGGACATCGTCATCGAGCTTCTGTCCGAGGACGCCGTGCGCGCGGCCCTGGCCAGCGGCGCCGTGCCCGAGCCGCTGCTGGCGCGCATCGCCGACCGCTGGCTCGACGAGGATCGGCCCGGGCGGGTGGTGGCCCTGCTGGAGCCGCTGTTCGCCGGACCACTGGAGCCGCTCGACGGCCGCTACGAACCGGCACTGGATCTGCTCTGCGACGCCTATGACCGGCTCGACCACTGGCGCAAGAAGCTCGCGCTGCTCCAGCGCGTCTGCGAGGAAGGCAGCCGTGCGCTCCAGGCGGCGGCCTGGCAGCGGCTCGGCACCATGCACATCGACGCGGGCGACTACGCCCTGGCCCAGGACGCCTTCACCGCCGCGCTTCGCAGCGACCCGGACAGCCCAGGCACGGCCCTGCTCGAGATCACCCTGCTGGTGGCCCAGCACAAGGATGTCCAGGCGCGTGAGCGGGCGCGCTTCTGGCGCCATCGGTTCAAACGGCGGGGGCTCGAATCCGAGAGCTTCATGGAGTTTCTGGAGCAGGTCATCGTCGATCCGCAGGAGGCGATGGTCAACACCCAGTCCGACGTGCTCGACCCGGCGCTGGTGGATCTGCACGACTGGGTCGCGGTCGCCATGGCGCGGCCGCTCCCCGACTATGCGCTGGTCAACCGGCGTCGACGCGCCCGCCCGGCGACGCCGACGCACACCACACAGCTCGAACTCTTCGATGGGCTGGAGGCCCGCAAGACGCAGGCCGTCGTCGTCGACGATGCCGAGGCGCTGCCCGAGATGTGGGCCGAATCCGGCCGTCCGGTCGGGTTGCGCGCCCCGGTCGAGGTCAGGTCGTCCGAGGCGCTCTGGCGCCGGCTCTATCCGGGCGGCAAGCCGCGCTCGATCCATCTGACCCGGACCGAAGAGATCGATGTCTGGTCCGAACCGGGCTGGCTGGACCATCTGCTCGGTCATCCCGAACTGGCCGACAGTCTGGACGTGCTCGATGATCTGGCCACGGCGCTCTATGTGCATCCCGAGAGCGCCTTGCCCTGGATCGCCCATGCCCTGCTCACGCCCGTACTCGATCGCGCCTGGTCGATCCTGGAGCAGGTGCTGCCGCCGGACTCGGGTCGGCAACTGCCCTGGTCGATCGAGGCCAACCGCCCGGCGCTGCGGCTGTTGTTCCGGCGCTATCTGGCGCAGGCCCAGGAGGGACATTCCGAGGAAGCGCGGCGCACGCTCGAAACCCTGCTGCGTCTCAACCCTCAGGACAACCACGGCGCGCGTGCCGAGCTGATGAACCTCTATCTGCGCGACGGCGAGGACGAGCGCGCCCTGGCCCTGGCGCGGCGCTTCCCGGACGATCTGCTCGCCGACCTGGCCTACGGCGAGGTGCTGGCGCTCTATCGGCTCGGACGCGAGGAGCGGGCGCGCACCGTGCTCAAGACCGCCATCCGCCGCCTGCCGCGCATCCCGCGCTATCTGACGCGCAAGCGCATCAAGCAACCGCGCCTCGATCCGCTCGGCGTCACCCTCGGCGGCGAGGATCAGGCCTGGTTGTATCGCGAGGCCATGCGCGACGTCTGGGCCGCCGAGCCGGGCGTGCTCGACTGGTTGAAACGCTGCCTGGTCTAACGGTCACAACGCAACATAGGGGGTATGCAGGTGGACACTCGCTATCGCATCGTCTATTCGGGGCGGCTGTCGCTGGGCCACAGTCATCACGAGGTCGTGGAGCAACTGGCGCGCACGTTCAACATGAGCGAGGAGGAGGCGCGCGAGCTGGTGATGAACGGCAGCGGACGGGTCATCAAGCATGATCTGAGTGCCGCCAAGGCCGAGCGTTATCGGGAGGTGCTGGCCTCGGTGGGGCTGGAGGTCGATGTCGAAGCGCAGTCGGTTGCATCCGGACCGTCGCTGGACAAGCCGGCGGCGTCGGGTTCCGGGGTGTCGCCGCGTATCGATGTCGACGGATTCACGGATCGGATCAGCGAGCCGAACGCGGTCGAGGCCGGTCGCGGCTGGGGGTGGATACAGGACGCCTGGGGACTGTTCAGGCAGGCGCCCTGGGCCTGGATCGGCGCCCTGCTGCTGTTCTATCTGATCGTCATCGTGGTCGGTCTGGTGCCGCTGGTCGGCGGGCTGGCGACCACTGTCCTCGGTCCCATGCTCACCGCCGGTCTCATGCTCGGCGCCCAGGCTCAGGATCGCGGCGAGGGATTCGGCGTCGGTCGGCTCTTTGCCGGGTTCTCTGTGCGACCGGGGCCGCTGGCACTCGTCGGCGTCGTCTATCTGGGGCTGGTGCTGCTCATCGGGCTGGTGATCGGCTTGCTGTACATCGTCATGGTCGGCGGCTCGGGGATGATGGTTCCCGAGATGGCTCCAGGCATGACCATGACGCCCGAGCCGTTCGAGTCCATGGCCGCCGGTCCGTCGTTCATGCTGCCGGTCCTGATTGCGCTGCTGCTCGGCATCCCACTGGCCATGGCCATGTTCTTCGCCCCGGCGCTCGTGGCCCTGGACGCCGTGCCCGTCATGCAGGCCTTCAAGCTCAGTTTCATGGGCTGTCTGAAGAACATCCTGCCGTTCCTGGTCTTCGGGCTGATCGCGTTCGTCCTGTTCTTCGTCGGCTCGATCCCTTTTTTGTTGGGCTGGCTCGTGATCGTGCCCGTGCTGACCATCGCGGCCTATACCGCCTATCGCGACATCTTCCATTGAGTCCGGCGTCGCTTCATCCAGGCCAGTGCCGCGTGACCAGACGCGGCCGGCACATGGAAGCGTCAAGCCCGGCCGTCGATCTTGGAATCCAAGTCGCTGTATGCCCAGTCAACCGTTGATCAACGACACCGAACGCCCGATCGCCGTCTTCGCCTCGTTCTCGGGCGCGGGCGGGGTCGAGCGCATGCTGATCCATCTGCTGCATGGCTTCGTCGCGCTGGGCGAGCGGGTGGAGCTGGTGCTGATCCGTGACGAGAGTCCGCATCTGGCGCACTGTCCGGCATCGGTCGAGCAAATCCGGCTGCACGCGCGCCATACGCTTTTGGCTGTGCCTGAGTTGGCAGGTTATCTGCGTCGACACCGACCGCGTGCCCTGCTGGCGGCCAAGGATCGCGCCGGACGTGCCGCCGTGCTGGCGCGCGCCCTGAGCGGTGTGGATACGCGGCTGGTGCTGCGGCTCGGAACCAATCTCTCGACCGCCATGGCCGAACGTAGCGCCGTCGAACGCCGGCTGCGCTACTGGCCGATTCGCCGGCTCTATCCGGCGCTCGACCGCATCGTCGCCGTCTCCGAAGGTGTGGCCGAGGACACGGCGCGCATCGCCCGGATTCCGCGCGCGCGGATTCAGGTCATCCGCAATCCGGTCATCACGCCGAGTCTGTACGAAGCGGCGGCGGCTCCCTGTCCGCACCCCTGGCTGGCGCCCGGACAGCCGCCGGTCATCATGGGCGCGGGGCGTTTTCAGCGTCAGAAGGACTTTCCGACCCTGATCCGCGCCTTCGCCCGCGTCCGGGCCGAGCGCGACTGTCGGCTGATGATCCTGGGCGAGGGCGGCGGGCGCGCCGGACTGGAGACGCTGATCGCCGAGCTGGGCCTGAGCGCCGATGTCGCGCTGCCTGGATTCCAGCCCCAGCTTCCGGCCTATCTGGCGCGCGCGGCGCTGTTCGTGCTCTCATCGGCCTGGGAAGGCTCGCCGAACGTGCTCACCGAGGCGCTGGCGCTGGGCGTGCCTGTGGTCGCGACCGACTGCCCGAGCGGGCCGTCGGAGATCCTGGCCGGCGGGCGTCATGGGCCGCTGGTGCCCGTGGGCGATGTCGAGGCACTGGCCTCGGCCATGCTGGAGACGCTGGCCCATCCGCACCCGGCGTCCGACCTGCGTGCCGCCGTGGCCGAGTACGAATGGATGCACAGCGCGCGGGCCTATCTGGAGGCGCTGGGCGTGTCGGCGCCGGTCTGAATCCTGTCACATCTCTGAAGGGGGCTTGCCGTGGGTCAACTCTTTCGCATCGCCGGATTCCTGCCCTATGTCCTGATGATCTTCCTCAATGCCTTCGTCGACCTGGGGCACAAGATCGTCATCCAGAACACCCTGTTCAAGACCTATGACGGCGACGCGCAGATCCTGCTGACGGCCATCGTCAATGCGCTCATCCTGCTGCCCTTCGTGCTGCTGTTCACGCCCTCGGGGTTCATGGCCGACCGCTTCCCGAAGAATCGCGTGATGCGCGCAACGGCCTGGGTTGCGGTGGGTCTGACGCTCTGCATCACGCTCTTCTACTACCTGGGCTGGTTCTGGCCGGCCTTCGCCATGACCTTCCTGCTGGCGGCGCAGAGCGCCTTCTATTCGCCGGCCAAGTACGGCTACATCAAGGAACTGGTCGGCAAGGAAGCGCTGGCCACGGCCAACGGCTGGGTGCAGGCGACCACCACCACCGCCATCCTGGCAGGGATCTTCGTCTTCTCGATCCTGTTCGAGAACCGACTCGCCGGTGCGACCTTCGACACGCCCGACGCGATCATGGGGCTGATCGCGCCGCTCGGCTGGGCGCTGGTGCTGTGCTCGGTGGTGGAACTGGCCATCGCCTACCGGCTGCCGCGCACCAGCGAGGGCGGAGCACTCGGCTTCGATTGGGGACGCTACGCAAGCGGGCGCTATCTGCGCGACAACCTGCGCGCGGCCTGGGACAACCAGGTCATCTGGCTGTCGATCGTGGGGCTGTCGATCTTCTGGGCCATCTCGCAGGTGATCCTGGCCGCCTTCCCGGCCTTCGCCAAGGAGACTCTGGGCGAGACCAACACCGTGGTCATCCAGGGGATGCTGGCCTGCTCGGGCGTGGGCATCATTCTCGGCTCCATCATCGCCGGGCGCGTCTCGCGCCATCACATCGAGACCGGGCTGATCCCGGTCGGCGCCGGCGGCATCGCGCTGGCGCTGTTCCTGCTGCCGGGGCTGGGATCGAGCTGGGCGCATGCGCTCAACTTCCTGGTGCTCGGGGTTCTGGCCGGGTTCTTCCTGGTGCCGCTCAACGCGCTCATCCAGTTCAACGCCGGTGAGTCCGGACTCGGACGGGTACTGGCGGCCAACAACTTCGTGCAGAACCTGGTGATGCTGGGCTTCCTGGGGCTGACGGTGCTGGCGGCCTGGCTGGAGGTCGGCGGTCTGGTCCTGATGCTGGCGCTGGCGGTCATCGCGCTCGGCGGGGCGCTCTATACCATCCATCAGCTCCCGCAGTCGCTGGTGCGCTTCCTGATCGGACGCCTGATGGCCACGCGCTACCGGCTCAACGTCATCGGGCTGAAGAACATGCCGGCCCAGGGCGGGGTGCTGCTGCTCGGCAACCATGTGAGCTGGATCGACTGGGCCATGGTGCAGCTGGCCAGCCCGCGTCCGGTGCGCTTCGTGATGGAACGTTGGATCTACGAGCGCTGGTATCTGCGCTGGTTCCTGGACTTCTTCGGCGTGGTGCCGATCTCGCGCGCCAGCAGCCGTCAGGCGATCCAGACCATCGCACAGCTGATCGATGCCGGCGAGGTGGTGTGTCTGTTCCCTGAGGGGACGCTGAGCAAGAACGGTCAGCTCTCGGAGTTCAAGCGCGGTTTCGAGCTGTCGGCGCGGGCGGCCGGCTCAGGTGTCATCCTGCCGTTCTATCAGCGCGGACTCTGGGGCAGCCGCTTCTCCTATGCCAGCGGCAAGCTGCGCACCAATCGCCGCCAGGGGCGGGTGCGCGAGGTGATCGTCGCCTTCGGGTCGCCGCTGCCGCTGGAGTCGAGCGCCGAGCGGGTCAAGCAGGCGGTGTTCGAGTTGTCGGTGACGTCCTGGCGGGCCTATGTCGAGACCCTGCCGACCTTGCCGGCGGTCTGGCTTGAAACGGCCAAGCGTGATCCAGGAGCACTGGCCATCGTCGACTCGGTCGGAACCACGTTGACCAACCGCCGCCTGCTGACGGCCGTGGCACTGTTTGCGCGCCGAATCCGACGTCTGGCGCCTGAGTCGGCGATCGGTCTCCTGCTGCCGGCGAGCAGTGCCGGGGCCATCGCCAATCTGGCCGCGCTGCTTGCCGGCAAGACCGTGGTCAACCTCAATTACACCGCCAGCCCTGAGGCGCTACAGGCCAGCGTCGAGCAGGCCGGGGTGCGGCATGTCATCACCGCCGACCGCTTCCTGCGCAAGCTCGAACAGCGCGGCATCGATCCGGCGAGCGCCCTGCCGGGCGTGACCCTGCATCCGATGGAAGGACTGCGCGCCCGGATCGGGCGCGTCGAGGCGCTGTTGACGCTGGGGCTGACGAGCCTGCTGCCGGCGGCGGCCATCGGACGCCTGTTCGGCCATCCGAGCCGCCCGGACGATACCGCCGCCGTCCTCTTCTCCAGCGGCAGCGAGGGCGCGCCCAAGGGCATCGAGCTGACCCATCGCAACATCCTGGCCAACGTGCGGCAGATCTCGGACGTGCTCAACACCGAGCGCGACGACGTGCTGCTGGCCAATCTGCCGCTGTTCCATGCCTTCGGGTTGACGGCGACCACCTTCATGCCGTTGCTCGAAGGTGTGCCGATGGTCTGCCATCCCGATCCGACCGATGCGGTCGGCACCGCCAAGGCCATCGCCCGCTATCGCGCCACCGTGCTCTGCGGCACCTCGACCTTCCTGCGGCTCTATGCGCGCAGTCCCAAGGTGCATCCGCTGATGCTCCAGTCGCTGCGGATCGTCGTCGCCGGGGCTGAGCGGCTGGCGCCCGAGGTGCGCGAGGGGTTTGCGCTCAAGTTCCACAAGGAGATCCTGGAGGGCTATGGCGCCACCGAGACCACTCCGGTGGCGAGCGTCAACGTGCCCGACGCGCTGGAGACCGATACCTGGAAGGTCCAGACCGGCTCGCGTCCGGGCACGGTCGGGATGCCGCTGCCGGGCACCAGCTTCCGCATCGTCGATCCTGTGACCTTGGAGACCCTGCCGCCCGGCGCGGATGGTCTGATCCTGATCGGCGGGGTGCAGGTGATGAAGGGCTATCTGGGCGCGCCTGAGAAGACCGCCGAGGCCATCGTCGAGCTGGACGGCATGCGCTGGTACAAGACCGGCGACAAGGGCCATCTCGACGCCGACGGCTTCCTGACCATCGTCGACCGCTATTCGCGCTTCGCCAAGCTCGGCGGCGAGATGATCAGTCTGACGGTCGTCGAGGATTCAGTGCGGAAGGCGCTGGAGCAACCGGACCTGGAGCTGGTCGCGGTCAACGTGCCCGACGAGCGCAAGGGCGAGCGCATCGTCCTGCTCGTCGCCGAAGAGGGCGCTATCGATCCGGACAGCCTGCGCCGTGCCCATGCTGGCGGGCGGGACCAATCCGCTGGCCATCCCGGCCGAAGTCCGGCGTGTCGAGGCGATCCCTAAGCTTGGCAGCGGCAAGACCGATTTCGGCGCGGCGCGTCGGCTAGCGCTGGTGGTTTGTTGAATCTGCTGCTTAGCGCGGCGTGACGGCAACGAGGCTGGCCATCGCCGGCCTCTAACATTTGGGAAATCAACGATCGCGATGTCTTCCTCCACCCCCCTCCGCTTCACCATCCTGGGTACGGGCGCGCTTGGCGGCTTTTATGGTTCTCGGCTACTCCTGGGCGGCGCGACCGTGCGTTTCATTGCGCACAGCGATGTCGACTGGATTCGCGCACAGGGCCTGCGCGTCGACTCACCGCTCGGCGACCGACTGCATCATCCGGTCGAGGTCTATGCCGACTCGGACCCGATCCCGCCGAGCGACGTGGTCTGTATTGGACTCAAGACGACCCGGAATGCCCGGTTGCCCGAACTGCTGGCACCGCTGGTGGGCGAGGGCACGGTCATTCTGAACTGGCAGAATGGTTTGACGCTGGAGGACGAACTGGCCGCGCGTTTTCCCCAGGCCGTCGTGATCGCCGGACTCTGTTTTCTGTGCTCCAACAAGGTCGGGCCAGGACATATCGTGCATCTGGACTATGGCCGCGTCAGTCTGGCGGCGCTGGACGAACGCGGGGTCGACTGGCTGCCACGGCTGCAGGCCGCCTTCGGTGCCGGCGGCATCGAGACGGATGTCCAGCCCTCGCTGTCGGCGGCACGCTGGCGCAAGCTGGCCTGGAACATCCCGTTCAATGGTCTGTCGGTGCTGCTCGATCGCAACACCGACGCGATCATGGCCGATCCCGAGGCGCGCGCGCTGGCCGAGCGGCTGATGCACGAGGTCGCCGAGGGGGCGGCCGCCTGTGGTGTCCCTTTCGATCCGGACTTCATCCCCAAGCTGCTGGCGACCACCGAGCGCATGGCGCCCTATGCGCCGAGCATGCGGCTGGATTTCCTGGGCAAGCGCGCGCTGGAGATCGAGTACATGTACCGCCGTCCCTTGCGCGAGGCGGCGGTACAGGGCGTGCGGATGCCGGGCGTGGAGACCATCGCCAGTCAGCTGAGCATCCTCGATCGGGCGAATCGAGGCGTTTGATGCTGATGCCATCCGCCCTCTGCCGGCTGGAAGAGGGCGGGAATGCCGCTGGAGACGCGGATCGCTTTGGCTTTAACGCTTCGGCGCTACCGTCTCCAGATGCCAGATGTCGCTGTTGTACTCGGCGATGGTGCGATCCGACGAGAACCGCCCGCTGTGCGCGCTGTTGAGGATACTCATGCGCAACCAGTGTTCGCGGTCGCGATAGGCCGCTGCCGCGCGCTCCTGGGCCTCGACATAGCTCCTGAAGTCGGCTGCCGTCATCCAGGGGTCGTGCGGATTGCGGATCGAGAGGATGACCGAGTCGAAGACCCCGTTCTCGAACTGGTTGAAATGCCCGGATTCGAGCAGGTTCATCACATCCCACAACGCCGGATCACTGGCGATGATGGCATTGGGGTCATAGTGACCGCGCAGTGACTCCACACCCGCTGCCGTCAGGCCGAACAGGAAGAAGTTGTCTGCGCCGACCTGTTCGCGGATCTCGATATTGGCCCCGTCGAGCGTGCCGATGGTCACGGCACCGTTCATCATGAACTTCATGTTGCCGGTGCCCGAGGCCTCCTTGCCGGCGGTCGAAATCTGCTCCGACAGATCCGTTCCCGGAGCGATCACCTCCATCAGCGACACCCGATAATCGGGCACGAAGGCCACGCGCAGCAGACCGGCGGTCGCCGGGTCCATGTTGACGACGCGCGCGACATGGTTGATCAGCTTGATGATCTGCTTGGCCATGAAATAGCCGGGCGCCGCCTTGCCGCCGATCAGCACGCAGCGCGGCGTCCAGTTGGCCGTGTCACCGCGCTTGATGCGGTTGTAGAGATGGATGACGTGCAGGACGTTGAGCAGCTGACGCTTGTATTCGTGGATACGCTTGACCTGGACGTCGAACATGGCCTCCAGCGGGAACTCGACCTTGCAGATCCCGGCGATCTGCTCGACGAGCCGGGCCTTGTTGGCCTGCTTGATCGCGTGCCAGCGCGCGCGGAAAGCGGCGTCCTCGGCATAGGGCGCCAGACGCGACAACTGTTCCAGGTCGCGCGTCCAACCTGTGCCGATGGTCTCGTCGAGCAGGTCGCGCAGACCGGGATTGCACATGGCCAGCCAACGGCGTGGAGTGACCCCATTGGTCTTGTTGTTGAACTTCTCGGGCCAGAGTTCGTGGAAGTCGCGGAACAGTCCCTCGACCAGCAGTTGTGAGTGCAGCGCGGCCACGCCATTGACCGAGAAGCTGCCGACGATCGCCAGATAGGCCATGCGCACCTGGGGGTCGTGTCCTTCCTCGATCAGCGACATGCGCCGCTGACGGTCCACGTCGCCCGGCCAGCGCAGCGCCACCTCGGCGAGGAAGCGGGCGTTGATCTCGAAGATGATCTCCAGGATGCGCGGCAGGAGCTGGCGGAACAGCCGTACCGGCCAGCGCTCCAGCGCCTCGGGCAGGAGGGTGTGGTTGGTGTAGGCCATGGTGCGGCGGGTGATGTCCCAGGCGTCGTGCCATTCCAGATGATGCTCGTCCATGAGCTGGCGCATGAGTTCGGCCACCGACACCGCCGGATGGGTGTCGTTGAGCTGGAAGCAGTTCAGGTCGGCAAAGCGGCTGAAGTCCTGTCCGTGCAGCCGGATCCAGTCGCGCAGCACGTCCTTGAGGCTGGCGCTGGCCAGGAAGTACTGCTGACGCAGCCGCAGTTCCTTGCCGTTCTCGCTGGCATCATTGGGGTAGAGCACCATGGTGATGTGCTCGGCGGCGTTCTTCTGCGCCACGGATTCGGTGTAACTGCCGGCGTTGAACTCGTCGAGATCGAACTCGTCGGTCGCCGCCGCCTTCCACAGCCGCAGGGTGTTGACGGTGTCGTTGCGATAGCCGGGCACCGGGACGTCATAGGGTACGGCCAGCACGTCATGGGTGTCGACCCAGCTCACGACGATACGTCCGTTCTGATCGCGATGGGTCTCGGTGTGGCCGCCGAACTGGATGCGCTGGGTGAACTCGGGGCGCTCGATCTCCCAGGGATTGCCCTCGCGCAACCAGTGGTCCGGTTCCTCGACCTGAGCGCCGTTCTCGATCGTCTGGCGGAACATGCCGTATTCGTAGCGCAACCCGTAGCCGCGCACCGGCAGTTGCAGTGTGGCGCAGGAGTCGAGGAAGCAGGCGGCGAGCCGGCCCAGGCCGCCGTTGCCCAGCCCCGGATCGGGTTCGGTGGAGGCGATCTCCTCCAGCTCCAGCCCCAGGGTGTGCAGACCACGCGCCACGGCCTCGTCCAGATCCAGGTTGAAGGTGGCGTTGGACAGCGCCCGACCCATCAGGAATTCCAGCGACAGATAGTAGGCGCGCTTGCAGCCGGTCTTGTCATAGGCCTGACGCGTCGTCTTCCAGCGCTCCATCAGCCGGTCGCGCAGGGTGGTGGCCAGCGCCCGATAGGGGTAGTAGGCCGACAGGCAGTCACGGTCGCGCCCGAAGGTGTGGACGTAATAGTGCCTGAAGTCGTGCGCGATCCCCTCGGGATCGAGCGACAGGGGCGGCAGATCGAAGGTCGATTCGTTGGGACAGTTCTGGATGAGCTTGGTCGATGAAGACATGCGCCTGGACTCCTGGTTGCGAAGTGGTCGATGGGGTCGTTCAGTTGGACGTCGTCGAGGCATCGGGCTGAAGGCTCGGCAGCGGCGAGTGGCCCTGTTTGAAGTCCTCGCGCAAGCGTTTGAGCAGACGCTGACGCTCGTCGGCGCCGGCCACCATCAGGGCCGCGAAGGCCGCACGCCATTGGACCATGTATTCGTAATCGGCCGGGCGGTCGGTGTAGAGCATGATCGCGGTGCAATAGTCGGTCGCCTTCAGATAGTCCTTGAAGGGCACCTCGGTCGGCACCAGCAGTGAAGCGACGATCCGACGGGCCTGATTGGAGGCTTTGTGTTGAACGCTCATGGGTGTTTTCAGTCGTGGATCAGGGTGACTCGCCAGGCAAGCCCTTCGAGTTGGAGTCTCAGGTTGAGCGGCGGCGCCAGGGGCGCGCGCTCGATCCGAACCCGCAGGTCGTCCGGGGCGCTGAAGAAGATCTCCGAGATCGACGCCCAGAGTCCCGGCCCCTGGAGCGTTGGGATCAGCAGGAACTGTTCGCGCACCCAATCGAGCGTCACCAGCCGCTGGAGCACGTCGACGCCATGCTGACGGAGCCCGGCCTCCAGCCAGTCGATGAAGGCGTCCGAGACCGCCGTGATGAGGCTGTCCTGATCCTTGTCGAGCCGGCGGGCGATCTCGTCGCGCACCGCATCCAGATCCACCAGGGCGGCGACCGTGGCCTGATCGCCGGCCAGGACCGCGTGCTCCAGGCGCCAGAGCGTGCCATAGGGCCAGACGCCATAGCACAGCGTCAAGACCAGGAGCAGGATCGCGGCATTCGTGAGCCTGTGGCGCGTGCCTAGCCAGAACCGCTCCAGCCAGGGCCAGTGCGGTCGATTCCAGTGCAGGGCGAAGGTCCGCCGGCGCGCTCCAGTTTCAGGCATCGTCGGTCTGGAATTGCTCGATGGCCTCGCACACCTCCAGCCAGGCCGTTTCGGTGGCGTCCAGGTCGGCCTGGAGCTGGCGTTGCTCGGCCAGGAGCGTCAGCAGGCGATCCTTGGCCGCCGGTTCGTAGAGTTCGGGTGCGGTCAGTTCCTGTTCCAGCGCGGCGCGGCGCTCGCCCAGCTCGCCGAGTCGTCGCTCCAGCGTCTTCTCGCGCGTGCGCAGGGGTTGCAGCGCCTTGCGCGCCTCGGCGGCCTGACGGCGCTGCTGCTTGCGTTCACCGCCGCGTTCGCTCGGGCCTGCTGTCGACCCCTTCTGCTCGTCCTGGAACTGACGCCCGGCGAGCCAGGCCGGGTAGTCGTCGAGATCACCGTCGAACGGACGCACCGCACCGCCGTCGACCAGCCACAGATCATCGCTGGTGACGCGCAACAGATGGCGATCGTGCGAGACCAGCACCAGTGCCCCATCGAATTCCTGGAGCGCCTCGGCCAGCGCCTGACGCATCTCCAGATCCAGATGGTTGGTCGGCTCGTCCAAGAGCAGCAGATTGGGCCGCTGGCGGATGATGAGGGCGAGCACCAAACGGGCCTTCTCGCCGCCCGAGAGCGGCGCGACCGGCTCCAGGGCGCGATCGCCGGCGAAGCCGAAGCCGCCGAGATAGTCGCGCAATGCCTGTTCGGTCGCCTGCGGGTCGAGACGGCGCAGATGGGCGAGCGGGCTGTCGTCGGGACGCAGTTGATCGAGCTGATGCTGGGCGAAATAGCCGATCCGCAGATCCTGGGCGCGCTCGCAGCGTCCGGACTGAAGCGGCAGGGTGCCGGCCAGCAGCTTGATGAGCGTCGACTTGCCGGCGCCGTTGCGTCCGAGCAGGCCGATGCGGTCGCCGGGGTCGAGACTGAATCCGACTCCATCGAGAATCGGCCGTTCGCCATAGCCGGCCACGGCCTCATCGAGCCGCAGCAACGGGCGCGGCAGGTTCTCGGCCGGCTCGAAGCCGAAGCGGAAAGGCGAGTCGATATGGGCCGGGGCGATCAGCTCCAGGCGTTCCAGGGCTTTCAGACGGCTCTGGGCCTGACGCGCCTTGGTCGCCTTGGCGCGGAAGCGCTCGACGAAGCTGTGCATGTGGGCGATCTCGCGCTGCTGGCGCACATAGGCCGCCTGCTGCTGGGCCAGACGCTCGGCGCGCTGGCGCTCGAAGGCCGAGTAGTTGCCCGTGTAGAGCGTCAGACGCTGGTGTTCCAGATGCAGGGTGTGGCCGACCACCGCATCGAGGAAATCGCGGTCGTGCGAGATCAGGAGCAGGGTGCCGGGATAGGCTTTGAGCCAGCCTTCGAGCCAGATGACGGCGTCGAGATCCAGATGGTTGGTCGGCTCGTCGAGGAGCAGCAGATCGGAGCGGCACATGAGGGTGCGGGCCAGAGCCAGACGCATCCGCCAGCCGCCCGAATAGCTGTTGACCGGACGCCGTTCGTCGCCGGGCGCAAAGCCCAGACCGTGCAGCAGCCGCGCGGCCCGGCTCTCGGCCTCATAGGCGCCGATCGACTCCAGCCGTCCGTGCAGCTCGGCCTGACGCAGACCCTCGCCGGCCGCTTCGGCCTCGGCCAGCTCGGACTGGAGCCGGCGCAGTTCGCGATCGCCGTCGAGCGCGAACTCGATCGCCGGGCGGTCGGTGTCCGGGGTGTGCTGGGCGACATGGGCGATCTCCCAGCCGGCCGGGATCACGACCTCGCCCGTGTCGGCGTGCAGCTCATCGCGCAGCAGGGCGAACAGGCTCGACTTGCCGCAGCCGTTGGCCCCGACCAGACCGACCCTCCAGCCCGGATAGATGGTGAGTGTGGATGCTTCGAGCAGCCGATTGGGGCCGCGACGGAAACTCAGGTCTTTCAGTTGCAGCATGAACCGCGTTATCTCCGCGCTGGAATGTTGCTTGCCTGAGCGGATTAGACACGATCGAAAGAATTGAGAACAATCCTTTGTCGAGAAAGCCGAGCGGAGGCCGGCAGGCGCCGCGCGGTTCCGGTCGGGCGACGATCTCCGGATCGTTCGGCCGGCCGGTCATCCGCGCATCCTGTGCCGGACTCAGGTTCAGTCGCGGTATTGGCGTTGATAGGGTTGCTGATACTGTCGTTGTTGTTGCTGGTAGTAGTAGTTCTGTTCTTCCTGCTTTTTCTGCTGATCATAGAGATAGCCGCCCAGCGCGCCGGCGCCGGCTCCGATCAGCGCGCCCTTGCCGGCATCTCCACTCAGCGAGCCGATCGCGGCTCCACCCACCGCGCCCATGGCGGCGCCAGTGCCGGTTCGGTTTGCTGTCGTCGTTTGGCAGCCCATCAAAAACAGACTCAGGGTGATCGGTATGGTCAAGGTGATGATTTTCATCGAAAACTCCACTAGAAAACCCGCAACCTCGGTCGCGGAAGGAATGATGGACTACAACAGGCCGCTATCAGTGCAGATGCAAAATTTCCGAATATTGTAGTCAGGATTGTTAGAGCCTTCGAGGCGAAGGACAGTTCAATCGAGGGCGGGAGCGCTCGGACGCGCCACCGCTTCGATGCGTCCGCCGGCCACCCGGATCTGGAGCCGATCGCCCGGCGCGACCTGAGCCGGATCGCGGACGATCTCGCCCTCGGGCAAGCGGGTCAGGATGGCATAGCCACGGCTCAGGGTGCCCAGCGGACTGCGTGCCTCCAGTCCGGCGACGGCGCGCCACAGCCGTTCGCGCCGATGTGTCAGCAGCTCGTACTGAGCGCGGTGCAGACGGCGTTCCAGTGCCTCCAGTTGGCAGCGTGCGCGTTCGATCCGATGTGCGGGCGCCTGACGTTCCAGTCGCTCGACGAGCGGTTGCAGACGTCGGCGGGCCTCGCTGATCCGATTGGCGATGAGCGTGCGCAGTCGCCACTCGGCGCGATCCAGCCGCTGGGCCTGTTGCTGGAGCCGTGCGGACGGGTGCAGCAGACTCAGATGGCGCCGGCTCGCGTTCAGACGCTGGCGAGCCGCGTCGAGTCGCCGCCGCTGGGCGGCGATCAGCCGATTGGAGAGTGTCGCGACGCGCTCGCGCAGATGCGCGCCCGAGGGCGCCACCAGCTCGGCCGCCGCCGAAGGCGTGGCCGCGCGCTGGTCGGCGACCAGATCAGCGATGGTGACGTCGATCTCGTGTCCGACGCCGCTGACGACCGGAATTCGGGACGCCCGGACGGCACGCGCCAGCCGCTCGTCGTTGAAGGCGTTGAGATCCTCCAGCGAGCCGCCGCCGCGCGCCAGGATCAGCACATCGCATTCGGCGCGCACGTTGGCCAGTTCGAGTGCGGCGATCAGCGACTCGGGCGCCGACTCGCCCTGGACCTGCGCCGGATAGATCAGCACCGGCAGCGCCGGGAAGCGCCGTCCGAGTACCGTGATCAGATCGCGCACCGCCGCGCCGCTCGGCGAGGTGATGAGTCCGACCTGACGCGGAAAGGGCGGCAGCGGACGCTTCAGCGCCGCCTCGAACAACCCTTCGGCGGCGAGCCGCTGCTTGAGCTGCTCGAACGCCAGTCGCAGCGCACCCTCGCCATCCGGCTCCAGATGCTCGATGAGGAGCTGGAACTCGCCTCTGGGCTCATACAGTGAAACCTGCGCGCGCGCCAGCACCTGCTGCCCGTTGGCCAGACCGAAGGCGAGCCGCTGGCGCTTGGAACGCCACAGCGCGCACCGCACCTGCGCCCCGGCATCCTTGAGACTGAAATAGAGATGCCCCGAGCCGGGCTGGGCCAGATTCGAGATCTCGCCGCGCACCCAGAGCCGCGGAAAGCCGGTCTCGAGTACGGCACGCGCTTCGCTGACGAGGCGCGAAACGCTGTGGATGTCGCGTGAGAATTCCATCTTTACTCTTTGCGTCGGTTATTTTACACTGCCCCGTTTATCTAGAGCACCGCCGGTTGGGGCGGGGGAGCCGGCTCCGACCGGGCGGCGCCAGGCCGCCGGGGCTTTCTGCGCGTTTGCTCCGGCCCCCCCAGTCTCTCGACGCGATCCGCGGAGCCTCCAGCCATGCGCCTGATCCAGGAAGCACTCACCTTCGACGACGTCCTGCTCGTTCCAGCCCACTCCACCGTGCTGCCGAACGAGGTCGACTTCAGCACCAAACTCACCCGCGCGATCGATCTGCGCATCCCGTTGGTCTCGGCGGCCATGGACACCGTCACCGAATCGCGTCTGGCGATCACCATGGCCCTGGAAGGCGGCATCGGCATCATACACAAGAATATGAGTGCTGAGCGTCAGGCACGCGAAGTGCTGGCGGTCAAGAAGTACGAGAGCGGCATCATCCGCAATCCGATCACCGTCTCGCCGCACATGAGTATCGGCGAGGTGCTGCAACTCACTCATGCCAACAACATCTCCGGTGTCCCCGTCACCGACAAGGGCGAGCTGGTCGGCATCGTCACCGGGCGCGATCTGCGCTTCGAGACCCGCATGGGCGAACCCGTCTCGGCCATCATGACCCCCAAGGAACGCCTGGTCACGGTCCAGGAGGGCGCCAGCCGCGAAGAGGTGCTCGGCCTGCTGCACAAGCATCGCATCGAAAAGGTGCTGGTGGTCAACGATCGCTTCGAGCTTCGCGGACTCATCACGGTCAAGGACATCCAGAAGGCCAAGGACTTCCCGAAAGCCTCGCGTGACGATCACGAACGTCTGCGCTGCGGCGCGGCGGTGAGCGTCGGCAAGGGCACCGAGGAGCGGATCGCGGCGCTGGTCGAGGCGGGCGTCGACGTGGTGGTGGTCGACACCGCGCACGGTCATTCGCAGGGCGTGCTCGATCGGGTGCGCTGGGTCAAGACGCACTATCCGGATCTCCAGGTCATCGGCGGCAACATCGCCACGGCGGATGCGGCGCGTGCACTGGCCGAGGCCGGCGCGGATGCGGTGAAGGTCGGCATCGGACCGGGGTCGATCTGCACCACCCGCATCGTCGCCGGTGTCGGCGTGCCACAGATCACGGCGGTGGCCAATGTCACCGAGGCGCTCAAGGGCACCGGCATTCCGCTCATCGCCGATGGCGGGCTGCGCTTCTCGGGCGACATCGCCAAGGCCATCGCCGCCGGCGCGAACAGCGTCATGATCGGCGGACTCTTCGCCGGTACGGATGAAGCGCCGGGTGAGGTCGAGATCTATCAGGGCCGTTCCTACAAGTCCTATCGCGGCATGGGTTCGCTCGGCGCCATGGGTTCCTCCGAAGGCTCCAGCGATCGCTACTTCCAGGAGAACACCGAGAAGGAGAAGCTGGTCCCCGAGGGCATCGAGGGCCGCGTCCCCTACAAGGGCAGCCTGCTCAACGTCATCCATCAGCTCGTCGGCGGACTGGGTTCCAGCATGGGTTATACCGGCTGCGCCACCATCGACGCGATGCGCACCAAGCCGCAGTTCGTGCGTGTGAGTGCTGCCGGCATGCGCGAATCCCATGTGCATGACGTGCAGATCACCAAGGAAGCGCCCAACTACCGGATCGACAACTAAACATGGCCAATATCCACGCCGATCGTATCCTGATCCTCGACTTCGGGTCGCAGTACACCCAGCTCATCGCCCGGCGCGTGCGCGAGGCGGGGGTCTACTGCGAACTCCATGCCTGGGACATGGACGCCCAGTCCATCCGCGAATTCGCACCCAAGGGCGTCATCCTCTCCGGCGGTCCGCAGTCGGTCCACGAGGCCGAGACGCCGCGCGCCGATCCCATCGTCTTCGAGCTGGGCGTGCCCGTGCTCGGGATCTGCTACGGGCTGCAAACCATGGCCG
Organism: Allochromatium vinosum DSM 180; assembly: GCF_000025485.1. Classification (NCBI taxonomy): domain Bacteria; kingdom Pseudomonadati; phylum Pseudomonadota; class Gammaproteobacteria; order Chromatiales; family Chromatiaceae; genus Allochromatium; species Allochromatium vinosum. Next base: position 3,063,977 of record NC_013851.1, on the reverse strand, counting down.
CGCAACTCGGCGGCGCCGTGGTGCCCTCGACCCATCGCGAATACGGCTATGCGCAGGTGCGCGCGCGCGGTCACTCACGGCTGCTGCGCCATATCGAGGATCACACCAGCCCCGAAGGGCACGGGCTACTCGACGTCTGGATGAGTCACGGCGACCGGGTCGACGTGCTGCCGCCCGGTTTCAGCGTCATCGCCGAGACCGACAGCGCGCCGCTGGCCGGCATCGCCGATGAGTCGCGCCGTTTCTATGGCGTGCAGTTCCACCCCGAAGTCACCCACACCCGTCAGGGGCAGCGCATCCTGGAGCGCTTCGTCCACGACATCTGCGGCTGTGGCCGGCTGTGGACGCCGGACAACATCATCGAGGACAGTCTGGCGCGCATCCGTGCCCAGGTCGGCACCGACAAGGTGTTGCTCGGACTCTCGGGCGGGGTCGACTCCAGCGTGGTGGCGGCGCTGCTGCATCGCGCCATTGGCGATCAACTCACCTGCGTCTTCGTCGACAATGGTCTGTTGCGGCTCGGCGAGGGCGATCAGGTGATGAGCACCTTCGCTCGGCACATGGGCGTGCGCGTGATCCGGGTCGATGCCGAAGAGCGCTTCCTCGGTCGGCTCAAGGGCGTCAGCGATCCGGAGCAGAAGCGCAAGATCATCGGCAACACCTTCATCGAGGTCTTCGACGACGAGGCGAGCAAGCTCCAGGACGTCAAGTGGCTGGCGCAGGGCACCATCTATCCCGATGTCATCGAGTCGGCGGGGTCCAAGACCGGCAAGGCCAAGGTCATCAAGTCGCATCACAACGTCGGCGGACTGCCCGAGGAGATGAACCTCAAGCTGGTCGAGCCGCTGCGCGAGCTGTTCAAGGATGAGGTGCGCAAGATCGGCGTCGAGCTGGGTCTGCCCTATGAGATGGTCTATCGCCATCCCTTCCCCGGTCCCGGACTCGGGGTGCGCATTCTCGGTGAGGTGCACAAGGATTACGCCGACACGCTGCGTCAGGCCGATCACATCTTCATTGAGGAACTGCGTCGGGCCGATCTCTACGATCAGGTTTCGCAGGCATTCGCCGTGTTCCTGCCGGTGCGCTCGGTCGGCGTGGTCGGCGACAACCGGCTCTATGCGCCCGTGATCGCCCTGCGTGCGGTCGAGACCATCGACTTCATGACGGCGCGCTGGGCGCATCTGCCCTATGACTTCCTGGATCTGGTCTGTCGGCGCATCGCCAACGAAGTGCCGAACGTCTCGCGCGTGGTCTATGACATCACCGGCAAGCCGCCGGGGACCATCGAGTGGGAATGAGCCGAGGCTGAATCGGCGTGAGCGACACATTCGCTGACGCAGACGTGCACTGGATGCGCCACGCCCTGGAGCTGGCGCGGTGCGCGGCCGAGGAGGGGGAGGTTCCGGTCGGGGCGGTGCTGGTTCGGGAGGGCGAGATCCTGGGCGAGGGCTGGAACCGTCCGATCATCCGGCACGACCCGAGCGCCCATGCCGAGATCCAGGCTCTGCGCGATGCCGGGCGGCGCGTCGGCAACTATCGCCTGCCCGGCTCGATCCTCTATGTCACGCTCGAACCCTGCGTCATGTGCGCCGGGGCCATCGTCCATGCGCGTGTCGCTCAGGTGATCTACGGCGCGCCCGACCCCAAGGCTGGCGCCTGCGGCAGCGTCTTCGATCTGCTGCCGTCCGATGGACGCTTCAATCATCGCACCGAGGTGCGCGGCGGTCTGCTCGCCGAGGACTGCGGCGAGGTGCTCAGAGCCTTCTTTCGCGCGCGCCGCACCCGTCCAGCGTCGGTCCAAGCCGCGACGGCTTGAGCTGAAAAACGCCCCCGCCGCTCAGCGCCGGCTTGCCCGGTAGCTCGACTGATAGAGACGCATTGTGCCCAGGCTTTCGGGCGCGCCCCCGCCGAAGAGATTGAAATAGGTCTCGGCGAAATGGCGGTCGGCACCCAGGACGTGGGCCAGCAGCCAATCGCGGATGATGCCCTGACTGGTCTCGTCGAAGACCGTCAGACCCTCCTCGCGCCACTCGCGCAGCAGGGCGGTGAACTCGGCCATGAGCACGGCGTGCTCGCATTGGTGTTCGCCGATGCCCTCATAGTCGAACGAACGCATGAACGCCTCTTCGCGCTGGAAATGCGCGCGCATCGACTCGCCAAGGCGGGTGAGGGCATCGAGTAGCGCGTTGGCGTCTCCCGAGCGTCCGTGCGAGGCTTCGGGGCAGAAGCGCAGACAGATATCGGCGAGTTGTTCGATCAGCGCGCGGTGATCCTGATCGAGCAGCTCGATATCGAGCGACCATTCATCGTGCCAAGTCAGTAGCTTAGTCATGAAATCCTCCAGTTTGCAGACTCTTTTGGTCCGCTTTATATCTTTTCGAGATTGGCGCCGGGACGCCGGTTGATGCCAAAAACCGCGCGGAAGTCACTCACGACGCGGTTTGAAGGGAAGAATGCGAACGGCCCCATCCTGAGACGGTGGCTGCCCGCCCGACTGCTTGCGTGTCGACTGATCGAGAGCCGGGCCGATCTCGGACAACAGCCGCCGCTGTACGGCCTTCAAATTATTGAAATAGTAGACCATCTCACAGGAAACGGGGTCGCACAGCGATGCCCGTCCGACGAACGGTCGCCAGGCCAGTCGGATCAGCCGTCCGCCCTCGCCGTCGTGATAGGCGTAGCCGCCCTGGGCATCGACGAAGATCACTTCCTCGGCATCGATCACGGCCAGATACTGCATCGCGCGGATCGGGACGAAGACGCTCGATCCGCGCGCCTGTTTCAGCAGTCGGCGCAGGGCGTTGTGGATGGGGGCCGGGATGGTGGTCAGCTCGCGCGCATATTCGGTATCGGGACGGAAGAAGACTTCCCGGACGAAGTAGCTGGACATCGCTGGCGCTTCCTCATCGAGGTGGAGCGCGCTCCGGCAGGCATCGGGCGACACCCTGCCCGGAGCGGTCGGAATTGGCCGTTCGACGTCAGTCGGTCTCGTCGAGTTCCGGATCCCAGCCGGTGGCGCGTGCCCGCTCGATGGCTTCGGCATAGATGCGCGCATGACGTTCGCGCAGTTCGGGCGGCAGGTTGGAGACCAGATGGCCATAAGGCTGCCAGGCGGCCGTCACCTTGTCGTAGAGGGCATCGATTCCCTGGATGGTCCAGCCTTCGCAGGTCTCGTCCTCGGGGATGATCCCGAACACCCAGGCATCGCGGATGATGTTGGCCGTCGGGGTCATGGCCTGTTCCTGGTTGTGGATGCCCTCGTAGATCTTTGGCTTCATTGGATGCGTGCTCGACTTCTCGACGTTGAAAAATGGATGCTGGATAAGAATCTTCGTGTCCATCGCTGCGATTCGTGCCGCCATCGAGTATGGGCGCTGAGGCGCGAAAATCCAGATGAGCGATTGGGTGTCGTTAGGTTGCCCATGCAGGCATCGGTGGTCGATGTGCAGGGGAGGGATCATTGTGAACGAGACTGGCGAAACCGTGGTCGATTTTATGCGGCATGGCGAGCCTGTGGGCGGGCGGCGTTATCGCGGACATGGGATCGATGATCCACTCTCACCGCTCGGCTGGGAGCAGATGCGTCGCGCGGTCGGCGAGCACTGTCAGTGGGATCAGATCATCAGCTCGCCGCTGCACCGCTGCCGGCTCTTCGCGGCTGAGCTGGCGGCGCGTCACGCCTTGCCCCTGGCTGTCGACTCGGCGTTTCGCGAGATCGGTATGGGCGCTTGGGAGGGGCGTTCACACCAGGAGATTCGCGCATCCGAATCGGAGCGATTCGCCGCCTTCAAGCGCGATCCCGTGGCATTCCGGCCACCGGGCAGTGAGCCGCTGGGGCCGTTTCAGTGCCGGATCGTCGCGGCCTACGAGCGCCAGGTTGCCGCCTATCCGGGACGGCGTCTGCTGATCGTCTGTCATGCCGGGGTGATCCGTGCTGTTCTGGGGCATGCACTGGACGCGCGACCGGAGCGCTGGTATCGGTTGCAGATCGGTCACGCCACGATCAGCCGTATTCGTGTGGGGCGCTTTGGGATCTCTGCCATTTCGATCCAGGCGAGCATGGCTGATGGATCATAAAGCACGTGGGCCGATGAGCTGGGCGCGCCAAACCTGAGTTCAAACCGGCGCGTGGATGCACAGGCCGGTTTATACTGCATCGCTTTGCGACTTCTCACGCGATCCAACCATGCACCGTACCGACGACCTCCGTATCCGTGACATCACCCGTGTGCGCTCGCCGCGCGAGCTGCACGAGGAATACCCGCTCTCCGAGACCGCCGCCAACACCGTCCACGACACTCGCCACGAGATCCAGCGCATCCTGCACGGTCGCGACGAGCGGCTGCTGGTGGTGGTCGGCCCCTGCTCGGTCCACGATCCCGAGGCCGCGCTCGAATACGCCGGGCGTCTCAAGCCGCTGCGCGAGGCGCTCGCCGAGCAGCTGCTGATCGTCATGCGCGTCTATTTCGAGAAGCCGCGCACCACGGTCGGCTGGAAGGGACTGATCAACGATCCCAATCTCGACGGCAGCTTCGAGATCAACAAGGGGCTGGGCATCGCGCGCAAACTGCTGCTCGATCTCAATGAGATGGGCATGCCGGCCGGGACCGAGTTCCTGGATCTCATCAGCCCGCAGTACATCGCCGATCAGGTGAGCTGGGGCGCGATCGGCGCGCGTACCACCGAGAGTCAGGGCCATCGCGAGCTGGCCTCGGGGCTGTCCTGTCCGATCGGATTCAAGAACGCCACCAATGGCGACGTGAAGGTCGCCATCGACGCCATCCATGCCGCCGCGCGTCCGCATGTGTTCATGTCCGTGACCAAGGAAGGGCAGTCGGCCATCTTCAGCACCACCGGCAACGTGGACACCCACATCATCCTGCGCGGCGGTCAGCGGCCGAACTACGACACCGAGAGCGTCAACATCGCCGCCGAGCAGATCGCGGCCTCGGGACTGACGCCGAAGATCATGATCGACTTCAGCCACGCCAACAGCGGCAAGCGCCCCGAGAAGCAGATCCGTATCTGTCAGGACGTCTCCGGCCAGGTCGCGCGCGGCGACCGGCGCCTCATCGGCGTGATGATCGAGAGCCACCTGGTCGCCGGCAACCAGAATCCATCGGCCTGCGACGATCTCATCTTCGGTCAGAGCATCACCGATGCCTGCGTCGGCTGGGACGACACCGAACCCATGCTGCACGAACTGGCCGAGGCGGTCGCCAAGCGCCGCGACTGTTGCTGAACGTGCGGCATCCATGGCACAGTTGAGCACTTTTCGTTTTTGATATAGGGTCTGTCTCGACGTCTTCCGAAGCGGCAAAGCCAAGTCAGCTTGGCCGGACGCTCATGGCTTGGACACAAAAGGAGATAGATCATGATGGCGAGCGCGACCCGCCCGGTGCCTCCATCACGGCTTTTCGGCGTCCTGCTCGCGCTGACGGCTGGTCCGGCCTGGGCCGAACTCTACAAATGCCGCCAGCCCGACGGGAGCCTCAGCTATCAGCAGACGGCCTGTGCCGCTCAGGCCGAGGGCGACCGGCTCCAGGTCGACATCCGGGGACCGGACGGGCGCGAGAGTGCGTCATCCGGTGAGGACTATTCGGTCGCGGCGCAGGCTGAGCGTCTGCGCACCGAGCGCGAGGCCCGCGAGCGTGCACATCTCCAGGCGCGGCGCGAGGCCGAGGCTCGGGCCAGGGCGCTCAAGGCCGCCGCCAAGCCGGACCGCAACACCGACTTCGACCCGGCCAAATGCGCCCGCCACCGGGCTGAAGTCGCCAAGTGGCGACAAAAGGTCAAGGGCGGTTATCGCACCCGCGACGAGAAGGACTACAACGACAGCAAGCTCGCGCATCACGAAGCGCTCGTCGAGCGCTATTGCGAGTCATGAGTTCACGGTGCCTGTGTCTGGCGCCAACCAGACCGTTCGAGCAAGCCCCCCAGGCCGAACGCTAGAGCCGACGCAGATAGGCTTCGCCGCCGAGCCGCCGGCTCTGATCCAGTATCCACTCGGCACGGCGCTGGAGCCGCCCGGATGGACGGTCGAGCCGATAGGTGCCGGGTGCGGGCAGCACGCCGATCAGGAGCGCGGCCTGTCGGCGTGTCAGCTCGCCGGCCGAGTGGCCGAAATAGCGCCGGCTGCTGGCTTCGATGCCATAGGTGCCGGGACTGAACTGCGCGATGTTGAGATAGACCTCGAGGATGCGCTCCTTCGACCACAGGATCTCGATCAGGAGCGTGAACCAGCTCTCGACCGCCTTGCGCTCCCAGCCCGAGCCGGGCCAGAGAAAGAGGTTCTTGGCCGTCTGCTGGCTGATGGTGCTGGCCCCGCGCAGTCGTCGGCCCTCGCGATAGGTGCGGATGGCGTGCCGGATCTCGATCAGGTCGAACCCGAGGTGACGCGGAAAGCGCTGATCCTCGCCGGCGATGGCCGCGAGCTTGACACTGGACGGGATGTGCTCCCAGTCGATCCAGGCGTGCTGATAGTAGGGCGGCGTCTGATCCAGACGCCACACATTGAACGCATGACGCAGCATGAAGGCCGAGGCCGGCGGATCGATCCAGCGCAGACCCAGCACCAGCACCAGACTCGTCAGAACGAAGAACGCCATCAGGCGCCGACTCCAGCGCCAGAATGATCGCCCAATCCGTATGAGCCAGGTCGCCATGCGCGGCTGTGGACGTCCGGGTGGGGCGTCTCTCGCCGGCTCGGTGTCGACCGGCGTCGGGCCGGGAGGCTGTGCAGCGGTTGGTTCTCGATCGTTCTCCAGGTCCGAAATCACCGGATCAGGCACAGAGCGCGGCGGCAGGGAATACAGTTGATCCATGGGACGCTCAGGCCGGACGCGGATTCAGCGCCGGCAAGCCCGCCCAGCGGACACGCCCGGACGCACCGCTTTGCCGCCAGACTCCAGTCCCACGACGCACCTGACGCAGGAACGCGCGTTTCCAGCGCGGGAAGTCGAGCGGCGCACCGCCATAGATGGCCGCGTCCAGTTGATTCAGGAGCCGCGCGAGTTCTGCCGGATCGACGCCCGGTCGATGCGCGCGGATATGCGCGATGACCGCCGGCTGATTGCTCTCGCCCCTGAGTACGCACCCGCCGCATGGCGCCGATGCAAAGCGCGCGTACCACTCGCCCGTCCAGCCGGCGCGATTGGCATGGCGGACCTGAGCAATGACATACTGGCCGGCCGGCCGCACACGCCACAGTGTCTCATGCACCCGTTCGAGCAGGGCCGAGGGCGCGAGCGGACGCAGACGCGGTCCGATCCAGGTCGCCGTCAGTCGATAGCCGCGACTCAGGCCGCGCCCGCTCAACCGCAGCAGATCGCGCCCGAGATCCAGCACCCGTCCGCGATAGAAGACCCCCAGCCAATAGCCGCCGATCAGCAGCAGCACGCCCGTGATCGGAATCCAGAGCCTGGCCCAGGGCGAAGCGGCCAGGGTCGCCGCCGAGAAGCCGAAGGGACCGCCGCCGCGCACGTCGAGCGTCTTGAGCGGCAGCCGCGCGACCTCGCGCACGCCGAGATCGACGTTCCACCAGGCGAGGCTCATCTCGGGCAGGGTGAGGCGGCCGCCGCTCTGCGGAACCAGGGTGTAGTACTCGGTGCGGTTGGCGAGCAGTTGGCGTCCGTCCGGGGAGAGCTCGGTGGTGGTGAGCGTCTGTTCGCGATAGACCCGCAGGTCCGGGCCGCTCAACTGGTTCTCCAGGCTCGGGAGCTGGACGGCGGTGCCGCCGACGGCCGCGATCTCCAGTGCCAGGGTCACGGGTTGCCCCGGCTCCAGCGTACCCTCGCGATCGAGGCTGGATTTGAGCGTCAGCGATTTGAGCGGCAGCCAGGGACGCACCGAGGTCATGGGCGGACGCACCTGGAGGCGGATGGGGCGCTCGGTGCTCGCCTCGTAGCGTTGGCCGAGTCCCAGGCCGGCCAGGGTGCCCGCGGCCTTGATCGGCGGCAGTTCCAGATCGCCCGTGCGCAACGGAACCACCGTGAGCACGAAGCGGTTGACGATCTCCTGTTGGCCGTGATTGGAACGGGTCTCGGTGCTCGGACCCTTGAGGGTCTTCATCAGCACGTCGCTGGTGCTCGGCAGTTCCAGATTGACGCTGCTCAGGTTGTCGCGGCTGACGACATCGAGCTCGAGGATGGTCGGCTGTTGCAGATAGGGATCAGCGAATTCCAGCGACCATTCGAGCGTCGGGGCGCGGGCGGCGGTCGGTTGAACCGAACCGGGGGCGTAGCCCGAGGGATAGCCGGGGGTATAGCCCCGTTGCCAGTTGGGCGCGTAGCCGGGATAACCCTGGGGAGACTGAGCCGGCCCTTGTCCCTGAGCGGGCGAGGTCGACGGCGGCTGATAGCGCGGCGGTACGCCCTGGGCATGGTTCGGCGCAATTGGACGGTATTGAGAAGGGCCGGGCTGGGACGACAGCGGCGGTTGCGCCGACTGGGGTGGTACAGGCTGAACCGGCCAAGTCTGGGGCTGTGTTTGATTCGGTGTCGGCTGCGGCGGTTGGTCGTAGTATGGCTGTCCGTAATAGGGCGGGCCGTAATACGGCTGTCCCGGTGCTCCCTGGTAGGGTCGACCATAGTAGGGCTGAGCGCCGATCGGGCTGCTCGCGACGATCAGGGCCACGACGGCCGGAAGCGCCGCTCGCCTGGATGTCTCGTGTGGGATCACCATGGGCGCGTCTCCCGCCACTGGCCGGTCGTTCCGGGCATCTGGCGCATCTCCTCGATTCGGAACTGATTACGCATCAACAGGCTGGGATCGCCCTGGATCTGTCTGAGCCGCTGCTCCATGACCGCCATGCCGGGACCGCCCATGAGTCCGAGTCCGTCGAGCGCGGGCATCTGGCCCTCGCGCGTCTCGGACTCGCGCTCGCTGCCGGACTGGAGTCCGAGCTGGTCGAACTGGTCGACGGCTTCGGTCCGGCCGGCGTCGAGCGAATCCGGGGGGCGCATGTCGGCGCGTTCGGTGCGACCGCCCGAGCGGCTGGGACGGCTGGACTCGGGCGGTTCGTCCTCGCCGCCGCTGGCGCGCTCGGCACCGCGTGTGTCCTGTTTGGCGGCGTCGCGGTCGCGTCCGGTCTGATCGCGGTCGGTCCGCTGTTCGTCAGGACGCTTGCCGGCCTGCTGGTCGCGTGTTTCGTCGCGATCGCCGCGCGCCTGGTCGCTGTCCTCGCCGCGTTCGCCGCCCGTGCCTGTCGTCTCCTGACGCTGCTCGCCGCGTTCGCCGGTCTGCTCCTGACTGTCGGCGCCTTCGCCCGGCGTGCTGTCCTGCTCGCGGCCGGCGCTGGTCTCGGACGACTCACCACCGGACTCGCCCGTCTGCGATTCTTGTCCGCCTTGTTGGCCGGCGCCCTTCTGACCCTCCTGCTGCTCGGACTCGGAACCGGATTCGCCCGACTCCTGCGGCTGGCCTTCGCCACCGGACTGCTGTTGCTCGCTCTGCTGCTGTTGGCTCTGTTGTTCCTGGCTGGATTGCTGCTGCTGACTCTGCTGCTCTTGAGCCGACTGTTTCTGTTCTGATTTCTGCTGTTGCTCGGAGGCTTGCTTCTCTTTGGCCTGCGCTGGCTGAGACGTGGACTCGCGCGGTTGGGATTCCTGTCGCTGATCGCTGGACGACTTGGAATCCGGCGGCGATTCCTTCCTGTCTTGGCGCGCGTCGTCCGCCTTCTTGTCGTCGGGCTTCTGCTCGGTCTGTTCGCGGAACTGCTCCTGCTCCAGACGCGCGAGCATGGCGCGGGTCAGGGCCAGATTGTAAGCGGCGTCCTCGTGCGATGGATTGGTGGCGAGCACGGATTCATAGGCTTCTGCCGCGCCTGTGTAATCACCGAGCTTGAAGCGCGTGTTGCCCAGATTGTACCGCGCCGCTTGGTCGAACGCGCCGCCCTGGGCCTGACTGAAAGCATGCTCGGCCTGCCGATAGTCGCCCTCGCGATAGAGCGCCACGCCACGCCGATAGGGATCGCTGAACGACTCGGCGGCGCTCGCATAATCGCCCGAACGATAGACGTCATAGGCCCGCTGTTCGTCGGTGCGGAACCAATCGGCGTGGGCGCTCATCGGGGCGATGAGTACCAGGGAGACGAGCCAGGATTGGGCGGTCAGCGCGCGAATCACGATGACAGTCCTCCCGATTCCTGATCGGCCGGCCGCCGCCGCGCCGGTCGTCGCGCGAGTTCGCGGAACTGCGGCAGCAGTAGCGCCCCGACCAGCAGCACCGGCAGCCAGTAGCGCTCGTTCCAGATCCGGGTGCGCGCGTCGCTCGCCTCGGGCGGCAGACGGCTGACGGTCGCCGCTTCCAGAATGGCCTGGGTATCGCCGTCGCGATAGTCGGCGCGCCGATAGAGTCCGCCGCCCGTCTGAGCCAGCTCTTCCAGCAACGCTTCGTTCAGCACCGAGCGCACCGGCCGGCGCTGCGGATCGCCCGGATCGACGATCACGCCGCCCTGAGGCGCGGGCACCGTCGCACCGCCCGGCGTGCCGACACCCAGCACATGCAGACGCACACCCTGTTCGGCCAGCCTGGCGACCTGCTCGCGCAATCCAGGTTCGTCGAAATCCCCGTCCGAGATCAGCAGCACGGCCCGCGCGCTGTCCTCGGGCAGCCCGGCGAGCAGGGTTTCGGCGCGCATCAGGGCGCGGGTCAGACTGCTCCCCTGAAGCCCCGGACTGGCCAGATCGGCCGAGAGCGCCGGCAGTGCATTGAGCAGGCTCGTGGTGTCCTCGGTGATGGGGGCCAGCACATGCGGCACGGTGGCGAACACGATCAGCCCCAGTCGCACCTGACGGTTCTGGACGATCAGATCCTGCAACTCCTGACGCGCGCGTCCGAGCCGGTTCGGGCTCACGTCCTCGGCCAGCATCGAGCGCGAGACGTCGAGCAGCACCAGCAGGTTGTTGCCCGGATGGAACAGACGCAGATCGGTGTAATCCCAGCGCGGCCCGGCCATCGCCGTCAACAGCAGCGTCCACAGTAGACTCCAGCGCAGAAACCGGCCCCAACGCTCGGGTGCGCTCAGATCGCGCGTGCCGGTCAGATGCGGCAGCAGATGCGGATCGGCATAGCGATGGATGGGCGCGCGCGCCGCCTGAGCCGCACTGCGCGCCAGCCAGATGGCCACCGGCAGGATCAGCAGCAACCCCAGGAACCACAGCGGCTGGTCGAAATGAAAGCCTCGATCAAGCACTGGCGAGCCTCCGCGCGAAGCGTTTGCGACCCTCGGGGAACAGCCCCAGCCCGAGCAGGGCCAGGAGCGCCACGCCCAACGGCCAGCGGTAGAGCGGTCGGGGCAGGAAGGCGGTGCGCGCCTCGGCCTCGGTCTTTTCGAGCTGGCCGATGCGCGACGAGATCTCTTCGAGCGCGCGGGTGTCGGTCGCGCGGAAATAGCCGCCGCCGGTCAGGTCGGCGATCTCCTGGAGCGTGCCTTCGTCCATGGTCAGGTCGTCGCGATAGCGCACGCTGCCTTCTTCCAGGATCGGGATGCTCGGCTGCTTGCTGCCGACGCCGATGACGTAGATCCGCGTCCCGGTCGCGCGCGCCAGCCGTGCCGCCTCCTTGGGCGCGAAGCTGCCGGCGTTGTTGTCGCCGTCGGCGATCACGATCATCACCCGCGAGCCTTCGGGACGCTCGCGCAGCTTGCTCACGCCGAGCGCGATGGCGTCGCCGAGCGCCGTGGCCGGTCCGGCGATGCTCGGCACCACGCCGTCGAGCAACTGGCGCGCGGCATGGCGGTCGAGCGTGAGCGGCGAGAGGATGAACGCCTGACTGCCGAACAGGATCAGCCCGACCCGATCGCCCTGGCGCGCGTCGATGAAGCGTCCCATGACGCCCTTGACCACGGCCATGCGGTTGACCTGACGGCCCTCGACCGTGAAATCCAGTGCTTCCATCGAGTGCGAGGCATCGACCGCGATCATCAGGTCATAGCCCGGCGTGCTGACTTCGGTATAGGGCGTGAGCCACTGCGGGCGCATCAGGGCCACGACCAGCGCGATCCACAGCAGATAGAGCAGCGCGCGATAGAGCCGGCCGGCGAGCTGGAGCCTGGGCCGGCGTGCTGTGAAGGCCGTGCGCAGATCGTCGAGGCGCGGATGGAGCAGGGTCTGGCGCCGGCCTTCCAGCGTTTCGTCGACCTGCGTGCGCCGATCCGGCCACAGAACGGGCAGGAGCCAGGGGAGCGGCAGCAGTAGCGCCGCCCAGGGCCAGTGGAACTCAAACATCGCGCGCACCTCGCTTGGGATCACCGGCACTCACCCAGCCCTCGGCGGCGGCAATCAGCGCCCGGAGATCCGCCGTACCCGCACCCGGCGGGGCATAGGGCGCCACCAGCAGCACCCGGCCGCGCTCGTGCCAGGGAAAGCCGTTCGGATCATGGGCCGCCAGCCAGTCGAGCCAGTCGGTCCCGGTCAGACCGGCGCAGGCCGGGCGCCCGAGCCGCGCCATGGCGATGCGGCGCAACAGTTCCGACAGCTCGCCGGCCAGGGTCTTGACGTCCTGACCCGTGCGCGCCCGTCGGCTCAGATCGCGCAGCGCCCTGGCCGCGTCCCAGCGCCAGGTGCCGAGCGTGACGCCGGGAATGGGCACGCGCAGACTGAGCGGAACGCGCCAGCGCCAGAGCGCATAGCCGAGCAGGCCGCAGGCCAGCGCCAGCAGCCACCAACCCGGCGCCGGCGGCCACCAGGGGATCGGCGGGATGTCGCGGATGTCGCGCAGAGCCTGCAAGGGCGGTTCGATGGGTGTGAAGAGGGTATCCATGTCAGACGGCCCGCGAGCGCGCACGCTGTTCGAGGTTGTGGATGAGGGTCAGATGGATCTCGGCGTCGGTGCGCACCGGCAGCAGCAGGATGTGCAGTCGATGCGCCATCGCCTGGAGCCGTGCGCGCCGTTCCTCCCACAGTCGCCGATAGCCGCGCGCGGCCTCGGGATCGTCGGTGTCGATCTCGACCAGCTCGCCGTCGGTGCCGGTGAAGGTCGCCACGCCCATGGCCGGGATCTCCCAGTCGGCCGGATCGTCGACCGGGATCAGTACCACGGTGTTGCGCTGGCAGAGATCGCCCAGCACCTGTTCCAGACCCGCTACCTCGCGGTTGAGATCGGCGATCACGAACACCAGCGAGCCGGTCGGCAGACCCGAGGTCGCGCGCCGTAGCGCGCCGCTCAGACAGTCGATCGAGGGGTCCATCTCAGCGCCGGGTTCGGTCAGGGTGCGCAGCACCTGCCAGAGCGCGCGGCGTCCGCGCGAGGGGCGGAAGTGTTGCAGTCCGGCCAGCGGATCGCCGAACACCAGCCCGCCGACGCGGTCGTTGAGCCGGCTCGCCGCCCAGCCGATCAGCGCCGCCGCGCGCGCCGCCTGCACCGACTTGAAGGTGCCGCGCGTGCCGAAGTTCATGTGCGGTCCCTTGTCGACACAGAGCACCACCGAGCGCTCGCGTTCCTCGCGGAAGATCTTCAGGTGCGGTTCGTTGGTGCGCGCCGTGACCTTCCAGTCCATGTAGCGGATGTCGTCGCCCTCGCGGTATTCGCGCACCTCCTCGAAGTTGACCCCCGCGCCCCGAAACACTGAGGCATAGAGTCCGGCAAAGGCCGAGTTGACCAGATGATGCGACGGCAGACCCAGCGAATGGGCCTGATGGCGCAGTTCCAGGAGATCGTCGAGTCTGGGGTAGAGGCTCATGCGGTGTTGGGCGCGACCTTGAACTGAGGTGAACGGGATCGTGAACGCCCGGAGTCGGGAACGCACTCAGGCGTGTGCTATCTGGAAACCTGGCGCGTACAGGTATCGAGTAGCGACTGATCATGAATGATCAGGGCCATCTGCGGATCGCTCAGATGGATGCGCAGTCCATCGCAGCGTTCGACGGCCGTCCAGGGGATGAAGACCGCGCCGCGCGGACCTCCGGTCCAGCCGCCATGACGTCCCCGCACCCAGAAACCCTCATCATCGAAGCCGACATCGGTTCTGGCGTAGCTCGCGCGTCCTGACTGATTCGAGGCGAAGTCGTATTTGCGCCCGGAGGACTGGACCAGGGTTACGTTGGTCGGGCCTTGGGAGTGGCGCAGTTCTCTTGAGCCGGCGTCATGGTAGCTTTTCAGATCCGACCAGCCGGAATAGCCATTGGCGAGCCAGTACATCAGGGTCGGCCAGAGGATCAGGCTGACGGCGAACAGCCAGAGAATCCATTTCGGTGGTTTGGTCTGTTGTGTCATGGGATGAGTCATAGCATTTCAGCTCACACCCAAACTCTGGAATAGGGCGCTGCCTTAGTGTGCAGCGCCCCTTTGAGAATCACTCTGCAAAACGGGATTACATCTTTCTAAATCCGGTCGTGGAAGTTCCAGAATTCGATTGGAACTCAATCTCTCCCTTCTTGATTATTATTTTTGTCGGCCCATTTTTGTCTTCCTCGCGCAAAATATGCTGTTTGTAGCCGTTTGTTCCCTCGGAATTCAAAAATCTTTTTGTAACCGCACTTGTAACCGCAACAGCCGCAGCGATTGCTTTCGAGGTGGGTTCAGGACTCCCGGTTGCAACCCAGGCAGAAATAGCTGCGACCGGCTCCGCTATATCGCTACCAATCCTCTCGAGGAAGTCCACGATGCCCCGAAAATTCATGGGGTCGGTTATATAGGTGTCGCCTTTATCATCAATCCAAGTTACAACCCACCAGTCCCGACCTGTTGTCAACCAGCCCGTATTGAAGTCAACCATCGTTGAGGAAGTTGACTCGCCATTCATGATGTTTTCCCAGGAATGGTCGTTTTTATATTCGTCGCTATATTTGTGAGCGACCGAAACGCTGAGCAAGGTGCCGCCCCAGTTGTTGACGATTTCTATGGAGGCTTTCTGATGAGTTGCCATTTGTCAATTCCTTCGTGTTGGGTTTGATGTTCGTGCAAAACTCCATCATGGTCCCTTTTTGAAGCATCAAGCCATACTCGCCCTCCCTCAAAATTCAACGATTTCCCTCTGCTTCATTGGCAATTTTATCTAAATTGCACAGCGAGGCAGTGCCTGTCAATTGCCGCGATAAGTTGAGTAGCCATAGGGACTTAGAAGAAGCGGGATGTGATAGTGATCGAGTGTGCCATCAACGCGGAAAACCACTGGAATTTCAGGAAAGAAGCTCGCTGTACCCTTTTGTTTCAGCCAATCGCCCGTTTTGAAAATGACTCGATAGACGCCTGCCTGCAATGGAGCGTCTTCTGGGTAGAGATCCCGAATACGGCCCTGCTCATCTGTGCGAACAGCACGTAAAAACTGCCATTCGCGACCCTCCATACGCTCAAGGGTCACTTCTACATTGGGGCCAGGCAATCCATCTTGCATATTGAGGACATGAACACTTAACGGGTTCCCAGCAGCGATTGCGGATGACATAGCCGACTGCATAGCAAGTGCAAACAAAATTTTGTTCAGCATCGCTCTCCTCCACGAGAAAAAATCGTATTGCAGCGTGTTAACGTCAAATCATTAAGGAATCGCCAC
This sequence comes from Allochromatium vinosum DSM 180, assembly GCF_000025485.1. Taxonomy (NCBI): domain Bacteria; kingdom Pseudomonadati; phylum Pseudomonadota; class Gammaproteobacteria; order Chromatiales; family Chromatiaceae; genus Allochromatium; species Allochromatium vinosum. The sequence goes on along the minus strand of NC_013851.1, from coordinate 3,048,484 downwards.
TAAACTCAACAACCGCTTGATAAACGCATCCGTCGTCACCCCTTCGGCCTCGGCCTCGAAGGTCAACAGAATGCGATGACGCAGAATCTCCGGCGCGACTGACTGGATATGATGCGGCGCCACGAAACTCTCCCCATCCATCCAGGCCCGCGCCCGCGCACAACGCGCCAGCGCAATACTCGCGCGCGGCGAAGCCCCGAAACGACACCAGCGCCCCAGATCCCGGTCATAGAGCTTCGGATTGCGCGTCGCCTGCACCAGATCGACGATATAGTGATGCAGCTTGGGATCGAGATAGAGTTCAGCCACATCGCGCCGCATCGCAAACAGTTCCACCTGACTCAACCGCTTGGCCGGCGGCGCAGGACTATGCTTCTGCTGCTCACCGTCGAGTTCCAGAATCCGTAACTCCTCGTCACGGCTCGGATAGGTCACGACCGCCTGCATCAAAAAGCGATCGAGCTGCGCCTCGGGCAGATGATAGGTGCCCTCCTGCTCGACCGGATTCTGGGTCGCCAGCACCATAAACAACTGAGGCAGGGGATAGGTCTTCTGACCGACCGTGATCTGATGCTCGGCCATCGCCTCCAGCAACGCCGACTGCACCTTGGCCGGCGCCCGGTTGACCTCATCGGCCAGCAGCAGATTGTGGAACAGCGGCCCCTGACGAAACTCGAACTCGCCCTTCTCGTGGCGGTAGATGTCGGTGCCGATCAGATCCGATGGCAACAGATCCGGCGTGAACTGAATGCGGTGGAAATCACCCTCGATCGACTCGGCCAGCGCCTTGACCGCCGTGGTCTTGGCCAGCCCCGGCATGCCCTCGACCAACAGATGACCATCGCTCAGCAGACAGACCAGCATGCTGTCGATGAACGCCTGCTGACCGATGATGCGTGAGGCGATGTGATCGCGAACGGCTTGGAGATCGCTTGGCGTCATGCGCGTTTCTTCTCGGTTCCGATGGTGGCTGTGGATGGTGCACCCTGGATCGGAGCGGGCCGCGTGCCCCGGTCGATCCAGGGTCTGTCTGTCCTCTGCGCCCTATGCTGAGTCTTTTCCAGAGCCGGTGCAAGCCCGCCGCCCCGACGATTTGTTCACAGGCCGCATCCGCTCGTCCGCCGCGACGATCCCGGCTCCAATCGGCTCAAGCCAATTTGTCAATGACTCGCGCAACAGATTGACAATAAAAGGCTTTTTCAAGCGGTCAAAATGCGACCGATCTGTTTCGCGTCCAGCAACCACGCGCCCTGGAAGCCGACGAACGAAAGTTGTGCACAGACTTATCCACAGGCGCTGTTGGTATCTCGGAAAAATCCAAGCTGGGCCAAGTGTTGCGGAATCATGACGAGACAACACCCGAGCAATCGCCGCTAGATCGACCCCGGCCGCACCTCACCAACCATCACTCCGACATCCCCCAGCCGCCGACGCACAAGACACAGCACGCGATTTACCCATCAAGCGTATATAATCGCCACCGAGGCCGAATCCAGTCACGTCCATCCCGGCCGCGACCTCAGTTTCCCGCCAGACATCCCGACCCCCAACCCCGAATCCATCGTCAATCCTTAGCCGCCGCGCCCGGAGTCCAGTCCTGTGATCGAAACTCTTCGTAACATCGCCATCATCGCCCACGTCGATCATGGCAAGACCACGCTGGTGGACAAGCTGTTGCAGCAGTCCGGCACGCTCGGCGACCGCTTCGGGCCGGTCGAACGGGTGATGGACTCCAACGCGCTGGAGAAGGAACGCGGCATCACCATCCTGTCGAAGAACACCGCGATCCGCTGGAACGACTACCGCATCAACATCGTCGACACCCCCGGACACGCCGACTTCGGCGGCGAGGTCGAGCGCGTGCTGTCGATGGTCGACTCGGTGCTGCTCCTGGTCGATGCCCAGGAAGGCCCGATGCCTCAGACCCGCTTCGTCACCAGCAAGGCGTTCGCCCACGGTCTGCGCCCGATCGTGGTCATCAACAAGGTCGACCGTCCGGGCGCGCGTCCGGACTGGGTCATCGATCAGGTGTTCGACCTGTTCGATCGGCTCGGCGCCAGCGACGAGCAGCTCGATTTCCCCATCGTCTATGCCTCCGGCCTGAACGGCTACGCGGGCCTGACCGACGACGTGCGCGAGGGCGACATGACCCCGCTGTTCGAGGCCATCGTCCAGCACTGCCCGGCGCCCGAGGTCGATCCCGATTCGCCGTTCCAGATGCAGGTCTCGACCCTCGACTACAACGCCTATGTCGGCGCCATCGCCGTCGGGCGCATCCGCCACGGTCGCGTCAAGCCCAACCAGCAGGTCGTCGTGGTCAAGCCCGACGGCACGCGCCACAAGGCCAAGATCGGTCTGGTCTACGGCTATCTGGGGCTCGACCGCCACGAGGTGCCCCAGGCCACCGCCGGCGACATCGTCGCCCTGACCGGCATCGAGGCGCCCGGCGTCTCCGATACCCTGTGCGATCCCGAACACGTCCAGGCCCTGCCGACGCTCACCGTCGACGAGCCGACCGTGACCATGACCTTCCAGGTCAACACCTCGCCCTTCGCCGGCAAGGACGGCAAGTATCTGACCTCGCGCCAGCTCAAGGACCGGCTCGAACGCGAGCTGATCCACAATGTCGCGCTGCGCGTCGAGGAGGGCAACGATCCCGAGAAATTCCGCGTCTCCGGGCGCGGCGAGCTGCATCTGTCGATCCTGCTCGAAAACATGCGCCGCGAAGGCTTCGAGCTGGCGGTGTCGCGTCCCGAAGTCATCTTCCGCGAGATCGACGGTCAGATCTGCGAGCCATACGAACAGCTCACGGTCGACATCGACGAGACCTCACAGGGTTCGATCATGCAGGCGCTCGGCGAGCGGCGCGGTGAGCTGAAGGACATGGTGCCGGACGGCAAGGGCCGGGTGCGTCTGGACTATGAGATCCCCTCGCGCGGTCTGATCGGCTTCCAGACCGAGTTCATGTCCCTGACCTCGGGCACCGGACTCAAGTACCACGTCTTCGAGCGCTATCGTCCGGCGCACATGGGCGGCATCGCGCCGCGCCGCAATGGGGCCATGATCTCGAACGCCACCGGCAAGGCGCTCGGCTATGCGCTGTTCAACCTGCAAGAGCGCGGACGGATGATGGTCTCGCCCGGCGAAGAGGTCTACGAGGGGCAGGTGGTCGGCATCCACTCGCGCGACAACGATCTGACCGTCAATCCGCTCAAGGCCAAGCAGTTGACCAACATCCGCGCCGCCGGTTCGGACGAGAACATCCTGCTCACCCCGCCGGTCAAGTTCACGCTCGAACAGGCGCTGGAGTTCATCGAGGACGACGAGCTGGTCGAGATCACCCCGAACGCCATCCGCGTGCGCAAGCGTCATCTCAAGGAGAGCGATCGCAAGCGGGCGAGCCGGGGCTAGTCTCCGGTCGCGGCGCGGTCGGTCCGGGTTGACCGAACCGACTCGCCGCTTTCGCGTCCGCTCCAGTCAACCACACTGCCGCCATGGAAATCGGGTAACATGCGTCGCCCTGTCTTGGTGCAGGGCGTCCCTTTCCTCCAAAATGCTTGGGCAAGAATCATGGCGGAATCCAAACTCGCTAATCCAGCCGTGGTCGGTCTGGCCGGCTTCGGTCTGACCACCCTGGTGCTGCAATTCCACAATGTCGGCTGGATGTCCAGCATCGGTCCCGTGGTCTGGCTGGGACTGATCTTCGGCGGTCTGGCGCAATTCATCGCCGGATTGCAGGAACAGAAGACCGGCAACACCTTCGGCTACTGTGCCTTCACGTCCTACGGCGCCTTCTGGATCGCCCTGGCGCTGATGCTGATCGCCAACAAATACGATCTCTTCAAGGCCAGCACCGAGGACGTCGGCTGGTTCCTGGTGGCCTGGACTCTGTTCACGACCATCCTCTGGGTCGGCTCGCTGCGCATCCACGGCGCCATGGCGCTGACCTTCACCCTGCTGCTGGCCGGTTTCATCCTGCTGGATCTGGCGCATTTCGGCTTCCCCGCTCTGACGGTAGCCGCAGGTTACACGCTCATGGCCTGCGCCCTAGTGGCCTGGTACATGATGGCGCGGATCATCCTGAACGAGCTCTACGGGCGCGAACTCCTGCCCGCCGGGCGTCCCTGGTTGAGCTGAGCGTCGGCGGTTCGCTCGAGCGGCGCGCGCCGCTCGACCCGTCCGCCGCCATCCCTATCGAGGAGTCGACATGAGACACATCCCCTTTGCTCTGGCTGGCCTGACCCTGGCGCTGGGCACTGTCCCTGCCATCGGCTGGGCGCAGAACCCCGATGCTGCAACGCCCGCCGAGGTCGTGACCAAGGTCCGTGAGGCGGTGCAATACCTCAATGCCAAGGGACTGGCCGGATTCGCGGACTTCAACAATAACAAGGATGCCCGCTGGGTCTGGAAGGACAGCTATGTGTTCGTCTATAGCTGCCGCGAGGACGTCATGATCGCCCATCCGCTGCGCCCGGATCTGGTGGGGCGTCCGATCCTGCAAATGCGCGACGACAAGGACCGACCGGTGTTCCAGGAACTCTGCAAGGCCGGCGCCCAGAAAGATGGCGGCTGGGCCGAGTATTGGTGGCCGAAGCCGGGCGAGGCCAAGGCCTCGCGCAAGATTTCCTATGCTCATGGCGCGGCGGTCTCCTTCAAGTCCGACATCCAGGTCGGAGCGGGGATCTACGACGACACCCTGACCCCGGCCGAGTTGGACAAGATTGCCGAGGAAGCGGCCAGACTCCAGAAGGCCGCGCCCTGATCGGAGATCCAGACGCGTCCGGCCTCGATTCGCCGGACGCGGATGCGCCGTCAGACTGAGCAACAACAGTGTGCTTGACAGTCTGCGCGCTTATCCGCAGGATAAATCGCCTGCACCTTCCGCGCGTCCCAAGCGATGAGACGCCCGCTCCACCGACCATCCCGGCGCACCGGCGCCGAGTCCGCCGCCAACCGACAGTCTTTCGATAAGACGCACTCCCATGCCGCGTAAGCTTTTCATTCAAACCTATGGCTGCCAGATGAACGAGTACGACTCGGCGCGTCTGGCTACGGCGCTGCGTGTCGCGGCGGGCCTGGAGCTGACCGATCAGCCCGAAGAGGCCGATGTCCTCCTGCTCAACACCTGCTCGATCCGCGAGAAGGCGCAGGAGAAGGTTTTTTCTCAACTCGGACGCTGGAAGCCCTGGAAGCAGGCGCGGCCCGATCTGGTGATAGGCGTCGGCGGCTGTGTCGCCAGTCAGGAGGGCGAGGCGATCCGCACCCGCGCGCCTTACGTCGATCTGGTGTTCGGACCCCAGACCCTGCACCGGCTGCCGCAGATGCTCAAGGATCTGGAGAGCAGCCGCCGGCCCCAGGTCGATGTCTCCTTCCCCGAGATCGAGAAGTTCGACTGTCTGCCCGCGCCGCGCGCCGAGGGGCCGACCGCCTTCGTCTCAGTGATGGAAGGCTGCTCCAAATACTGCACCTACTGCGTGGTGCCCTACACCCGTGGCGAGGAGATCAGTCGCCCTTTCGACGACGTGATCGCCGAGGTCGCGGATCTGGCCGAACAGGGTGTGCGCGAGATCAATCTGCTCGGCCAGAACGTCAACGCCTATCGCGGTCTGATGGCCGATGGCTCCACGGCGAGTCTGGCGCTGCTGATCCGCTATGTGGCGGCGGTCGAGGGCATCGGACGCATCCGCTTCACCACCAGCCATCCGGTCGAGTTCGGCGACGATCTGATCGAAACCTTCGCCGAGGTGCCCGAGCTGGCGAGCTTCGTCCATCTGCCGGTGCAGTCCGGCTCGGATCGCATCCTGGCGGCGATGAAACGCGGGCATACCGCGCTCGAATATCGCTGTAAGATCAAACGGCTGCGCGAGGCGCGTCCGGACATCTGCATTTCATCCGACTTCATCGTCGGCTTCCCGAACGAGACGGACGCGGACTTCGACGCAACCATCGATCTGATCGACCAGGTCGGCTTCGACCACAGCTTCAGCTTCGTCTACAGCCGCCGCCCCGGCACGCCCGCCGCCGACTATCCGGACGCGGTGCCGCTGGAGGTCAAGAAGGCGCGTCTGGAGCGGCTGCAACAGCGCATCGACACCAATGCCCAGCGCATCAGCCGCCAGATGGTCGGCACGGTGCAGCGCGTGCTGGTCGAAGGGCCGTCGCGCAAGGATCCGGCCCAGCTCGCCGGTCGCACCGAGAACAACCGCGTGGTCAACTTCGATGGCCCGGCCGAACTCATCGGCCAGTTCGTCGACCTGACCATCACCGAATCACTCCCCAATTCATTGCGTGGGCAACTGGCCCACTGAGCCGCTTGAGCATTCAACCCCAATCCATCGACCTCGAGCTCACGCCCGAGGACAACGCGCGTCTGGCCAATCTGTGCGGTCAGTTCGATCAACACCTCCGCCAACTCGAACGCCGGCTCGGGATCGAGATCGGCAATCGCGGATCGAGCTTCCGCCTGATCGGCGAGGGCGATGCGGTGCGGCTCGGCGAGCAGGTGCTGCGCGCGCTCTATGCCGAGACCGCCGAGTCGGTGCTCACACCCGAGACCATTCATCTGGTGCTTCAGGACTCCGGCGTGGATGCACTGCTGGAGCAAGTCGAGGACCGGCTGCCGGAGGTGATCATCAAGACCAAGCGCGGTCTGATCCGGGCGCGCGGACCCAATCAGCAGGAATACCTGCACGCCATCCTCAAGCACGACATCAATTTCGGTGTCGGTCCGGCCGGAACGGGCAAGACCTATCTGGCCGTGGCCTGCGCGGTCGAGGCGCTGGAGTCCGATCGGGTGCGCCGATTGCTGCTGGTGCGTCCGGCGGTCGAGGCGGGCGAGCGGCTCGGCTTCCTGCCCGGCGATCTGGCGCAGAAGATCGACCCCTATCTGCGTCCGCTCTATGACGCCCTGTTCGAGATGCTCGGTTTCGAGAAGGTCAACAAGCTCATCGAGCGCAATGTGATCGAGGTGGCGCCGCTGGCTTACATGCGCGGTCGCACCCTGAACGAATCCTTCATCATCCTCGACGAAGCGCAGAACACCACGCCCGAGCAGATGAAGATGTTCCTGACCCGCATCGGCTTCGGTTCGACCGCCGTCATCACCGGCGATGTGACCCAGGTCGATCTGCCGCGCGGCCAGCCGTCCGGCTTGCGACAGGCGGTCGAGATCCTCAAGGACGTGCCGGGCATCAGCTTTACCTTCTTCAACGCCCGCGACGTGGTGCGTCATGCGCTGGTACAGCGCATCGTCAACGCCTACGATGCCTTCGAGAATCAGCCATGAGCGTCGAACTGGAACTGGATCTACAGGTCGCCACCGAGGACGCTGATCATCCGCTACCGCCTCGGTTCGAGCGCTGGGTCCGGGCGGCGCTTGCGCAGGTCGATCCGCCGTTTCAGCGCGCGCGCGCCGAGCTGACCATCCGTCTGGTCGACCCCGACGAGAGTCAGGCGCTCAATCTCCAGTATCGCGGACGCGACAAGCCGACCAACGTGCTGTCCTTTCCGTTCGAGGCGCCACCCGGTCTGGACGCGGACGATCCGATCCATGATCTGCTCGGCGATCTGGTGATCTGCACCGAGGTGGTGCGGCGCGAGGCGCTGGAACAGGGCAAGACGCCGGAGGCGCACTGGGCGCACATGGTGGTGCATGGCGTTCTGCATCTGCTTGATTACGATCATGTTACGGACGCCGAAGCCGCCGTGATGGAAACACTGGAAACGGCGATCCTGGGCGGGTTAGGATTCCCCCCACCTTACGAAGACCAGGGCAACCTGGAGGATGACAAGACTTCTCATGACGAGCGATCGATCTAGCGAGGGTTCGCGATCACGCAACTGGCTCGGGCGTCTGGGCCAACTGCTGGGTGGCGAGCCACAGGACAGGGAACAGCTCATCGAGCTGCTGAAGGATGCGCGACAGAGGGAACTGCTGGACACGGATGCCCTGAGCATGATCGAGGGCGTGCTCCAGGTCTCGGACCTGCGGGTGCGCGACATCATGGTTCCGCGCGCCGAGATGGTCGCGCTGCGCCGCGACGACCCGCTGGAGAAGATCCTCCAGATCGCAGTCAAGTCGGCCCATTCACGCTTTCCGGTCACGGGCGACGACAAGGGCGAGGTGGTCGGCATCCTGCTGGCGAAGGATCTGCTGTCGTTTTGCGTCGAGTCCGGTCGGCGCGCCTTCAATATCCGCGATCTACTGCGCTCGGCGGTCTTCGTGCCCGAGAGCAAGCGGCTCAACGTGCTGCTCAAGGAGTTTCGCGCCAGCCGCAATCACATGGCGATCGTGGTCGACGAGTACGGCAATGCCTCGGGTCTGGTGACGATCGAGGACGTGCTCGAACAGATCGTCGGCGAGATCGACGACGAGCACGACTATGACGAGGGTTCGGGCATCTTCCGCCGCGGCGAGAACGATTTCAGCGCCAAGGCGCGCACCCCGATCGAGGATTTCAACGAGTACTTCGGCAGCGACTTCTCGGACGAAGAGTTCGACACCATCGGCGGGCTGGTGGTCAATGCCTTCGGGCATCTGCCCAAGCGTGGCGAGTCGGTGGAACTCGGGCGCTTTCGCTTTACCGTGATGCGCGCCGACAGCCGGCGCGTGCATCTGCTCAATATCGAGTCACTCGATTTACAGCCTCAGCCTCCATCCGAAGGCGATGAGGACTGATTCGCGGCCCTGGTGCGGCTCATGCTGTCCGGCTCGCCGGCGTCGGCGGTCGACATTCGCTTCAGTTGCAGCCTCTGGGGTTGAAACCCCGCCCTTCAGGGTGGCTCTCTGATGTTGAGGTCCGGGCGCCATCCGATCTAAATCGGCAACAGCCGATACTGCCGCTCCAGCACCACCAGGGTCAGCACCGCCAGCGTCAGGATCCAGACCAGCACATAAGCCACCATGGCGCGTTTGGCTTTTTCCTTCTCCAGCCATTTGCGCGGGCGGATGCCTTTGAAGAAGAAGACGATCTTGCTGGCCAGATTGACGCTGACCACGTTGATGGCCAGCAGCAGCGCCGCGCCGAGCGCCAGGCCGGGTTCACCCTGGCCCAGCATCAGACCCACGGTCGCCGCCGGCGGCAGCAGGGCCACGGCGACCATGACGCCGACCAGCACACTCGACAGTCCTGTCGTGACCGAGAGCGCCGCCGCCGCGCCGGAGGCCAGGGCCAGCAACACCGAGTCGAGTCCGGCCTCGGTGCGCGAGAGTACCTCGCGGCTGCTCAACTCAGTCGGCCACAACCAGCCGAGGATCGCGGTGAGCGCCACGGCGAGCAGGATGCCGACGAGTACCGTCCTGACCGAGCGGCGCATCAGGGGCACGTCGCCCAGGGCGGTGCCGAGACTGAGCGCCAGATTCGGTCCCAGCAGCGGCGCGATCACCATCGCGCCGATCACGACCGCCACGTTGTCCTCGATCAGACCGATCGCCGCCACCACGGTCGAGAGCATGACCAGAATCAGATAATTCGGACCGAGGCGCGAGTTCTTGTCCATGCCTTCGTAGAGCGCCTCGCGCGCGGCCGTGGCCGAGTCCTCTTTTTTCCGCGCCTCTTCGTCGGGCGGCGGGAGACTCGCTTCGACCGCAAGCACCAGGATCCGCGCCGAGGGCTGGGCGCCGAGCAGTCCCTGCAGCAGATCCAGCAGGCGCTGGACCTGGTTGTCAGTCACCAGCAGGCGGATCGCCTGGAGACCATCCGGTCCCACCGGCCCCAGACGCACATCCAGTGCCTTGACGCGCTCGGCCGCCGCACGCACGGTCTCGGCGCTGCCGGCACCGACGATGACCTCGACATATTTCATCGGCTACTCCGCATGAGTACGGATCCGGGCAAGAAGGGAGCGGGTGAGGCTCAGTCTAGATCGGGTGTATGCCCGGAGGCGACATAGATGGCGCGCTCGGCGACATTGGTCGCGCGATCGGCCACGCGCTCGTAGTTGTGCACGATCCAGAGCAGATAGGTGCCGGTGGCGGCGAACGCGGCATCTGCACGCATGCGCTCAAGCACCTGGGCGATGAATTCGTCTTCCTCGCGGTCGACCTGGGATTCCTTTTCGACCGCTGCGCGCAGTGTAGCCTCGCTGCCGTTGGCGACGAAGGCGGCCAGCGTCTGTTCGAGCATGTCGATGGCATCCGCAGCCAGCTCGACGATGGCGGCCACCGGCTCGGCGGGGAGCGGTGCCTCGACATCGCGCTCGATGATGCGCGCGACATCGGCCGCGTAGTCGCCGATGCGTTCCAGTTCGGAGGCCAGTTCCATGCAGGCGCCGACCGCGCGCAGATCCTCGCCGGCCGGTTTGTAGGCCGCCAGGGTGACGAGGCATTCCTGTTCCAGAAGGCGACGCTGCTGGTTGATGAGCTGATCGCCGGCGATGATAGCGGCGGCCAGATCCCGATCCTGCGTCTTGAGACACTCGACCGACCGATGCAGCGCCTCGACCACCCGCGCGCCGAGATCGCCCACCGACTCCTGTAGATGTGAGCGTCTCTTTTGAACCAGATTCAAACTTTCGGGCATTGCTCCGTCCTCGGTCATGAGTGTGTGTCGGTCGGCGTCAGGGGCCGACGCGACCGCTCCGAGGCGTCATCATAAATCCAGTGATGGTCCGATGGCGAATGGCGCTGAATCGGCGGCAGGTCAGTCCTCGTCGCCGGCGTCCTGACGGTCACGGCGTTCGACGGTTTCGGGATCGACGGTGATAGGGCGATAGATCTCGACCCGGTCGCCGTCGTTGAGCCTGGTGTCGAGCCGGCTGAGTTTGCCGAAGACGCCGACCTTGTTGACGCTCAGGTCGATCTCGGGGAAGCGTTCGAGTAGTCCCGAGCGTTCGATGGCTTCGCGCAGGGTGCTGCCCTCGGGTACGTCGAGCTTGAGCCAGGTCTGTTTGAATTTGTCCGCGTAGGCGACACCGACGAGCATGGTTCTAATCCTCCGTCATGATCAGGCCAGGGCGCCCGTGCCGGCCGTCGACTCACGACGCCGCTGCGCTTCGGCGAGCCGTGTGTCGATCAACCGCTTGCCGGCCAGGATGAAACCGAGCGCGATGAACCCGCCCGGCGGCAGGATGGCGAGCAGGAAGCCGCGATAATCCGGGATCAGCGTCGTTTCCAGAAAGGCCATGCCTTCGCCGAGCAGCAGGCTGGCATTGGCGAACAGGGTGCCCGAGCCGATGATCTCGCGCACGGCACCGAGCAGCACCAGCACCAGGGTGAAACCAAGCCCCATCATCAGCCCATCGAACGCCGCCGGCAGAACCGGATGACGCGAGGCGAAGGATTCGGCCCGGCCCAGGATGGCGCAGTTGGTGACGATCAGCGGGATGAACAGGCCCAGCATCTTGTGCAGGTCGTGCAGCCAGGCATTCATCCCGAGATCGACCAGCGTCACCAGCACGGCGATCACCAGGACAAAGATGGGAATGCGCACCTCCGGCGTCACCCAGCCGCGAATGAGCGCGATCAGGAAACCCGAGGCGATCAGGACGGCCGTGGTCGCCAGCCCCATGCCCAGTCCGTTGGTGGCCGTGCCCGTGACCGCGAGCAGCGGACAGAGTGCCAGCGACTGGCCCAGCACGACGTTGTTGCTCCAGAGACCATCGCGGCTGATGCGGCCCCAGGCGGTCTTGTTGGCGGTATTGGGTTCGAGGCTCATTCCGGACTCCTGGCTGGATCGGAGGCGACCGAGACGGCGGCGGGCGCAGTCAGGGCGACCTGATGACGCTGGAAGAATTCCAGTCCGCGCTTCAGGGCGCCGACCACGGCGCGCGGCGTGATGGTGGCCCCGCTGAACTGATCGAAGTCGCCGCCGTCCTTCTTGACCGCCCAGTGCTCGGGCGGCGGATCGCCCAGCGACAGTCCGTCGAAGGCGAGAATCCAGTCGTCCTTGGCCAGTTCGATCTTGTCGCCGAGTCCGGGGGTCTCGGCGTGCGACAGCACGCGCGCGCCCAGCACCCGGCCGTGCGGGTCGACGCCCAGGATCAGTTCGATGAGGCCCGAGTAGCCGGAACCGCTCACCCGATAGGCCACGCCCGTGACCTCCAGTCCACGCAGGGCGCGATAGACCACAACCGGCGCGCCATCGGCGCCGGGCAGGGTCAGCGGGTCGGCCAGCAGATCGTTGTCATGCAGCGCCGGTGGCAGCACCTGGCTGAGCGACGCCTTGAGATCCTCGGCCTTGCGCAGGGCGATGGTCTCGTGCGTGGCCAGATTGCCGGCTACCAGCAGCACGGCGGCCAGCAGGGTGAAACCGCCCAGCAGCACGGCCTGATAGGCGATGCTCTGACGTTGGTTCAGCACGGCAAGCAGGCTCATCGGGAGGTCTCCACGTCGTTGGCATATTCGAGTGGCTGGCCGCGCCGGTCGCGCCCGTAGATGCGCGGCTTGACATAGTGGTCGATCAGCGGCGCGCAGGCGTTCATCAGCAGCACCGCGAAGGCCACGCCCTCGGGATAACCGGCCCAGGTGCGGATGACATAGATCAGCAGTCCGCAACCGGCGCCGAAGAGGAGCTGGCCGCGCGCCGAGACGGGCGATGTCACCGGATCGGTCGCGATGAAGAAGGCGCCGAGCAGGGTCGCGCCCGAGACTAGGTGATAGAGCGGACCGGCATAGTGTTCGGGATCGATCAGGTGCATGAGCGCGGCCAGAACGGCGATGGTGCCGAGCAGCGCCACCGGGATGTGCCAGGTGATGACACGCTTGTAGAGCAGGAACAGCCCGCCGAGCAGGAGCAGCAGCGCCGAGGTCTCGCCCAGGCTGCCGGCGACGGTGCCGACCGCGCCCGAGAGCGGTGCATAGAGATCGGGCAGGATGGTCGCCAGCGTCTCGCCCTGACCCAGTTCGGTGCGCACCTGACCAAGTACCGTGGCCCCGCTGAAGGCGTCGAAGCCCTGACCGCCGAAGGTGATGGCGAGACTCTCGACCAGCCCCGGCGCTTCGGCGGAGAACAGCGGCGTGGGCGCGACGAAACTCGTCATCTCCAGCGGAAAGGCGATCAGGAGCGCCACGCGCGCGACCATCGCCGGGTTGAACAGATTCTGGCCGACACCGCCGAACACCTGTTTGGCGACCACGATCGCCAGCAGCGCACCGACCACGCCGATCCACCAGGGCGCCCAGGGCGGCAGAGTCATGGCCAGCAGCCAGCCGGTCAGGAGTGCCGTGCCGTCGCTCAGATCGGGCCGGATCGGTTTGCCGGCGAACCACAGACTCAGGATCTCAGCGAGCAGGGCACCGGCCAGTGTGGCCAGAAAGAGCCAGATCGCCGGCCAGCCGAACTGCCAGAGTCCGAACAGGGTGGCCGGAACCAGGGCCAGCATCACCAGCCCCATGGTGCGTGGGATGCCGACGGTGTCGTGGGCGAAGGGGCCGCACTGGGCGGCGGGTGTCTCGATCGGCATCTCAGGCCTCCGTCTCGGCGGCGACAGGTTCGGCGGCAGTCGCCTGTTGCGCGGCGGCTGCGGCCTCGGCTTTCTTGCGCGCCGCCATCTCGCGTTTGCGCTGTTCCATCTGTTCGCGCTTGGCGCGTTTGATCGCTTCCATGCGCGCGGTGCGCTGCTCGGCGAGCCGCTTGGTCTCGGTCTGTTTCTGCTTGGCGCGTCCGCGCGCGGCCATCTCGCCCTTGGCATGGTTGAGATACTGGACCAGGGGGATATGTCCCGGACAGACATAGGCGCAGGAACCACAGCCGATGCAGTCCATCAGACCGCGTTTGACCGCGCCCTCCAGATCGCCGGCGCGGATGTGCGCGACCATCTCCAGCGGCACCAGACCGCAGGGGCAAGCCTGGACGCAGCCGGCACAGCGGATGCAGGGACGGGGCGTGCCGCCATTGATCTCGGCGGCGGTGAGTGCCAGCACGCCATTGCTGCCCTTGACCATGGGGACACGGGTGCTCGGCAAGGGCTGGCCCATCATGGGACCGCCGCTGATGAGCCGCGCCGGTTCGTCCTTGAAACCGCCGCAATGAGCGATCAGATCCTGGACCCGGGTGCCGAGCGGCACGCGCACATTGGCCGGACGGGCGATGGCTCCACCGCTGACGGTGACCACGCGCGCGACCAGCGGATGACCCAGCCGCAGCGCCTCGTGCACGGCGAAGGCGGTTGCAGGGTTGTGCACCACCACACCGATGTCGGCCGTCAGACCGCGTGCCGGGGTCTCGCGTCCGGTCAGGGTCTGGACCAGATGTTTTTCCGACCCCATCGGATAGCGGGTCGGCAGGCGCGCGATCCGGATGTCGGGATCGATCGAGGCCGCCACCGCCATTGCGGCCTGCGCCTCGGGTTTGTTGTCCTCGATGCCGATGACGATCCGGCTCACGCCCAGGGCGCGGGCCATGAGGCGAATTCCGTCGATCACCGACTCGGCCCGTTCGCGCATCAGGCGATCGTCACAGGTCAGATAGGGTTCACATTCGGCCCCATTGATGACGAGCGTGTGGACCGCATAGCGCTTGCGCAGATCGAGCTTGACGGCGGAGGGAAAGGTCGCGCCGCCCAGACCGACGATGCCGGCGGCGGCCACGCGCGCGGCGATCTCCTCGGGCGCGAGCGCGAATGGATCCTCGACGCCCTGGATGTGATCGGCCCAGCGATCCTCGCCATCGGGCTTGAGCGTGATGGTCGGCACCGAGAGTCCGGACGCATGATGGGCCGGATACTGACCCACGCCCATGATGCGTCCCGAGGTCGGGGCATGGACCGGCGCCGAGATCACGCCCTGACCATGGGCCAGCAGCTCACCCTTGGCCACGCGCTGACCACGCCGCACGGCCGGACTGGCCGGCGCGCCGATGTGCTGTTGCAGCGGGATGTGCAAGAGATCCGGCAGGGGCAGCGTCTCGATCGGCTGCTCGGAGGCCAGGCGTTTGCGGTCATCGGGATGGACGCCGCCGCGAATCTTGAACAGTTTCATGACTGAAGCGCGTCCTGTGGTTTGGGCCAGTACCAGTTCTGAAGGGTCGGAGCCAGCGGGCGCATCTCGATGCCCTCGGTCGGACAGATCTCGGAGCAGAGTTCGCAGCCGATGCAGGCATCGGCGAAGACGACGTGGATCATGTTGTTGGCCCCCATGATGGCGTCGGTCGGGCAGCGTTTGAAACACTTGGTGCAACCGATGCACAGCCCTTCGTTGACGTGCGCGATCATCGGTGGTTTGTCGGCGACCCCCGAGAGATCGACGCTGACGCCGAGCAGGTTGGCCAGTTCCTCGGCCAGCGCGCGTCCGCCGGGGGGGCAGATGGTCACGGAAGCGGTACCCGAGGCGATGGCCTCGGCTGCCGGGCCACAGCCTGGATAGCCGCATTGTCCGCATTGTGACCCCGGCAGCAGGGCGGCGACCTGCTCGGTCAGGGCGTTGCCCTCGACCTTCAGATAGCGCGCGGCGAGCCCGAGCAGACCGCCGAGGGCGAGACCGAGCGCGGTGAGGCTGGCGATGGAGGCAAACATGGCTCAGTGGTCTCCGAGTTGGACGCAGAATCTTCGGTATCCGGCGGTGCGACGGCCCGCCGCCCAGTACTGACTGAACACGACGAACCCACAGCGCCTCTAGGCCAGTCCGGCAAAACCCATGAACGCCAGCGACAACAGCCCGGCGGCAATGAACGCGATCGGCGCGCCGGAGAAGGCCGCCGGCACCTGTGCCAGCGCCAGCCGCTCGCGCATCCCGGCGAAGACGACCATCACCAGCGTGAAGCCGAGCGCCGAACCCAGGCCGTAGAGTGCGCTCTCCAGGAAGCCGTGCTCCTCCTGAACGTTCAGGAGTGCCACGCCCAGCACCGCACAGTTGGTCGTGATCAGCGGCAGATAGATGCCAAGCACCTGATAGAGCGCCGGCGAGATCTTGCGCATCGCCAGCTCGGTGAACTGCACCACGGCGGCGATGACCAGGATGAAGGTGAGGATGCGCAGAAAGCCGAGGCCGAGCGGCTGGAGTAGCGCGTGTTCCAGCACCCAGCCGGCCACCGCCGCCAGGGTCAGGACGAAGGTGGTCGCCAGCCCCATGCCGAGCGCCGAGTCGAGCTTGCCCGACACCCCCATGAAGGGGCACAGCCCGAGAAACTTGACCAGCACCACGTTGTTCACCAACGCGGTGGCCAGGATCAGTAGCAGATACTCGCCCATTGCACCAACAGCCCCTGCATGTCATCGATGCATCGCCCTCTGCAAAGCCAGTGCCAGCTCGAATCATGCACGGTTGGATGCGTGGTTGTGCGCCCGCGTGCATCGGCGTTCGGAGGGGCGAAGGTTCGAAATAACCGACTGATCGATATCGATTTATTGCTTGGGGAAGCCGGCTGGACGATCGGGTGACAACAGGTCGGACAGCGGCTTCGGTCGTGGAAGCGGACTGTTGCTGTAGCGACGCTCGTGTTTGTTGCGTACCCTTGGATTGTTGGAAAACGCACAAGCCCCATGTCACATGGCACTTGCGTCAGCGAATTCGGCATTTCTTTTGCTTCTAATTAAAGCCGAATCACCACATCCGCCGTCCACCAGGAGCTACCCGTGCCGGCCCGATCCGCCCCGGAACCCATCCCATCGACCGAGATCCTCAACACGCTCGGCGAGTTCATCGCCTCGCCGCCCGACGGCACCCCGCCCGAGGTGGTGGAGGCACTGGTCCGCATGGGCGGCGACAGCGCCGATCCGCTGCCGCCGCTGCTGTTCTTCGAAGCCGTCGAGCAGTCGCCGATCGCCATCTCGATCACGGATGCACGGGCGACCATCCTCTACGTCAACCGTGCCTTCGAGTCCCTGACCGGCTATGCGCGCGACGAGCTGCTGGGTCGCAACGAATCGCTCCTGTCCAACAACGCCACGCCCAAGAGCGTCTATGAACAGCTCTGGCGCACCATCCTTGCGCGTCAGACCTGGAGCGGCACCCTGGTCAATCGCACCAAGTCGGGCGGGGACTATCTGGCCGAACTGACCATCACGCCGGTCATCGACCGCGACGGCGATCTCAAGTACTTCCTCGGCATGCACCGTGATGTGACAAAGGTGCACGAGCTGGAAGGTGCCGTGCACCAACAGAAGGCGCGCCTGGAAACCGTGCTCGATGCCGCGCCCGTGATCGTGGCGCTGCTCGACAGCGCCGGACGGGTGATCCTGGACAATCAGGAATACAAGCGGCTGTTCACCGAACTCAAGGGGCGCGAGCCGGCCGAGGTGTTGCGCGCAGCGATCGGCGAGCAGCTCGGCGTCGATCCCTTCGCCGCCTGTCTGGAGCACGGGCGTGCTTTCAAGAACATCGAGGTCAATCTCGACATTCGCGGCCAGTCCGGCGCGCGCTGGTTCGCCTGCTCGCTCAACCCGGTCGACGAATCCGACGCCAGTGCGCGCAGCTATTTCGGCGAGTCGGCGCAGGGCGAACGCCGTCTGCTGCTGCTGGCCAACGACATCACCAGCCGCCGTCGCGAGATCGAGCGCGCCCATCTGGAGAATCTGCGCGCGCGTCTGGCCGAGCAGCAGCGCATGCACGGCATGCGCGAAGCGCTGGCCGCCGCCGTCTATCAGATCCAGGTGCCGCTCAACGTCATCCAGGCCGCCGGCAGCATGTTGCGTGATGGCGTCGGCAATCCCGAGATCCTGGCCACCATGCTCGATCAGATCAACGAATCCGGGATCAAGGCGTTGGCGACCCTGACGGCGGCCCTGCCCGAGGAGCCGCGCGAGGCCGGGGTGCGGGTGAATGTCAACACACTCCTGCGCCAGGTGCTCGAACTGGAGACTCAGCGTCTGCTGGCTGGCGGTATCGTCGTCGACTGGCGCCCGGCGACCCTGCTGCCCGAGCTGAACGGCCACAAGAACCAGTTGCGCGCCATGTTCAAGCATCTGATCGACAACGCCATCCAGGCCCTGCGCGAATCCGGCCGGCCCAATCGTGAGCTGATCCTGACCACGCGCCCGCTCGACCGGGGCGTCGAGGTCGAGATCCAGGACAATGGTCGCGGCATCACGCCCGAGGACCGCTATCGCGTCTTCGAGCCGTTCCACATCGGTTGGCGTGATCGACGTGGCCGGTCCGGCATGGGACTTGCTTTAGCTCAAGAGATCGTCAACGCCCATGGCGGATCGATCGAGGTCGATCCCGATTTCACTGGTGGCTGTTTGATTCGACTGTCCCTGAACGCTGTACTGGCGGACGACTGAACCTTGACCGATCGATCCATGAGCTTCAATCCAACCACCCCTGGGGTATCCGGGGAGACGAGCCGGCTCGCCCTGCTCGAATCGCAACTCGCGGCGCTGTTCGAGGTCAGCCGCGTGCTGAGCCGTTCGCTCGATCTGCGCCAGACCCTGCGCGAGGTGCTCGGTGTGCTGCACGAGCGCGCGCGTCTGCGTCAGGGCCTGGTGTCGCTGCTCGACGAGGAGCGCGGCGAACTCCTGATCAGCGCGCTCCACGGCCAGGACGCCGAGCCGTTCGAGGCCGTCAGCTACCGCCCCGGTGAGGGCGTCATCGGCCATATCCTCACCGCCAACGCGCCCTGGGTGCTGCCGCGTCTGGGCGATGAGCCGCGCTTTCTCGACCGGCTCAATCTCTATGATCCGGATCGGCCCTTCATCGGCGTGCCGATTCGCTGCGACGAACAGGCGATCGGCGTGTTCGCCGCCCAGCCGCCCGTCGGTGCCGAATTGCTGGACGACCGCGCGCGCTTCCTGGAGATGGTCGCCAACCTCATCGGCCAGACGGTGCGGCTGGCGCGCACGGTCGAGGCCGAGCAGCAGGCGTTGCGTGAGGAGCGCGACAAGCTGCGGCGCGAGGTGCGCGGTTCGCACGGCTTCGACAGCATCATCGGCCGCGCCGATGCGATGCGGCTGGTGTTCGAGCAGGTGCGTCAGGTCGCCAAATGGAACACCACAGTGCTCATCCGTGGCGAATCCGGCACCGGCAAGGAGCTGATCGCCAACGCCATCCACTACAACTCGCCGCGCGCCCGCGCGCCCTTCGTCAAGCTCAACTGCGCCGCGCTGCCCGACAATCTGCTCGAATCCGAGCTGTTCGGCCACGAAAAAGGCGCCTTCACCGGCGCCGTCTCGCTGCGCAAGGGCCGCTTCGAGCAGGCCGACGGCGGTACGCTTTTCCTCGACGAGATCGGCGAGATCACGCCCGCCTTCCAGGCCAAGCTGCTGCGGGTGTTGCAGGAGGGTGAGTTCGAGCGCGTCGGCGGCGGGCGCACGCTCAAGGTCGATGTGCGAGTGATCGCCGCCACCAACCGCGATCTCGAATCCGAGGTGCGCGCCGGGGAGTTTCGCGAGGATCTCTACTACCGGCTCAACGTCATGCCGATCCGCATGCCGGCCCTGCGCGAGCGCATGGAGGACATCCCGGATCTGGCGCGCTTCCTGGTCGCCAAGGTGGCGCGGATGCAGGGGCGCGAACTGGAGATCACCGACAGCGCGCTACGGGTGCTGATGCGCTACGACTGGCCGGGCAACGTGCGCGAACTGGAGAACTGCATGGAGCGCGCGGCGGTGATGAGCGAGAACGGTGTCATCGATCGCGACGTCATCCGGCTCACCGGCATCGACCTGAACGCCGGCGCGCCCGAACCGTCGCGCCCGGCGACAGCGATGACGGTGCCAGGCAGCGGTGCGGTCGACTTCAACGACCCGGATCTCGACGAGCGCGAGCGTGTCATCGCCGCGCTGGAGGAGGCCGGCTGGGTCCAGGCCAAGGCCGCGCGTCTCCTGAACATGACCCCGCGCCAGATCGCCTATCGCATCCAGACGCTCAACATCAAGGTGCGGCAGTTCTGATCGGTCGAGCCCGTCATGGGCTCGACTCCTGTCCATACCGGCCTGGAATCGGGCGCCTTTCTTTCACACGAGCGTGAAATCTGTAATGCTAGCGCGTCTCTCGTTCGCTCGGTCTCGGACCCATGATCCATTTCACGCTCAATGGCGAGCCGCAGGCGCTCGCGCTCGACCCGGCCACACCCCTGCTGTGGGTGTTGCGCGATCATCTCGGACTGACAGGCACCAAGTACGGCTGCGGCGAGGGCGCGTGCGGCGCCTGTATCGTGCAGCTCGACGGCGAGCCGGTGAAATCCTGCTCCACGCCGTTATCGGCCGTCGAGGGACGCTCGGTCCAGACCATCGAGGGGCTGTCGCCCGATGGTCGCCATCCGCTGCAACTGGCCTGGGTGCTGGAAGAGGTGCCGCAGTGCGGTTACTGCCAGTCGGGGCAGATCATGATGGCGGCGGCGCTTCTGGCCCGGTATCCACGGCCGACGGACGCCCAGATCGATGCCGCCATGTCCGAGGTATTGTGCCGCTGCGGCAGTTACGCACGCATTCGTCGCGCCATCCACCGGGCCGCCACGCCAGAGGTCCAGGGTGGCTGATTCGGGCTCGGCGGCAGGTTTCACGCGACGCGATCTGCTCAAGATCATCGCCCTGAGCGGTGGTGGTCTGGCGCTCGGCTGGGTCTGGCCGGCGCGCGCCGAGACGAACGAGACGCCGGCCCCGAGGCGGTTCGAACCCAATGCCTGGATCAGCCTGCATGCCGATGGCCGTATCCAGTTGAGGCTCGCGCGCGCGGAGATGGGGCAGGGGGTCATGACCTCGCTGACCATGCTGCTGGCCGAGGAGCTGGAAGCGGGACTCGATCAGATCCAGATCGAGCCGGCACCGATCGATCCGGTCTATACCAACCATCTGCTGGGTGAGCAGGCGACCGGCGGTGGAACCTCCACCCGCGACGGCTGGGAGACGCTGCGCGAGGCCGGCGCCCTGGCGCGGACGCTCATGATCGCGGCCGCCGCCCGGACCTGGGGCGTGCCCGAATCCGAATGTCGCGCGCGTCGGGCCCGAGTCCACCATGCCGATGGAACGAGCCATCTCGGCTATGGCGAGCTGGCGGCCATGGCGGCGAGTCTGCCGGTGCCGACCTCGGTCGTGCTCAAGGACAGGTCCGACTGGACTCTGATCGGAACCAGTCAGCGCCGGCTCGACACGCCGCTCAAGGTCCGTGGCGCGGCGCGCTTCGGACTCGACGTGCGGCTTCCGGGGATGCTCCATGCCACGATCGCGCGCTGTCCGGTCATCGGCGCCGAAATCCGCGGCTGGAATGCACAGGCCGCGCGCGCCGTACCGGGCGTGATCGACGTGTTCGCGGTGCGCCATGGCATCGCGGTCGTGGCCGAGACCAGCTGGGCGGCGCTGGCCGGGCACGCGCGGCTGGAGATCGACTGTCGGCCCAGGGTCAATACGGCGGTGGCGACCGAGCGCCTGCGCTCGCGTCTGCACATCGGCCTGAACGGACGCGCGCCCGTGGCGCTCAGGGAGGGCGACGTGAGCCGCGCCCTGGCTGAGGCCGCGCTGGAGATCGAGTCGGTCTACGAGGTGCCCTTCCAGGCCCATGCCTGCATGGAGCCGATGAACTGCACTGCCGACGTGCGCCCGGACGGCTGTGACATCCATGTGCCCACCCAGTCGCCTGCGGCCACACAGGAACTGGCTCAGCGTCTCACCGGGTTGCCGCCCGAGCGCATCCGGGTGCACACCACCTTTCTCGGCGGTGGGCATGGGCGGCGGCGCGAGCTGGATTTCGTGCATGACGCCGTCGAACTCTCGCACCGGCTCGGGCAGCCGGTGCAGGTCATCTGGACGCGCGCCGACGATCTTCAGCACGACTACTACCGGCCGATGACGCTGCACCGGCTGCGCGGTGGGCTCGACGCGGCCGGCGAACCCGTGGCCTGGTTCCATCGCGTGGTCGGGCCTTCGGTGCTCGCGCGGCGCGATCCGGGTCGCATTCGCGATGGCATCGATCCGCTCATGATCGATGGCGCGGCGAGTCTGCCCTATCGGTTCGCGCATCGGCGTCTGGAGTACAGGCGCGCCGACACGCCGGTCCCGATCGGGCTGTGGCGCGGCGATGGTCATTCGCACAATGCCTTTGCGACCGAGTGCTTTCTCGACGAGCTGGCGCGCGCGGGCGGGCACGATCCACTGGCGTTGCGCCGGAATCTGCTGGCCGAGAGTCCGGCTCATCTGGCGCTGCTCGACCGACTCGCCGAACACTGGGCTGCGCCCGTACCCGATGGACAGGGACGAGGGCTGGCGCTGGTTGAGGCCACAGGCAGCCGGCTGGCCCTGATGGCCGAGGTCGCGGTCGAGGAGGGGCGGGTGCGCGCGCGACGTTTCGTCGCCGTGCTGGACTGTGGGCAGGTGGTCAACCCGGACGCCGTGCGGGCGCAGATCGAGAGCGGGATCGTCTTCGGGCTGACCGCCACCCTCAAGGGCGTCATCACCTTCAGCGATGGCCGGGTCGAGCAGACCGGCTTCGGCGACTATCCGCTGTTGCGCTTCGACGAGATGCCCGAGATCGAGTCGATCCTGATCGACAGCGACGCCCCGCCCGGCGGGGTCAGTACCATCGCCACGCCGGCGGTGGCCCCGGCCGTGGCCAATGCGCTTCTGGCCTTGCTCGGGCGTCCGTTCAGAACGCTGCCGATCCGGCTCTAAACCGCCAGCACTCGCGCCTGTGCCTTCATCTTATTGACGATGGCATAGACGCCGACATGGCGGTTGGGACTCAGATGCTCTTCGAGTTGCAGTCCCTGGAACAGCTCGTCGACGTCGAGTGCTTCGATTTCATCCGGCGCCTTGTCGGAGAACAGCCCGACCAGCAGGGCGACCACGCCCTTGATGATGGCTGTGTCGCAGTCGCCCCAGTAGGCCAGTCGCCCGGCGTGCTCCGGATGCGGATGGGCGGCCACATGCACCAGACTCATGCACTCGACGACGCGGTTGGCGTCGGTCTTGTGCGCGCCCGGCATCGGCGCCAGACGCTCACCGAGTTCGACCAGATAGTGATAGCGCGACTCCCAGTCGCCCAGCAGCTCGAAGTTCTCGACGATCTCGCCGATGTCTGCATTCATGCCCGAAACCACGCGCGACTAGACCCGGAAGGACTCACCGCAACCGCAGTGATCCTTGGCATTGGGATTGTGGAACTCGAAACCCTGGTTGAGCAGGTTGGTCTTGACGAAGTCGATCTCCAGTCCGTCGAGCCGGCTCAGGTTCGTCTCGTCGACCACGACCTTGACGCCGTGGCTTTCGAACACCCGGTCGTCGGCGCCGAGCTCGTCGGCATAGTCGACCGCATAGGTGAAGCCGCTGCATCCGCTCTTTTTGGTCGCGACGCGCAGACCCAGGCCATGCCCGCGTCGTTCGAGCTGGCTGGCGACGTGTCGGGCCGCCGCTTCGGTCAGGGTTACCGTCATCGTTTTCGCCTCGCTGAAAATCAATGTCATCGATGGGGCTGAATCTGCATCCGGCAGAGAGCCTTTTCAAGGTTGAAGCCTGTTCGGGCAACGAGTATCGTCCCCGCCATCGATCTCGTTCTCACTGCTCAGGCCCGTCTTGCTCCCCGATTCGCTTGCTCCGTCCTCGCCAGCTCCATCCGAGCGTGCCATCCAGGTTCCGGTCGCCTTGGGTGTGCTGGATACGGCACTCT
The DNA here is from genome assembly GCF_000025485.1 of Allochromatium vinosum DSM 180. Classification (NCBI taxonomy): domain Bacteria; kingdom Pseudomonadati; phylum Pseudomonadota; class Gammaproteobacteria; order Chromatiales; family Chromatiaceae; genus Allochromatium; species Allochromatium vinosum. The sequence continues at coordinate 3,025,014 of NC_013851.1, read as the reverse complement.
GTCTGAATTGGCTCCAGACCTCGACTGATCCGAAGACACCGCTGCCGGGCCTGACGACCAGCGCCGAGTTCATGCCGCTGGCGCGTCAGGTGCTGGCCAGCGGCCAGCCGGTTCGCCAAACCCTTGCCCTGGATGAGGCCGGTTGCACACACCGGCTCGATCTGATCCTGACGCCCATGCTCGGCCCGCAGGGCGAGACGGCCGGCGCCTTCGTCGGCGTGCTCGATCTCACCGAGACGCTGCGCGTCGAGCAGGCACTGCGCGAGAGCGAGACCCAGTTCCGGCTCATGTTCGATCTGGCGACGGTCGGCATGGCGGTCATAGAGCCGAGCACCCGCCGCGTGCTGCGGGTCAACCAGCGCCTGTGCCGGATCCTCGGCTACGAGGCCGGGGAGCTGCTCGGGATGTCGTTCCAGGATCTCACCCATCCGGAGGACCGCTGGCACGACCGGCGGCGCTTCCGGCGTGCGGTGTTGCAACTGGACACCGATTATTTCACCGAGAAACGCTATGTACGCAAGGACGGCACCGTGGTCTGGGCGCTGGTGAACGCGACCTTCATCCGGGATGCGAACGGCGATCCGGTGCGCGCCGTGGCCGCTATCTTCGATATCACCGACCGGCGTGAAGCCGAGACCCGGGCGCGTGATCTGGCCGCCGTGGTCGAGTCCTCGTCGGACTTCATCGGTATCGCCGGACTCGACCGGCGTGGACTCTATATCAATCCGGCCGGGCGCTCGCTGGTCGGTCTCGATGCGGAACAGGACATCACCGAGATCCGGATCGAGGATTTTTTCATGCCCGAGGATCTGGAGCAGCTGCGCCAGTCCATCCTGCCGGCGATGGAGACCGCCGGGCGCTGGGCCGGGGAGTTCAGGTTCCGCCATTTCGTCACCGGCGAGCCGATCGACGTCTTCTATGACGCGCTGCGCATCGACGATCCCAACACCGGGCGTCCGCTGCACTATGCCACGGTGACGCGCGACATCCGCACCGAAAAGGCCGCCGAGCAGGCGCTGCGCGAGGCCGACCGGCGCAAGGACGAGTTCCTGGCCGTGCTCGGACACGAGCTGCGCAACCCCATGGCGCCGATCCGCCATGCCGTCGAGATTCTGCGCGCGCTCGGTGTCGATGGCGATCCCCGGATCCGCTGGGCGATCGAGGTGCTCGACCGCCAGACCGCGCACATGGGCCGGCTGCTCGACGATCTGCTCGATGTCTCGCGGATCGTGCAGGGGCGCATCGAGCTGGAGCCGGTCGAGCTGCGGGTGCGCGAACTGGTCCAGCAGGCCGCCGATGGGGTGCGCGCGCTCATGGAGGAGCATCGGCACCGATTCGTCTGTCGGCTGCCTGCGCCCGGTTGGCGTGTCCTGGGCGATCCGGTGCGGTTGTCGCAGATCCTGCTCAACATCCTGGTCAATGCCGCCAACTACACCCCGCCCGGCGGTGAGATCCGCATCGACTCCCGCATCGAGGGCGACTCGGTGCTGATCCAGGTGCGCGACAACGGGCAGGGCATGACGGCCGAACAGCTCGATTCGCTGTTCGGACTCTTCACGCGCGGGCCGCATGCAGGCGATGCCGACAGCGGCGGACTGGGGCTGGGGCTGGCCATCGCGCGCCGGCTCGCCGACCTGCATGGCGGCTGTCTGGAAGCGCGCAGCGAGGGACTGGGACGCGGCACCGAACTCTGTCTGCGGCTGCCGATCTTCACCTGTGCGCGCTCGGCGAACCTGAACGAGCCTCCGGACTGTCCGAACGTGTCGCCAGCGGGCGAGAAACCGCGCGTTCTGGTGGTGGACGACGACCCGGACGTGGTCGATGCTCTGGCGATGCTGCTGGAGATCCTGGGCTATCCGGTCGATGTGGCGCGTTCCGGTCCGCAAGCCCTGGAGCTGGCGCAGCGTCAGTGTCCGCGTGTGGCACTGCTCGACATCGGCATTCCCGGCATGGACGGGCTGGAGTTGGCGCGACGCCTGCGCACCCAGTATCCGGATCCCAAACGCCTGAAGCTGGTCGCCCTGACCGGGCTCGGCCACGAGCAGGCCCGCGAACGCTCGCTGGCCGCCGGTTTCGACGAGCATCTGGTCAAGCCGCTCGGGCGACAGGCGCTGCTCGCGCTCCTGGAGTCCTTGGGGTGATGAATCGATCAACGGAGCAAATGGATGAAAACAGCGGTCGCGATTCGACACGTGGCATTCGAAGACCTGGGGGCTTTCGCCGGGGTGCTGACCCAGCGCGGCTGGGCCTTGCGCTATCTGGAGGCCGGCGTCGACCGGTTCGACGACATCGATCCCATTGAGCCGGATCTGCTGGTCGTGCTGGGCGGGCCGATCGGCGCCTACGAGGAGGCAAGCTATCCGTTCATCCGCGACGCGCTACGCCTGCTGGAAAGACGCTTGCAGGCCGATCGCCCGACGCTCGGGATCTGTCTGGGCGCGCAGATCATGGCGCGGGCGCTCGGGGCGCGTGTCTATCCGGGGCCGTGCAAAGAGATCGGCTGGACGCCGCTGCGTCTGTCGCCGGAGGGACAGGTCTCGCCGCTGGCGCCCCTCGATGGCGCCCTGACCTCGATGCTGCACTGGCATGGCGACACCTTCGATCTTCCACGTGGCGCCACGCGACTGGCCTCCACCGACCTGTATCCCAACCAAGCCTTCTCGTGGGGGCGTTCGGTGCTCGCACTCCAGTGTCACCCGGAAGTCCGCGCCGACCAATTCGAGCGCTGGCTGATCGGTCATGCCGGTGAACTGGCCGCCGCCGGGATCTCGATCCCGGAGTTGCGCGCCGAGAGTGCGCGTCTGGCGCCGACCCTGGAGCAACAGGGCCGACGGTTCTTCGATGCTTGGCTCACGACGATCGAGCCACGCCCATAGCCACTCTGCTCGTCCGGTAGGCAGCGGAACTTGAAGTTGCTAGGCTAGCCGAATGCCACCGGCTGGAAGCGGCGACATCGACAACAAGGACACGACAACAACGCCGGAACAGCAGCGTCTGGCGTTATCTGAACGCGCGGACGCAAAACGTAAAGCAGCGGATGAACCCAACGCATGACCTCGGACCAACTCCTCGCTTCGACCGACCGCGAAGAGGCCTTGTCGCGCGCTTATGTGCAAGCCGTAGCCGCCGATGCCGGCTATGTGGTGGCTAGCCTGGACTTCGATCGCGACGGCATAGATTACGTCATCAAGGCCGGTGGACGGATGCGTCCCGCGCTGGGGATCCAGCTCAAGGCCACTACCCAGCTCGGCGAACCGCACGAGGGACACTATCGCTACGCCCTCAAACGCCGCAACTATGACCTGCTGCGCGAGCCGACCCAGACCCCACGGGTGCTTGTCGTGCTCGCGCTGCCACAGGACGAGGCCGAGTGGCTGACGGTCACTGACGAGGAATTGGTTCTGCGCCGCTGCGCCTATTGGATCTCGTTGACCAACCTTCCGGAAACTGACAACCGCACATCCGTGACGGTCTCACTGCCCGCCCAGCAGCGCTTCGATGTCGATGCGTTGCGCGATTTGATGGAGCAATCGAGACGAGGAGCGATCCGATGAAGATCCAGATCCGTGATGCCCAGGCTCTGCGCGCCATCACGCCCGCCGCACTTGCGGCCTATGTGCGCGGCGAGGGTTGGGAGCGTCTCGAATCCTATGGTCAACATGCCGATGTCTACGCTCATCCACATCAGCCCGAGCTGATCATCCCACGCACCCAGGCCATCGCCGACTACGCCTCGGTCGTCGCGGAACTGATCGCGATTCTGACCGAGGCCACCGAGCGGGATGCGCTCACACTCTATCGAGACCTGCTCGGCGCCGATCACGACGTGATCCGGGTGCGTGCCGCCGGGAACAGCGAAGATGGCTCAGTGAGCCTGACCACGGGCGAGGGACTGGTGACGCAGACCCGCGAGATGCTGCTGGCCGCCGCCTGTGCCGTCTCCAATCCGCGCGCCCTGTATCGCGCCGGCGCCAATCGCGAGGCCAACGAGTATGTCCAGCGGGTTCGCCTGGGTCAGACCGAGCACGGCAGTTTCGTAGTCAAGCTCCTGGCGCCTGTGCCGCCACTGTTGCAGGCGTCGCTCGATCCGGCTTGGCTACCCTTCGACGACGAACCCTATGAGCGCAAGGTGACGCGGCGCCTGATGGAGGCGTTGACGGCCTGTAACCAAGCCGCCGAGCAAGCCACGACGGCAGGCATGGACGCCTTCGAGCGGGCCGTCGGCGTCGGAGTCAGCGCCAATCTGTGTGAGGCGGTCGCCAAGCTCATCCAATACGCCGATCGTCTGGAGGTCGGTGTCACCTGGGCGCGCACCCGCCCCGGAGCCACGCCCCATCAGCGCGTGCGCTTCTCACCGAGTACGGGCGCGATTCTGAGCGAAGCGGCGCGAAATTTTCGCGAACGGCACTCGCGCCCGGACATGGAGCTGTTTGGAACCGTCTACCAGCTCCAGCGCGACCACAAGGAAGCCGAAGGCCGGGTGACGCTTCGGGCCGTGATCGACGGCAAGATTCAGTCCGTCCAAACGACTCTCGACGAGGCCGGCTACAGCCAAGCCGTTCAGGCCCATGACCAACAACTGCCGGTGCTGATCCGTGGTGATCTGGAACGCAGCGGGCAGCGTTGGCGGCTCACCAGCGCGGAGTTGGTCAGCGTCGGACTGGGGGAGGACGAGGACATCTCTCCTGACTGATGTACGCCATCAATGCCGATGCTCGGCCACCCGCATACTGGAGGCCGAGGCCATGTCGAGCAGCCCGCGCATCAGGACCGCGCGCTCGGTCGTTGGCAGGGTTTCGATCAGCGCCTGCTTGTCCTCGGGACTGAGCGGCAGGTGGGCGCACAGCAGATTGGTCAGCTCCTGATCGGCCAGCTTCTCGATGTCGTCCCAGGGGATCTCGACGCCATGCAGTTGGCAATAGGTCTTGAGCGAGCCGAGAAAGCCGGGGCGATCCGGGATGCGCTGCTCATCGCCATGATAGTCGGCGGCGAAACGCTCCCAATCCACCCGCGCGCGCCGATAGCCGTTGTGCTCCTCGATCTCGCGCGTCACCTGGAAACGGCATACCCCGGTGAGCACCAGGATGATGCGCCCGTCCGGCGTCTCACTATACGAGGTGATGCGCCCGGCGCAACCGACGCGATGGATCTCGGGCACATCATCCATCAGGGTCTCGCTGGTCGGCTGGATCATGCCGATCAGATGGTTCGAGGCCAGCACATCGGCGACCAGGCTCAGATAACGCGGCTCGAAGATATTGAGCGGCAGTTGCACGCCCGGCATCACCACCGCCCCGGCCAGCGGAAACAGCGGCAGGGCAGGCGGCAGGTCGGAGAACTTGGGGAAGAACGGGGTACGAGTCATCAATGAAGGCTCCAGTCGAACCGCGCGATGAATCCTGAATCTGGTAGAGGTGAAAACATCCTTTTTCACGCTTGACCTGTCCTGAAATGGGGCATCGCCCTCGAATCACCAGCCTTTCACCATGGCGAACCTGGAAATCCCCGCGTCCGACCGCACCTTCCCGACCGACGGCCCCAAGCGGGCGCCATCCATCGATCACGAGGGAACCCATGTCGGATACATCAGCCACTCAGGACCGGATCGACGCCATGCGCGCGGCACTCGCCGAGCAGTACCCCAGGGTGCGCCGTTTCTCGGAGCGACTCTGCGAGCCGCTGGAGATCGAGGACTATGGCTTGCAGACCGTGGTCGAGGCCAGCCCGCCCAAATGGCATCTGGCTCATGTCTCCTGGTTCTACGAGACCTTTCTGCTGCGCCCCTTCCTGCCGGGCTACCAGGTCTTCCATCCGCGCTTCGAGTATCTGTTCAACAGCTATTACGAGCAGACCGGCACCGGCTTCTGGCCGCGTCACGAACGCGGTCTGCTCGCACGCCCGACGGTGGCCGAGGTCTATGACTACCGGCGGCATGTCGACGCGGCCATGACGCGCCTGATCGCCGCGTGTCCGGCCGCCGACTGGTCGACCGTCGCGCAACGTCTGCGCATCGGACTCAACCACGAACAGCAGCATCAGGAACTGCTCGTCACCGACATCAAGCATCATTTCGCGCACAACCCGCTGCGTCCAGCCTATCGCGCCGATCTACCCGTCGCCGCGCCGAGCGCACCCGCACAGCTCCAGTGGCTCGACTTCGAAGGCGGTCTGATCGAGGTCGGCGCCACGGGCGAAGGCTTCCACTACGACAATGAAGCACCGCGCCATCGCGTCTTCGTCGCCCCCTTCACGCTCGCCGACCGGCCCGTGACCAACGGCGAATTCCTGGAATTCATCCAGGACGGCGGCTACCAAAACACCGGACTCTGGCTCTCGGACGGCTGGGCGACGGTCAAGCAGCAGGGCTGGCGCGCGCCGCTCTACTGGGAGGAACGCGACGGCGAGTGGTCGCTGATGACGCTCTCCGGCATGCGTCCGCTCGACCCGGCCGAGCCGGTCTGCCATGTCAGCTATTACGAGGCCGACGCCTATGCGACCTGGGCCGGCAAGCGTCTGCCGACCGAGTTCGAGTGGGAGCACGCCGCGCACGGCCAGCCGATCGCCGGTAATTTCGTCGACGACGGCGTGCTGCATCCGCGTCCGGCTCGACCGGGCGCCGGCCTCAAGCAGCTCTTCGGCGACGTCTGGGAGTGGACCGGCTCGGCCTATCTGCCCTATCCGGGCTATCGAGCCGCGCCGGGCGCGCTCGGCGAGTACAACGGCAAGTTCATGTGCAACCAGATGGTGCTGCGCGGCGGCTCCTGCGCGACCTCGCGCGATCACGTCCGCTCGACCTATCGCAACTTCTTCTATCCCCACGAACGCTGGCAGTTCATGGGCTTCCGGCTGGCGGAGGTGGGAGCATGAGACTGGACACGGCCGCAGCGAAGACTTCACCGATGACGCAGGGACACACCGGACCGGGCGAGCGCGCCGAGTCGCGCATCCGCTTCTTCGACTTCCATCCGACCACGGCCGACGTGCGCGCCGAGGTGCTGGAGGGTCTGAGCCGGCCGCGCAAACGGCTGCCGCCCAAGCTGTTCTACGATCAGCACGGCTCGCAGCTGTTCGACGCCATCACCGAACTGCCCGAGTATTATCCGACCCGCACCGAGATCCAGATCCTGCGCGAGCATGGCGCGGCCATGGCCGACCGGCTCGGGCGCGGCTCGGTACTGATCGAGCTCGGGAGCGGCAGCAGTCTCAAGATCCAGACCCTGCTCGCCGCGCTCCAGCCCAGGGTCTACATCCCGGTCGACATCTCCAAGGCCCATCTGCTCGAATCGGCCCAGGCGCTCGCCGAGCGCTTCCCGGAGCTGTCGATCCGCGCCGCCTGCGCCGATTATTCCGGCCCCTTCGAGCTGCCGCTGGAATCGGACTGGCGCGATCTGGCCGCTTTCTTCCCCGGATCGAGCATCGGCAACTTCGATCCGGACGAGGCGCGCGCCTTCCTCAAGCGGGTGGCACGCGTGCTGGGTCCGGGCGGACGCCTGCTGATCGGGGTGGATCTCAAGAAGGAGCGCGCGGTGCTGGACGCGGCCTACAACGACGCCCAGGGCGTGACGGCGGCCTTCAATCTCAATCTGCTCACCCGGCTCAACCGCGAGCTGGGCGCCGATTTCGAGGTCGATGCCTTCCGCCATCGCGCCTTCTTCAACGAGGAAGCCGGCCGCATCGAGATGCATCTGGTCAGCCGCAGCAACCAGCGTGTGCGCGTGGCCGGGCAGGTGTTCGACTTCCGGCTCGGCGAGACCATCCATACCGAGAACTCCTACAAATACGGCATCGAGGACTTCCAGCGGCTGGCGCGCTCGGCGGGCTTCGTCTCCGAGCAGGTATGGACCGACGCCGACGACCTGTTCAGCGTCCACTGTCTGATCGTGGAGGAGGCCTGATCCCAGTCGCACGGCATGCGACGGCCTGGCGTTCGCCCGCGCTTTGGAGGCGACGGCCGTTTTCATCGTTTCCAGCGGACCTGATACCATCGCCTCTTCGATGGTTTTCCAACGGCTACTGGTGTGGGAGCGAGCGCCATGTCACTGATCCAACCCTTCGCCGGTCTGCGTCCGGCGCCCGGTCGTGCGGCCGAGGTCGCCGCGCCGCCCTATGACGTGCTGAACACCGCCGAGGCGCGGCGTCTGGTCGAGGGGCGACCCTGGAGCTTTCTGCACATCTCGCGCGCCGAGGTCGATCTGCCCGAGGACACGGACCCCTATGCGTCCGAGGTCTATGCCAAGGCCCATGAGAACCTGGAGCGGATGCTGGCCGAAGGCGTGCTGGTCCGCGATCCTGAGCCGTATTACTACGTCTATCGGGTGATCCGGGGCGAGCATGTCCAGACCGGGCTGGTGGTCTCGGCCTCGATCGCCGACTATGACGCCGGGCGCATCAAGAAGCACGAGTTCACCCGCCCATCCAAGGAGGACGACCGCGTGCGCCAGATCCAGGCGCTCGACGCCCAGACCGGGCCGGTGCTGCTGGTCCATCGCGCCACGCCCGACATCGACCGGACACTCGCCACCGTCGCCGCCGATCAGCCGCCCGAGGTCGACATCACCGCTGCCGATGGTGTGCGCCATCAGCTCTGGCCGGTCGTCGGACGCGGCGTGATCGAGCATCTGACTCAGGCGTTCGATCGGCTCGACAGTCTCTACATCGCCGACGGACATCATCGCTCGGCCGCCGCTTCGCGCGTGGCCGCCTCGCGACGGTGCGGGGATCAGGATGGAGAGGCCGCCGAGGTGCATCAGGGCTTCCTCGCCGTCGTCTTCCCGCACGATCAGATGCGCATCCTCGATTACAACCGACTGGTGCGCGATCTCAACGGCCTGGACGCCGGGGCTTTCCAGGAACGGGTCGCCGAGCGCTTCACCGTCGAGCCGTTCGACACGCCGGTCTCACCCGAGCGCCCAGGCGTCTTCGGGATGTATCTCCAGAGTGTCTGGTACCGGCTGACGCTCTCCGATGCCATCCCGCCCGCCGCCGATCCGGTCGCGGCCCTGGACGTGAGCCGGTTGCAGGAGCATCTGCTCGACCCGATCCTCGGCATCCAGGATCCGCGCCGCGACGAGCGCATCGACTTCGTCGGCGGCATCCGGGGACTGGCCGGCCTGACCGCGCGCGTCGACTCGGGCGAGATGGCCGTGGCCTTCGCCCTGCATCCGACCCGCCTGGAAGAGTTGATGGCCGTGGCCGACCGGGGCGACGTCATGCCGCCCAAGTCCACCTGGTTCGAACCCAAGCTCGCCGATGGGCTGGTCAGCCTCGTTCTGTAAAAGATGGTCAAACCACTCTACAACCTCCCCGAGCCGCACACCGACGACGCCGAGGCGATCCGGCACTGGCTCGACAGTCTGGAGACGCAGTATCCGGTCGATGAGCGCGCCTGTCTCGCCCGTGCCTGTGAGGTGCTGGCGCGCTGCCGGGGCGAGCCGCGCCCCGATACCGGCGAGACTCCGATCCGCCACGGACTCTCCACCGCCGACATCCTGGCGCGCCTGCGCATGGATCACGAGACCCTGGTCGCGGCCCTGCTCAAGGGCTGTCTGGACTGGAGCGGCGGCGAGCTGACCGAAGCGGCGCTGCTGGAGGGGTTCGGTCCCGGCATCGCGCGCATGGTCGACGATCTGGCGCGCATCGATCAGCTCGCCAACGTCGAGGCCGTGATCACCGCCAAGGACCAGCCCCAGCACGAGGAGAACCTGCGTCGCCTGCTGCTCGGCATCGCCGAGGACGTGCGCGTGGTGCTGGTGGTGCTGGCCGAGCGGGTGCATCTGATGCGCGCGATCAAGGATCTGGAACCCGAGCGGCGCACCAAGATCGCGCGCGACACCCAGCGCGTCTATGCCCCGCTGGCCAACCGGCTCGGCATCTGGCAGATCAAGTGGGAGCTGGAAGACCTGTCGCTGCGCTATCTCCAGCCCGAGGAATACCGGCGCATCGCCAAGCTGCTGGCCGAGCGGCGCGAGGAGCGCGAGCACTATATCGCCGAGGTCATGGCGACCCTGCGCGAGAAGTTCGACGAGCTGGGCATCGGCGCCGAGATCACCGGCCGTCCCAAACACATCTACAGCATCTGGAAGAAGATGCAGCGCAAGAACGTCGACATCGCCGACATCTTCGACCTGCGCGCCGTGCGCATCCTGGTCGACTCGGTGGCCGACTGCTATGCCGCGCTCGGCGTGGTGCATGGGCTCTGGCGCCATATCCCCAAGGAGTTCGACGACTACATCGCCACCCCCAAGGGCAACTTCTATCAGTCGCTGCACACGGCGGTCGAGGGACCGGAGGCCAAGGCGCTGGAGGTGCAGATCCGCACCCACGCCATGCACCAGCACGCTGAGTTCGGCGTGGCGGCGCACTGGGCCTACAAGGAGGCCAAGGGCCATGATGCCGAGTTCCAGCGCCGTGTGGTCTGGATGCGCCAGTGGCTGGAGACCAAGAACGAGGATGAGGCTGCCGGCGAGCGTCTGGAGCGCTTCAAGGCCGAGTTCGAGCCGGCGCACATCTATGTGCTCACGCCCCAGTCCAAGGTGGTCGAGCTGCCCAAGGGCGCCACACCGCTCGACTTCGCCTATGCCATCCATTCCGAGATCGGCAACCGCTGCCGGGGCGCCAAGGTCAACGACCGCATCGTCCCGCTCAACCACACACTCCACAGTGGCGACACGGTCGAGATCCTGACCCAGAAGAACACCGCCCCGAGCCGTGACTGGCTCAGTCCGCATCACGGCTATCTGACCACGGCGCGCGCGCGCAACCGGGTGCGCCAGTGGTTCAAGCAGCAGGACTTCGACAAGCATCTGCACGAGGGACGTGGGCTGCTGGAGCGCGAGCTGGCGCGGCTCGGCATCGCGGACAAGCCGCATCTCGACGAGATCGCGCTGCGCTTCAACTTCAAGCGCGGCGACGACGTGCTCGCCGCCATCGGACGCGGTGATCTGGCCGTCGGTCAGGTGGCGCGTCAGGTCGGCGAACCCAAGGCCGAGGAGGCCAAGGAACGCGAGCGCGAACCCGAGATCAAGCCGCGTCCGCCGCGCCATCACAAGCCGGGGGCGGGCAGTGATGTCGTGATCGAGGGCGTCGACGATCTCATGACCCACATGGCGCCCTGCTGCAAGCCGGTGCCCGATGATCCCATCATCGGCTTCGTCACCCGTGGGCGCGGCGTGACCATCCATCGGCGCGACTGCGGCAACATCCGTCATCTGGGCGCCGAGGAGCGCGAGCGTCTGATTGAGGCGCATTGGGCCGACCGCTCGGGGCCGAGTCACTATCCTGTCGATCTGCTGGTGGTGGCCGCCGATCGCAAGGGGTTGCTGCGCGACGTCAGTTCGATCTTCGCCGATGCCGACGTCGATGTGATCGGGGTCGAGACGCATTCTGAGCGCAGCACCGACACGGCCTCGATGCGCTTCACCATCGAGGTCGAGGACAACGCGCATCTGGAGCGACTCATGACCAAGCTCCAGCAGCTCCCCGAGGTCCATCAGGTTCGCCGGTTCCATTGATCCTCGGATCGCTGCCGTCATGTGAGGCGCTTGTCATGTCAGCCGATGTCCGTTCTCTGATCGCGCTGTGCGAGCACTTTGCGATCGATCCGCCCCTTGGCCCCATCGCTCCGCTGGGCTGTGGTCTGATCAACGATACCTATCGGCTGGACGCGGGCGGACGCCGTTATGTGCTCCAGCGCATCAATGGCCGGGTCTTTCCCGAGCCGGAGCGGATCATGGCCAATCTGGCGCGACTGGCGCGCCATCCCGAGCCGCCCGCATCGCTCGGACTGCATGTGCCGGCCCTGATCCGGACCCGCGATGACGCGAGCTTCGTGCGCGATGACGCGGGGTCGGTCTGGCGCCTGATGGATTTCGTTCCCGACACCCGCACTCTGTCCCGGCTCCAGGGCGCGCCTCAGGCGCGCGAAGTCGGCCGGGTGCTCGGGCGCTTCCATCGCTGGGCGGCGGCGCTGCCAAGCCGGGAATTCGCGGTTACGCTGCCGGGCTATCACGACACAGCGGGCTATCTCGAACGTCTGCGCGCGTTGTCCGATCCGGGAGTTGCCGCGCCAGAGAGCGCCCCGCTCCTGGACTTCATCGAGGCGCGGCTGGATCTGGCCGAAGCGCTGGATCGTGCCGTGCAGGCCGGCCGGATCGCGCCGCGTCTGACCCACGGCGACCCCAAGCTCGACAACATCCTCTTCGACCTGGACGGGCGGCGCGCGCTGGCGCTGATCGATCTGGACACCGTGCAGCCGGGGCTGATCCAGCACGATCTGGGCGACTGTCTGCGTTCCTGCTGCAATGCTCTCGGCGAGGGCGAGACCGATCCTTCGAAGGTTCGGTTCGATCTCGCGCTCGCCGAGGCGATCCTCGCCGGCTATGCCGAGGCGACGCGCGGCTGGCTGAGCGATGGGGACATCGCGTGCCTGTTCGACGGCATCCGGGTGATGCCCTTCGAGCTGGGTCTACGCTTCCTCACCGATCACCTCCAGGGCGACCGTTATTTCAAGGTCGACCGGCCGGGACGCAATCTGATCAAGGCGCGCATCCAGTTCGCCCTGGTCGCCGATATCGAGCGCCGGGAGTCGGCGATCCGGGCCGCGATCGAGGCTGCGTTTCATCCGGCTCCCGGCCGGCCATCGGCTACTGGACCGCTTCGAGGATCGGCGTGAGATCCTTGCCGTTGACCTTGAGCTCCCCGGTGCTGTCACCTGTCACCTCGAAGCGGTGCAGCGTCGAACCATCGGCCTGCGGCTCTTCGTTGCCCATCAGCTTGATCAGGGCCGCCGTGGCGTTCAGGTCGCGCTGTTCGTCGGGCGACAGGGTCTCGCCGATCCGCGCGATCAGGGTATCGAAGTCGCGCACCTGGATGTCGAGATCCAGGCGGATCAGGCCGGGATCATCCGGCGCGGCGGTCTCCTCGGCGTTGGCCACGCCCGTGATCCGGACCCCGGTTCCAGGCATGTCGACGTCGATCGTCTCGATGTCGAGCCGGGCGGCCTGTTGCGCCAGTAGCCCGAGGATCTGAGCCGGATCGGGTTCGCCCTGGAGCAGGACCGGCGCCAGGGTGCTGGGCGCCAGCCCCGACAGCACCAGACCCAGGTCGACCTTGCCCGGAACGAGCTCGGGCGGCAGATCGGGAATCGGTCCGATACCGGCGTGGTCGTAGCGCAGTGTCAGTTGGGGCCTTGGGCCATTGGCGTCGCTCAGGGCCAGCGCAAAGTGCATGGCATCGACATTCACCGGCGGCTCATCCGGTGTGGCAATGTGCAGGGCGTCGATCGCGAAGCCCAGCTTCGCGCCCGCGACCGGCTGCCCGAGCACCTGTGCCAGACTGGCCTCGGCGGGCGGCTGCTCGAGCGCCTGAGCCAGCGCGACATCCAGGATCGCGGCCAGCGCGAGCCGGTCGATGGCGAGATCGACACTGAAGGCATCGATCCTGTTGTCCTGCCCGTCCTCTTTCATCGTCAGGCCGCGCAACCCATAGCCGGTCCGCAGATTCCACAACCGACCGGCCGCGTCGGCCGGGCCGCCCTGGGCCGAGACGCTGAATTCAGCGATCCGGTAGTCGATGTCCTCACTGGGCAGATTCGCGGCGAAATCGGTCATGACGACGGAGGTCTCGACCTGGCCGCTGGCCTGGAGCAGGCGTTCGATCGTCTGGCGCAGCGTCTCGATGTCCGGTGTCTCGGTATCGGACTCGATCAGTTCGAGCAGTGAGCCATAGCCGGTGGTGAGCGCGGCCAGATCGAGGTCACGATAGTCGGCGCTGACGCGCAGACCGCCGAGCTGCACGGTGTCGGTTCCCGAGCGGCTCTGGATGCGCAGATCGGCCAGTTCCATGGACTGTGAGGTTGTCGTGCGCGCGGCTTCAGGCGCCGATTCCGGGGTGATCGCCAGATGCAGCGCACCCAGTGTCATCAGCCCCAGGTCGGTGTCATCGCTTCCCAGGCTGTCCGGACCCTGCGGGAGGCCGAGGGCCTGATGGATGGGCTGGAGTCGGGCCTGACCGTCGATGTGCACCTGGAGATCTTCGAGGGTGAAATCCAGGCGTGTGGGCAGGGCATCGGGGGCCGGCCAGTCCAGTTCCAGGCGATGTCCGGCGGTGCGGACCGTACCGATCTCGTTGCCGTCGCCGTTGCGCAGTGTCAGGGTCTCGGGCCAGTCGATGGTGGCCTGCCAGGTGTTCGGAACAGCCCCAGGGGTCAAGTCGACACGCAGCCAGTTCAGATCCAGCGAGGTCGATTCATTGGAGTCGGATGGCCCATCGTCGATGCGCAGGAAGGGCAGGGCGAAGCGCAACCCGCCATCCGCCTGTTGGCTGATCAGCGGTGCGCCGCCGAGGCGCACGTCATCGTCCAGCGATGCAAGGTTGGACTCGAAACGGGCGATCAGGTCGCGCGCCGCCGGTGAGTATTCGGGAGCGGGGCGCGGCTGACCCGTGGCGTCGAGCGTCACGACCCACAGGCCACGGGCGTCGGTGTCCTCGGATTGGGTGTAGCCGACGGCGATCAGACCATCGGGCCGGACATGCAGATCAGTGAAGCGATCCAGGGCCGCGCGGCCATAGCGGCCGCTCCAGAGCACCTCGCCCGTGCTCGACAGGCGCGCGAGCCAGGCGTCCTGTCCCTGGGTCATGCCGGCGAGCCACAACGCACCTTCGGCGTCGCGCGTCAGGCGCGTCAGGGTGTCGAGACCGTCCTGCTCGCCGAACGCCAGACTCAGCCGCCGGGTCTCCAGCGGCTCGCCGTCGGGAGAAAGCCGGCGCAGCCAGAGCTGATCGCCATGGCCCTCGGCGCTTCGAACCGCCAGCGCGATTCCGCCATCGTCCAGACCGGCCAGGACGGGTTCGCCACGCGCCGCGAGATCGGCATAAGTCCGTTCCCAGGTCAGATGTCCCGTCGGGTCGAGACCGGCTGCCCAGGGTGCGCCGGACGTGCCGGCCGATGCGCCGGCGATCGACCAGCCGGTGTCGGTGAGGATGACGGATCGCACACCGGCGGTCGCAGGCAGGTCGAGGCGCCATCCCGGCTGACCATCGGCGGCGATGAGCGCCGCGAAGCCCTGGGGTGGACGATCGGCGGCAAGGGTCTCGCCGGCCATGAGCGCGTTGCCGGCGGCATCGGTGGCCAGTGCCAGCGGCACCTCGGCAGGGGTGTCTGTCGACCCGCCCAGCACCTGTGTCCAGCGCGGTTCGCCCTGAGCGTCCAGGGCGATCAGGAACCCGGCCTGTTTCTCGTTGAGCGAGCCGCCGATCAGAACACCCTCGTCGCCCAGCGCGGTCGCGGCCGTGACGTGCAGATCGAAGGCGCCGCCGAGTGCGCGCGACCACAGCAGATCCTGATTGGCATCGAAGCGCGCGGCCCAAATCTCGCGTCCCCCCGGCCCCTGGACGCTGCCGGCCGCGACATAGCCGCCATCGGGCAGGGCGGCGAGGCTGGCCGCTTCCAGCGTCTCCAGCGACAGTCCGCGATCCGGGCGGCGATGGTCGAAGACACGCATCCCCGGACCGTCGCTCGTCCAGATCCGCTCGGTCGGGACGGTAGCGACTGTTTCGTCGATCGGGGTCGCGGGTGCGATCGGCTCCCGATCCGGGCCGGCGCCGGTGGAGCCGGCCTGGCTCGGGCGTTCCTCGGCCGCGAGCGTCTGGCGCTGGCCGGACGCCGCTTGCAGCACGGCGCGTCCATCGCCGCGAATCCAGTCACGCGCGTCGAGTTCGACCGTGGCGCCTGGGGCCAGCGGTGTCCAGTCAAGATAGTCGCGGTGTTCGAGCAGGGCCAGCAGCGCCTGCAACTGTTGCGGGTCCGCTTTCAGCGTCCCGGCTTCGGCCTGGGCGATGAAGTCGCGGATCTCGTTGGCACCCGCGCCCAGGGCATCGACACCCAGTCCCCGCAGTTCGAGCACCAGTTTCCTGAGCGGTTCGGGCAGACGGCCGAATCCGATCAGGGCGCGGACCGTGACCCGGTTCTCGGCATCGAGCTGCTGCAATTCGGCCGGCCCCGTCGCCTGTTCGACCCGGCCCTCGACCTCCATGACCTCGAAGGTCTCGCGGGCCGAGACGCCGCCCTGAGCCAGGAGGAGCAGCAGTCCGGCGGACAGCCAGCGCCAGTCGTTGTGTCTTCGATCGCGCATCGTCTTGTCCTCTATGGTTGGTGTATGGATGTCGTCATGGTTCGTGCCGGCGTGTTCCAGACCACTCGCCGGTCATGTCCTGGTCACCATAGCCCCAGATTCCGGTGAAGGAGCCCTGATCATCGGCAAGCTGTAAAGTCAGCCGTCCGGCGTCTCGGGGCGGCGCATAGGAGGGCGCCTCGGACCATGTGCCTGTGAGGCGGCGTCCATCCTCGGAGAGTCGACCGGAGATACGCCCGCTGTCATGCGTGTAGGTTCCTCGGATGGCATTCGGTGAGTCCGGATCAGGCTCCAGCCGCATTGGTCCCCAGTTGGTGTCCCATTCACCGATGAATCCTGATGGCATGGCGTTCGTCGTCGCATCGGGCGGCTGGGTCTCGATGCGCGTGAAGCCGCGTCCGTCCGATTGCACGTTCTGCGCCCAGGACGCCGGATCTGAGTCGATGACCGTGTAGACGCCGGCCGGCAACCGGATCATGGGACGCGCCGTCCAGTAGGCATTGGGCACGCCGCCCTGCCCCGGACTGCCCTCGGCCGGCCAGGGGCCGTATTGGCGACCCTGGGCGTCGCGCAGGGCGAGGGTGCCGGGTGTCGCGCCACGACCCGAGTTCCAGTGGTAGTTCTGGATCAGTGTCAGAATGCGCGGTTGCTTCAGCTCGAAGGTCGTGGGTGAGGTCGGTCCGTTCTGGACACCGTAGATGTTGCCGTTGTCGAAGGTTTTGTCGCCTCCCTTGGCCGCCGTATTGCCACCCTCCTTACGGGAGGACGCGAGCGCGTGTTCCAATCGCTTCCGGGTTTCAATGAGCGGGGGATATTCGGGGAACGCCTTCGCGCGCGTGTCGAGCCGTGAGCGTGCCGCGTCCAGCTTGCCCTGCCCGATGAGTTGTTCGATGGCGGCGATGTCGCGATCGAGACTGGATTTGGCCTTCTCGACACTGGCGACATACTGCTTGGTCGGCGCATAGGCGGGATCGAGTGCGAGCGCCTGCTTGGCGAGCGACAGCGCCTCGTCCAGACGTCCGCGCCCGGCCTGTTCGCGGGCCTGCGCGAGTGTTTCCTCGATCGCCTTGGCCGTCTTCCGACCGGAGTCCACGGAGGCCTGCGAGACGCTGACACTGAGCTGACCGGCGCCGATGCCCAGCTCGGCACCGTCGGCGTTCTTTACGGTCACGCTGAGACTGTAGCGGCCGGTGCCGGCGCAGGTGACGCCGGTGTCGCGCGAGCTCGGTGAATGGATCGAACAGCCGGACGGCTCGATCCGCCACTGGTAGCGCGGATTGTCGACGGACGGGTTGAGCGTGGCGGCGAACTCGACCCGCTGTTGCTCGGCGACCTGACGTTCGGCGGCGACCAGACCGACTCCCGGCTTCCAGATCATGGGCGCCGGACCGGCGATCTTGGGTCCGCTGACGCTGACCTGGATGCGTCGTGCGGTGAGGGTGAGAGAGGCGCTGTCGAGTTCCTCGCCGCTGTCCTTCGATTTGGCATGCACGGTGATGGTGACGGGCTTGTCGTTCCTGGGCTTGTACGACCAGGCGCGGCTGTTGGGCGTATTGGGGTGGACACCTGGGTTGCTGGCCTCGCCGCTGTATTCCCACCAGAAGCTGACCAGATCGTCGCTCATCTTCGGCGTTTCCTCGACGGTGAGTACCACCGTCTCGCCGATCAGCGGGCTGGTCTTGTCGGCCTTGAGGCTGAGTTGCGGGCTGATCACGTCGATCAGGATCTGTTCGGACTCGCCCACTGTGACCTTGGTCTCGCCGACCTGCTTGAGCACCGTGACCCAGACCGGGGTGGCGCCGGTCTGACGGAACAGCGCCGTGTTGCGCGATTGCGCGCCGCCGCTGGTCTCGTAGCTCGGGTTCTTCGGATCACCGCCGTACTGGACGTCGGGGTTCGGCTCCCAGTAATAGGCGAAGCGACCGCCGGCCGGCTGATCGCCCGAGAACACCTCGGCGAGCAGCGCCGCCTTGTCGCCGACCGGGATGGTGTTTTCGGCCGGACGCTCCTTGGTCAGCTTGACGCTGAGCGCGGTACATTGCACCGGCAGCGAGTCGGAGGCCGTATCGCCGTCCTGATCCGTGACCGTGACATTGGCCGTGCAGGGTCGGCATGATTGGGTGAAGGGCACCTTGGCTCGGTCTTTTGCGGCGTCTTCGGCACAGCCGCTCCAGCTCCAGCTGTAGCCGCCCGAGCCTTCCGAGGTCTTGGCGGTCAGGTCGACGATGTCGCCGAAATCGGCCGGGTTCTTGGACGCCTCGATCTGGACGCTCAGGGGTTTCTTGTATTGGCGGTTCTCGCCTTTGCGCAACGCATCGGCCTTGGCCGGGTCATAGGTGCCCTTGCCCCAGGAGCCTTCCCAACAGCCCTTGGCGCAGTCGCTCGGCCCGGCGAAGAAATGCCGGCGGGTGCAGCCGAAGGCGCCGGCGCCGCCGAAGCAGGGTCCGGAACTCTCGCATTCGGGAACGGATTTGCCCTCGGGGTCGTACCAGACGCCGATGTGTCCCGCCCAGCCGCTGGAGCAGCGACAGAGGCAGTTGAAATAGCGGTGGCGCAGTTCCTCCTCAGTCGGCGGGGGAGTGCAGGACTGTTCGAGGGTTGGCGTCCGGCGCTCCGCGCAGCCGGCCGGCTCGCGGGCTGTGACCGTTCGCGTCTGGGTCTTGGTGGTGCGGTTGCAGTCGCCCCAGTCTGAGTAGGTGTAGGAACAACTGGCCGCCGGTTCAGGGGGCGTGATGATCGAATCGTCCTCATCCTTTTCCCCCGGCTTTTGCTCCGGAACATCCGGGTCGTCGGCGACGGATTCTCGGCACTTGGACGCGGGATTCGCATAACGCTGACGTTCGATGAAACGCCGGTATTGGGCGTTGTCTTTGAGCCAGATGACGAACAGCCGGTGCCGGACGCTGTTGTCTGGAATCAGATCGAATTCACAGGTGGATCTGTAGAGTCGATCGTAGAATTCGATGTCTTGTGAATACTTCAGCCAGGCATCGATCATGGCGCGATGATTGCCGGCGTTCAATTCCTCGCCCAGTGCGGATCGGAGATGCATCAGCGCGTCGACATCGCGCGCCAGATCATCGATGTCGATCGTGGTGTCGCTGAGATAGCCGTCATTGAGCGTAAAGTGCTTGCTCCCGGACTTGATGGCCGCAATGATCTGCCCGAGATCGCTCGCTGTCAGCCGATAACTCGATTCGACATAATGCGCGTAGGCCGTATAGTCTGACGCGATCTTGACGAGTCGGGCATATTGACTGCGCGTCAGGTCGACCGGAATGTCACCCCAGTTCGGGATGAAGAAATAGATTGGATCTACGGCTCCTTCTCCCGTGTTTTCATAGACGGCCAGTCCGGATTGGGCGAACTCAGGCGCGAAATTGAGGCACAGCTCGCCCCTCGGCCAGGTTTTCAAAATATGCTTGGTTGCAACCGACCAAGCATGATCGCCCTGATCGTTGTCGCAGTAGCCCTTGTTCTTGAAATAATCTCTGACCAGTTGATCGATGCTGTTGCCAAGACGCAGCGCATCGGCATAAAAATGCAGGAATTCTCCAACCGTTTCCTTCAAACCGGGCGGCAGTTTGTCGGCCAGTCGATCGAAGGCGCCGCCCAGGACTTCCATGCCATAGATGAGTTTGGTCGTCGTCTCCGAGCGCCCTGGAACAGCGGCCAGGGATTGGTAATGCTGGATCTCGGCATCGATCAGACGAACGGCGTTGACGACCTCCCTGAATTCACGCAGCGCCTTGGAGGAAAACTTCACCTTGTTCTTGAAAGCCATGGCGGCTTCCATCTGGTTCTTGCGGTCGTTCGCGATGGAGATGACCTGTAAGGCTTGCTTCTTCAGGGCTTGATCCGTGAAATCCGACTCCATGAACAGTCGCAGTGTCTCGGTTTCCTTTTTGAGCTTTGACGAGTGGTCGGTCAGGAGCTTGTCGACCGTATCCAGTGCCGAGATCGATCCGTCGAGATAGTTTCCATCCTTGAGCTTTTGTGCCGTGCCGAGAAAACCCTTGCCGACCTCCAGCCGTTCGGAGACGGCATCGAAGGTTTCTTTGGAATAATAGGTCTCGGCCAGTGCGCTGCCCTGATCGATCGCTTTTTCAGCCGCCTCGAAGAAATTGCCCTGCTCGACATCGCTGCTGATATCCTTGGCCGTCAGTAGCGCTTTGGCGCTCGACTTGAAGTGCGTCAGGTGACTTTTCTGCTGCTCCAGTCGCGCCATGTGCTGACGGAGTTCACGCTGTCGCGCAACGGCTTCGTCCTTGAGCTGCTGGAATTTCAATCGCCGCTTTTCACGCTCGCTTGCCGCATCGTTTCCAGTGATCGCGACGCCCGTATCGATGGAGGCGCTGCGCTCCCACTCGGCATAGAAATCATGCTCGCGCTGAGCGGATTCGATGGCCAAGTCGACACTCTTGAGAGCGAGTTCGACGGTCTTTTCGCTTTTGATGACTTCGAACAGGGCATTCTTGGCCGCCTCGGCTTCGGCGATATCACCGGCCTGTTTGGCTTTTTTCAAACCGAGCTGACCGGACAACTGCTCCCAGCGCGCCAGATCCCGCTCGAAGTGTTGCGGAATGACGATGCGTTGGGTACTTTGGCGAATTCTTTCCCACTCGCGCATCCTGTAGTCGAGCGCATGAAACTCGGCTTCCGGATCGTCCGACCAGGCCGGGGCCGGCACGGCCAGTGTCACCAGCAGAGCGAACGCTGACAGTACCAGGTGCCAAAACAGGGATGGGTGCCGGCTAGCGCACATGAGCAGCTCCAATGGCCCTCGGGACCAGTCGTGACAGATCATTCAGCGTGGCCGTATCGACTGAGAGATCGGGCGCGACCCCGACGCCGGAGCAGTGTTCGCCACTCGGCAGGCGCACCGCCCGGTTGGTGAAGCGCAGCACCGAACCGTCGGACAGACGCACGTCGGTTTGCGAGTCGCACTTGCCGTAGGTCGTTTGGCCGACGAGCCGGGCGCGCCCGTGGTCGCGCAGGATGCCGGCCAGGATCTCGGCGGCGCTGGCCGTGCCCGGCCCGATCAGCAGGATCAACGGCTGTTCCAGATCCGTACCCGCAGGAGCGCGGAGCGTCTTCGTCACCCCGCCGCGCGCCACCAGGGTCGCCAGATGCGCGCCCTCGGGCAGAAAGAGCGCGGCGATATCCAGAGCCTCGAACAGATCGCCGCCTGTCGCGTCGCGCAGATCGAGGATGAGCGGTGCGTGCTCGGGTTGGTGAGTGGCGGTGTTCTCGATGAAGTCCACCGTGGCCAGCAGGGCGGGGCGGGTGAGTCCGGCGACGAACTCACGCACGCGCAGGATGCGATGCGCGCCCGGCTGCACCAGCTCGACATCCAGCGGGCGGAACGACCGGCGTTCGATCGTCAGACGCCGCTCGCCACCATCCGCCTCCTCGACGCCGACCACGACCTGCGAGCCCTCCGCCCCCCGCAGTCGCTGGGCGATCTCATCCCGACTCAAGCCCGCGATGGGTCGACCATCGATCGTCCGCAGTCGCGCGCGATCGGTCAGACCGGCCGTCGCCGCCGCGCCACCCTGGAACGGCAGCAGCCAGAGATCGTCACCGCTCGGCAGGAGTTCGGCGCCGATGCCGCTCATGGCGTCGCGGCCCTGATTCGGCGAGCGATAGAGCGCGCGCGGAAAATAGCGCGCCGCCGGGTCGATGGCCTGCAACCCGATGGCGAGATTCGTCGCGTCCAGGTCGCGCAAGCGCGACTCTGCCGGTGCCGTCAGTGCCTGCTCGCGCAACACCTGGCGGATCTCGTCGAGCGGAACCCCGGCGCCTCCGGCCGTGAGCGCGAACGCGCAAGCGGCCAGAAACGCCAGTGTGCGGACTGCGCGCGTCCGGTGCCTTGTCACCGGGCCAGATCCAGCGACATCTGGTTGAGCAGGTCGTACTCAGCCTGCAATGACGCCCGCTGCTGTTCGAGCTGGGCGCGCCGCAGATCGGCCTCCGAGTCTCCGAGACCGCTGCCCTCCAGCGCATCCAGATCCGATTGCAGCCGTGCCGACTGGCTCTGGATCTGCGGAACCCGCGTGCGCAGTGTCCGGACCCGCTGATCGTTGCGGTTCGCGGAAGCCGAGAGGCTGTCGACCCGCTGGTTCAGAGCGGCGATGTCGCGGTTCATCCGGCGCACGCGCGCACGCTCGGCGGCAACCTTGCGTTGACGCTGGGCCTTGGTGTACTCGAGATCATTGCGCTCTGTCTCCAGCTCGCCCTGAACCTGACGCAGAACCGCCAGACGATCCTCGCGCTCCTGGATGCGCGCGTCATAGGCGCCCGTGCTCAGACCCTTGATACCTCCCGCCAGTCCGCCTTCGCGCGGATCGGTGGACACCGAGGCGCAGCCGCTGAGCCAGAGTGCGATGAGTGCCATCGACCAGCCAATGGACGGCTTCATACCGACAACCTCGGATCGATCTGGGCCAACTGGGTGTTGTTGCTGCGCAGCGTATCGATGTTGCCTTGCAGCGTCTTGACCTCGTGTTCGAGCTTGCGGATATAGGGATCGTTCGCCGGGCGTGTCTTGCGCTCATCGGCCAGGATCTGCGACTGAACCTGCTGTTCCTGGACCAGGGTCTGTTCGAGCTTCTTGCTGCCGGCGATCTTCTCATTCAGGGCATTGCGCTTGCTGACCAGCGTCTGTTTCTTCACCGCACCGGATTTGTACTGGGCCTGCAAGCGTTTGGATTCACGATCGAGACTGGCGATCTCGCGGTGCAGTTTGTCGTTGTAGGCGAGTGTGGTGCGGTTGAACTCGGCCACGCGGGCGATCTGCGCATTCAGAAAATCCTCGGTATTGGCATAGGCCTTCTTGCGCTTGGCGATCTCGTTGCCGACGACGAAACCGGCGCCGCCGCCGATCAGGGCGCCGATGGCCGCGCCGCGTTCCCTGTCGATGGCATAGCCGACGAGCGCGCCGAGCACGGCGCCGGCCGCCGCTCCCTCGGCCTGGGTGCGTTTCTGGTCGTCCTGGATATTGGCGCACCCCGTGACGAGTGCTGCGCTCAGCAGCCAGGGCAGGATGCGGGTCGAGCTGGGCGTCGATTGGGTCATGGTCGATGTCCTCGGGTGTTTGGGGCGGGATTCAGTGGCTCTGGTCCTGAAAGTCCTTGAAACGTGCACGGAACTCCTCCATCCAGCGTTCGGGGTCGGCCCGGCGCTGTTCGGCGAACTCCTCGACATGGACGGCGAGCAGTTCCATCACCGCGCGTTCGCGCACCGGAAGCTCGCGTTCGCCCAGTGCCGCGAAGGCGTGGGCGATATAGTCCGGCTCGTACTCGCCGAGCTTGGCGATCTTGTCGCGATAGCCCTGCAACTGTTCGCGCGCGGCGGTCTCGATCTCCCGGATCGAACGTTCGACGGCCTCGACCTGGTCCTGATAGCGGGTCGAGAGTTCGGCGAGCTTCCGGGCCGATTCCAGGGTGGCGGCCAGACGTTCCAGGCGCGAGAGATAGACGCTGAGATTGACGCCGTTGCGCGCCGCGTCCTGGGCGAGACTGCGGGCGCTCTCGCGCTGGGCCAGTTCGAGTCGGTCGCGCGCCCGGTCCATGTAGACCTGGACCGTTTGCAGCGGCTCGCGCAGTGACGGGTTCTCGGCCATCAGCCGTTCGATGATGGGATCGACGGTGCCGAGCTGCACACTGGCCTGGGCGACCAGGTTGTCGAGCGTGCGGCCGACCGGCATGGCGCGTCGCGTCTCGTTACGGTAGGCGAGATATTCATCCTCCAGCGCCTTGCGCTGCGCGGTCGTCAGAACCACGTTCGAGCCGATCGCCAGACGCACGCCCGTGTTGTAGGAGCGCCGTTCCTCGATCCGGCCCTCGTCGGGTTTCCAGGCATAGACGTCGAGTTCGGCGCGTAAGGAACTGCGCAGATCGGCAGGCGGTGTCGAGACGCTCCCGCCGCGTACCGCTACGCCGCCCGGCTTGCCCTGCCAGATCTCGGGACGAAAGACGCCCGTGGTCATCTCCTGCGCGTTGCCGATGAGATCGTAGAGGCCCAGATCATTGGGTTGGCGCAGACCGATCGGGCGCAACTGATGCTTGGCATTGCCCAGATGCCAGGCGTACTCGTCGATACGAGCGGCATCGAAGGGCAGGCGATCATCGAAGGTGCCGGCTTCGAGGGCCGGTTGACCGCCGCGCGTGGCGTATTCCAGTTCTTCTTCGGTCGGCAGACGGATGAAGCCGGGGACACCGTCATATTTCGGCAGCTTGGCGGCGTGCTCCGGATGCGCGGGGTCGAACAGCCACTGATTGAGCGTGCGGATGAAGTCCTGGATGTCCTGATGGCTGACCGAGGCCAGGGGACGCATCAGGGCCTCGCGCTTGGCGCGTCCGTCCAGGGTCGGGATCTTCTGATCCTCGGGATCGGCGCTGACCGCGAGCAGACGCTCCAGACCCATGACGGCGATGTATTGACCGCGCGTCAGCTCGTATTTGGCCAGCAGGATCTCCCAGCCGGTGCCGTCGGCGTTTGGGAAAGAACCGCTGATCTGGGTGCGTTGCAGTCCCTCGAAGATCCCGCCTGTGGCATCGCCGATCTGGATGACGCGCTGCTGATCGCCCCAAAAGCCGGGACCGGGCACCGCCAGACGCCGGAAGACGAGTTGGGATGCGTTGGGCAGGTCGATGACGACATCGCCCTCGGCCGGCTTGGGGTTGTCGGGTGTGCGCGGCGGCGGTTCGGCGAGCACAGGGACGGCGATCAGGCACAGGCAGAGACAGAACCCGAGCCGTCCGAATAGCGGACGCAAACCCTGGATCGAACGGCGTTCAATCGGCACGGACGACCTCCGACGGATCGATGTTGGTTGAGCGCCAGGCCGCGACCAGCGCGGCCAGACAGGCCAGCAGCAGTGTGGTCAGCACGATGGGCGCAATCAGTGAGGCGGGCAGGGCGCAGAAGCGCTCGTCCGGCGCCAGCTCGTTGGCGAAGCTGCGATTGATGACGGCGGCGAGCGCGCCATAGGCGCCGAAGCTGACCGCCAGACTCAGGGCCGCGATCATGAGTCCCTCGACGATCGGGAAGAAGGCCACATGCGCGCGCGACAGCCCGAGCAGCCGGATGATGCCGAGTTCGGCGCGCAGGCGATCGACGGCGGCATAGAGACTGGCGACCAGCACCGCCGTTCCGCCGCACAGCCCGAGCAGGGCGATCAGCCAGAACAGGCGCGTCGCTCCGCCGTCGAGCACCTGGATGCGTTCGATGGCTTCGATCGCGGCATCGACTTCCAGACCCTGCTCGCGCAGACGCCGATAGAGTCGCGGCACATCGTCGAGGCCGGCGGCATAGAGCCGGAATCCCCGATAGCCGGCACGCTGCATCTCGAAGCGTCCGCCCGATGCGACATAGGTCACGGCCCGATCCCGAGCCGTGCGCAGGATGCCGAGCAGTTCGATCGGCGCCAGCGGCTCGGACAGGGGGCTCGGCCCCAGGGACCGGAGGATGAAGGACAGCTCCGCGCGTCCCGGACTCGTGACCGCGAGGTCGTCATCCGTCTCCTGACGGGGAGCGGCGTCCGGGCTGGAGTCCGAATCCATGTCCGAGCCGGTGTCTGCCTCTGCGTCTGTCGGCCAAAGCACAGACGTCAGTTCCTCGGCCCGCTCACGGCGTGCCTGGAAACCGCCCCAGGGCACGGGCGGCAGATCGAGCCGCGCGGCCTGTGCAGCGTCCACTGAAAGCCCGGCCGGACGCCACGGCCGACCATCAGCACCGATGAGTTCGAGGTCGCGGACATAGGGCAGCAGTAGTGGTTCGCGACCGCGCAGCTTGGTCTGGATGGCGCGGATGTTGGATTGGGTGATCGGCGTGTTGGGCGTGCTCAGGTCGTAGGCATGGAGCCGCTGCGGAATCGGCAGACCCAGCAGCGTCTCGGCCTGATCGCGCGTGATTTCCCCGATACGCGCGAACCCGGTCTGGATGATGGCCCCGGTGCGCACGATCGGCGAGAGCGGCTCGTCGAGCAGCAGCACCACGCCGTCGAAACTGGGATAGGGGTCGGGCGTATCGCCCGGCCAGCCGCGCCGCGCGGTGGCATAGCCTTCCTTATAAGACTCGACGTCGAGCACGAACGCCAATGGCGCATAGAGCCGGGTCAGGGTGCCGGCACCGATCGGCAGGATGCCGACCACCTTCAACTCCGCCTGGACGTTCTCTGAGCGTCCGCCACGGGTGCGGCTGACCCGGACGTTGAGCCGGTCGCCGACCGTCGCTCCGCTGAGACGCGCCGCCTCGGCAGTGAGAACCACCTCGTCTTCACCCGGCACAGGCACGCCGTTTTCGAGCAAGAAGGGATCGCCGGCCGCCGTCGGGATCAGATCGAACAGGCTCGTCGTCTCATCAGCCCGCACCACCTGCACCACCGAGGACAGCGGCAGAATGGTCGGCGTCAGAAAGGCCACGCCCGGCCAGGCCGCGACCTGCGCGAACCAGTTCTCGGAATAGGGATGGGTCTGGGTCGGACGCAGTTCGCGATAGACCGGATCCTCGACCAGCCGCTCGCGCAGGGTCTCGATGGTGCCGTGCTTGAGTCCGAGCAACACCAGGAGTGGTGCGATGACGGCGGTCAGGGCGATGACCAGACAGAGCGTGAGGATCCAGTCGTGACGCAGATGCGCCGCCGCCAGGGCCGGCACCAGGCGCGCACGCCCTGGGCGATGTGTCTTCATGCCGGGACTCGCTTCGCGTCATCCAGGGCGCGGCAGGTCGAGCGCGTCTCGGATTCCGAGAGGCGTTCGAGATCGAAGGTATAGGCCCGGTCGACATGCTCGGCCAGCAGATCCAGATCATGGGTGACGACCACCACGGCCAGATGCTGCTGGCGCGCCAGCGCGTTCATGTCGGCCAGGACGGCGCGCGCGCGCGGCTTGTCGAGCGCGGCCGTGGGTTCGTCGGCCAGCAGCAGACGCGGACCATGGGCGATGGCACGCAGGATCGCGACCCGCTGGCGCTGTCCGATCGAGAGCGCATGCGGCTTGCGATCCAGACACTCGGCCACGCCGAGGCGCTTGGCCAGGGTCTCCAGTTCGCGATCCGCGAGACTGACGCCTTTGATGCGGCAGGGCAGACGGATGTTCTCGCGCACGCTCAGAAACGAGAGCAGTCCGCCCGTTTGCGGGATATAGCCGAGCGCCTCGCGCCGCAGCGCAGCCAGCGCGCCTTCGTCACCCCGAGCCCAGAGCGCCGCCAGATCCTGCCCGGCGCCCTCCCCGGCGAGGTGCAGCGAGAACCGCCCCGCCGAGGTGGGCCCGAGGATGAGCGCGATCAGATCCAGCAGCGTGCTCTTGCCGCAGCCGCTCTCGCCGATCAGGGCTACCACCTCGCCGGTGTCGACCCGCAACTCGGGCACCCGCAGTTCGAACCCGCTGTCGGCCTGACCGCGCCGCTTGACAATCGACTCCATCCGGACCATGGGTGCCTGTCCGTCGCCCATCTTCAGCGACCGCTCAGGGCAGATAGTCGATGTGCAGCGGATAGACCATGTCGCTGTCGGCATCCGTATCGTTGAGCCTGAACCAGGCGTCGACCTGATCGTTGATGGCGCGATACTGTTCGAGCTTGGCCAGGATGCTCCATTCCAACTGAGCGCGCTGCTCGGCGGTCATGCTCGCGAACATCTCGTCGGTCAGGGCCAGCACGTCGCTGCGATAGGGCAGGGACTGGATGAAGGCCGGCAGCAGTCCGGTATCGGCCAGACGCTGGGCCTGTGCCAGATCGTCCGGGCGCTTCATCGCCTGCCCCGAGACGCTTTGCAGCGATTCGAGGAACTGCGCCTGCGTCACCTCGGCACGCATCAGTGCCTGCATCACGCTGTCGAGCGCCTGGGCGAGCGAACTCAACTGCTCGCGTGTGACCAGCACCCGGACTTCCAGGGCGCGGTCGGCCGGATTGATCAGGTCACGGTCGAGCGACCAGGCGACGATGTCCTTGGGCGGGTTGGCCGACTGGCCGATGTACTCGATCAGGGCCGCCTGCCAGATGCCTGAGACCGAACTCAAGACTTCGGGCGTCTCGGCTGGAGGCGTGCCCGGCACGGTTGGGGACGTCGCTGAACCCGGAGAGGTCGGCGCGACCGGAGCCTTGGCCGCCAGCGTGCGTTCGAGTTCGGTATTGATGCCGGCGGTCACGCGGTCGACCAGCCGCCGATAGGCGTCCTCCTGAGCCGTGTCGACCTGTTCCAGCGCCTGTTCCGATGGGTTGCCGCGGATGCGCGCCAGGGTGCCGAACTGCTGCAGGGTGCGCGGAAAATCCTCGGCCGCCTTGGGGTTCTGGAGATGGATCGCCAGCAGATGGACGTTGGCGTCGTCGTATTCGCGCCGTAGATCGGTCTCGTCCTTGCGGGTCGAATTGTGCGCATCGCCCTTGAGGTGCGAACTGGCATCACCGATCAGGATGACGAACTTGATCGACTTCTCGCGCCAGGGGGATTGACGCAAGGCCGCATCCACACCGGCGAAGACGTCCTCGTCGTACCCCAGACTGCCGACGCGCGTCGCCTTGGCGTCGGTGTCCAGGATCTCGGCCAGGCGTTCGGCCGTGACCAGGGTCGGCGTGTGATTGCGGGTGAGATAGTCGAGCGCGGGCACGGCTTCGAGCGAATCACGATAGGTCACGAGACCGAAGCGGAAGCGATCCTGGGTGCGTTCGCTGAAATTGCGCGCCATCCTGGCCACCGCGTCGCGGGTCATATCGATGAAGGGCTGCATGCTGCGCGTGGTGTCGATGACGAAGACGATATCGACGGCGATGTCCTCGATGCCCTGATCGGCGGTGTCGCGTCCGGTCTGGGCCTGCTCGCGATACTCAGGCGTTTGCAGGGTATCGGCGCCGCGCGCGCCCGGAACGGCCGAGGCCAGTTGCAGCAGGCGGACATCGTCGCCATCGATCTGGGTCTGCGACCATTGCAGGATCGGCAGCATGTAGAAGTGGGTCGTGATGTCGACGAAGCGTTTCGGCTCCAGACTGATGACGGCCTCGGGCGTTCCGCCGCGATCGATCTCATCGTAGAGCGCCTGAGCGCTGGCGGCCATGTCCATGTCGTCGACGATGGCTTGCAGCGTCTCGCGATCCTTGAACATGAGCACCGGGTGACGCCCCTCGATCGGATCGCCCGGATGGGTGAAGGAGACCAGCAGCGCCTGACGCCACTCGAAGACATCCTTGGCCTGCATCCAGCCGTCGGCCTGGGTGCGTGTCCGCCCGACGCGATACCAGCCGCGCGGTTCGGCGCCCTCGCGCAGATCGATGTCACGGCGCTCGAAGGCGTAGAGCGGACGGAAGGCCGGCGGATTGGCCTGGACGATCGCGCCCCCATCGGCGACCGGCTCCTGGTAAATGTTCGAGAAGGGGCGAGGCAACACCCGCAGCGTCAGTTGGGTCGCGGTCTCGATACAGGGCGAATCGCCCGGACAGGAGAGGCCGTCGTCGATCGGCTGTGCGGGTGGTGTCGAGGGTGTCCCGGTGGTCTGGGACGGATGGCCGTGATCGCCTTCCAGTTCGGACAGATCGGCCTGCGCCGCCGGCATCCATAAGACGCAGCTTGCCGCCAGGAGGCTACCGAAAGCGAACGTGTGAGCGAAGGATCTTTCTCTGTGTTCTGTCTTCCAAGGCATGATGTGTCCCCAAGCTTGTTCACGAACCGAGAAGCCAGTCAGATTATAGTCAGGCTTCCAGGTTTTCGGAGACGAATTCAGTGCCGAGAACGAGGCTGGTATGTTGTGCGCGCTCTGAGTTCAAATGCGACAGAATGATGCGGCATCTGGCACCATACAGATGGATTCTGCGCGCCGAGTCGTATTCACGGGGCCGGAGTCGAGCCGTTCGTGAGGGCCGCTAGCCGTTGGGCGAAGAGCGAAATACGCGGAGCGCGGGGCCGATCTGGCGTGAGCTTTCGAGTCGGGGTGACGATGGCGCTGCCCACTACCCGTAAGGCGCCGATGAGAAGGAGTGCTTTCAGGCCGGCAGGGGGATTTGGTGCCCACGGCAGGATTTGAACCTGCGACCTATCGCTTAGGAGGCGATTGCTCTATCCAACTGAGCTACGAGGGCTTTGACAGTGAGGTCATTCTAGCGCAAGGCGGGCATCCGGGCCATGCCGCCCGCCTGAGTCAGCCGGGCGGACGCCGACCCGCCCGCCGCCAGCGCCAGAGCAGATCGGCCAGATGGGTGATGAGCGATCCGGTCAGGGCCAGACTGATCCAGCCCCACCAGGCTCCCACCAACGCCGCCCGCAACGCCAGCATCAGCAGGAACCCCGACAGCAGAAAGCCGATCAGATCCGAGGGCGGAAGCCCGCGCCCGGTGCGCCGGTGCACGAGGGCCAATACCAGGCCCTCGACCACGATCAGCACCAGGATCAGATCGATGATCCGACCGCTGGCGAACAGGTCACTCAACGCGGCGACACCAGACCCAGCAGATGGGCCATGTCCTTGAAGAAGATCCGCAGATGGGCGCCCGGACGCGCCTTGACCAGACGCTTGTTCATGTAGGCTTCCCAGGTCAGATACTGGATGTCCGGGTCGGCGCAGAGGCTCACGAAGCGCTCGCGGCGCTTGTCGCTGGAATACCAGAAGCGCTGCATGATGCCCAGCACCCAGAACACCTTGCCGTGATCCTTCATGAAGCGCTTGCGCGCCTGCTTGAGCGCCTTGGGATCGCCGGTGCGACAGAACTCGTCGACGGCCTGCGCCGCCAGCCGCCCGCCCATCATGGCGTAATAGATGCCCTCGCCCGAGGCTGGAGCGACCACGCCCGCCGCATCGCCCGCCAGCAGGATGTCGCGCCCGTTGTCCCAGCACTTGAGCGGTTCGAGCGGAATCGGCGCGCCCTCGCGACGCAGAATCTCGGCATCGCCCAGTCCGGCGCGCCGGCTCAGTTCGGTACAGGCCGCGCGCAGCGAGAAACCGGGAACGGCCGTGCCCACGCCGACGCTGATGGTATCGCCGTGCGGGAAGACCCAGCCGTAGAAGTCCGGCGAGATGTCGCCCTGGTAGTAGACATCGCAGCGGCTGCCGTCGAAACCGGGCGGGGTGCGCAGGATCTCGTGATAGGCCGAGACGTATTTGACCGTCTCATAGCCCGGAACATAGTGCTTGCCGACGAAGGAGTTGGCCCCGTCGGCGCCGATGACGGCGCGCGCCCGGATCTGTTCGCTCGGCGAATCGTTGCGCCCCTGACCGGGACGGTAGACGACGATCGCCGTGCCGTCCGTATCGCGCTCGATCTTCTCGAAGGTGCCGGTACGACGGGTCGCGCCGGACTCGGCGGCACGCGCGCGCAGCCACTCGTCGAAGTGCTCGCGGTCGACCAGACCCACATAGCCGTTCTGGATCGGCATGTCCACCTTGCGGTCCGAAGGCGAGATCATGCGCGCCGAGCTGACGCGGTTGGCCAGGACCGATTCGGGCAGATCGAAGTCACGCATGGCCTGAGGCGGAATGGCGCCGCCGCAGGGCTTGATGCGCCCGGCACGGTCGAGCAGGCACACCGAGCGGCCCGCCTTGGCCAGATCATTGGCGGCGGTCGCGCCGGCCGGTCCGCCGCCGATCACGACGACGTCGAAGGTTTCGAGGTTGGACATGGGGAATCTCGTTGCTGGAGCGTTCGTTCAGGATTGACAGGGAGGATGGAGGGCGCGCGCTTCGCTGAACATCCAGCGCCGCCCCGCATCCGCGAGGTTCAGCCGGCCGCCGTCATCAGCCCGCGCACGGCGAAGGCGCTGATCATCATGCCGGTGACATACACGGTGACGCCCAGTCCGCTGAACCAGACGGCGCGTTCGACCGGACGGGCCAGGAAACGGACCATCAGGGCGACCTGGATCAGCAGCACCACGCCGACGGCGATGGCATGGGCCGGCTTGTCCCAGGAGAACAGCAGCGCGACCACGACGGCCTGCGGCAGACCCATGACGCCACAGGCCCACCAGGCCGCCTTCTCGACGCCGAGCTGGACCGGCAGTGAGCGCACGCCCATCTGGATGTCGCCCTCGATGGCCTTGAAGTCGTTAAGCGTCATGATGCCGTGCGCGCCGAGGCTGTAGAGCAGCGCCAGCACCAGGATCTCCCAGCCGGGCAGGGCGCCGCCGATCATGACCGCCGCGCCCGTGACCCAGGCCAGACCTTCGTAGGAGATGCCGGCGGCCAGATTGCCCCACCAGCCGTTGCCCTTGAAGCGGAAGGGCGGGGCGCTGTAACCCCAGGAGATGGCCATGCCGATCAGGGCCATGCCGAACACCCAGGGACCGAGCGCATAGGCGAGCGCCAGCGAGACCACCGTCCAGATCAGCGACAGATAGAAACCCCAGCGACCGGGGATGCGCCCGGAGGGGATGGGGCGATCCGGCTCGTTGATGGCGTCGACATCACGGTCGTACCAGTCGTTGACGACCTGACTGGTGGCGCACATCAGCGGCC
Source organism: Allochromatium vinosum DSM 180 (assembly GCF_000025485.1). Classification (NCBI taxonomy): domain Bacteria; kingdom Pseudomonadati; phylum Pseudomonadota; class Gammaproteobacteria; order Chromatiales; family Chromatiaceae; genus Allochromatium; species Allochromatium vinosum. The sequence goes on along the minus strand of NC_013851.1, from coordinate 2,992,442 downwards.
CGGCCAGGATGATCCCGGCGATCAGCAGCCACCATTGCTCCAGGATCGGTGCGCCTGAAGAGACCACACCACAGGTGAAGGCCCACATCGGCGGGAACCAGGTGATGGGATGCAGGACTTCGAGAATGGCCTTGGGCTCGGGATAGGTCCGGGTCGCGATGACCGTGGTCTGATTCATGCGGGGGAAACCTGTCTTGGGTGCGGTTTGATCCATGCATCGCCCGACTCCGAGGCGCCTGGACATCGCGAGGCGCGAACCCCCGAACCTGCAAACAGGTCGTTGGATTCAGGCGCGATGGTGAGGCGTATCGGGCGTGGCAAAACGGTTTTATGGTTCTTCGGCAGGCGCCTGTGCGGCATGATCCGCGACGATGCCATAGCGGTCGATTTTGACGTACAGACTTTGCCGACTCAAGCCTAGGAGTTCGGCGGCCGAGGCGCGGTTGTCACCGGTGAGCTTGAGCGCCGCCTCGATGCACAGCCGTTCGATGGTGTCGGTCGACTCGCGCACCAGTTCCTTGAGCGGCACGCGCCCGACGCGCTCGGTGAGCTGATCCAGCCAGCGTGTCTGCTCGGGGCTGGCCGGCGGCTCGCTGTGCAGCCGGCGCCCGACGTCGCGGATGAAAAAGCCGAAATAGGGCCGTTCGCCATTGCGCACGGCTGCCGCCGAGATCTCCACATCCGTGGTGGTGCCATATTCGCCGCGCAGCAGGGTCGCGAACAGCCGCACCGTGGTGTACTGACGCAGATTGGCCATGAGCACGCTGAGATCGACTCCGGGGCGTCCGAGCCAGCGGTCGAGCGACTCACCGCGTGCCTGCTGCTCGGTGGGGAGCTCGGCCAGGCTCAGGAAGGTGGCGTTGGCGCTCAGGATGCGCCCGTCGGCATCCGTGATGACCACGCCATCCGGGGCGTCCTCCAGCACGCGCAGATAGCGCGCCTTGGCGTCAGGCGGCGCGCTGGAGGCCGATTCGGCCAGGACTGGCGACAGCCGCACCAGCAGGAAGGAGGCGTTTTCCTGACGCAGCAGCGAGGCGGCGACCAGGAACTCTTCCGTGCCGTCGATCAAGCGCGCGCGCACGTCGTCGGCACGCCCGGCCGCGCGCACGCCCGCCAGCAGGCCGTTGATGGCCTGGGTGCCTTCGGTGTCGAAGCCCTCGGGGAAGGGGCGACCGATGATGCGCGCCGGTGCTTCGCCCAAGAGCTGGCCGGCGGCCGGATTGGCCTCGACCACGCGCTGGGTCGGCGCGTCGATGATGAGGATGGCCTCCGAGACCATGCGGAACAGCAGCCGGTAGCGGGTCTCGACCTGACGGAAACGCCAGTAGTCGCGCTCCAGGGCCTGCTGGGCGTCGATGAGCTGCTGCTGGAGCGCCGCCATGCCCTGAAGGTTGCGGCCGACCGCGATGATCGGGCCGTCGTCGCCCTTGAGCCGCAGGGCGCGATACTGGACCGGAATCTCCGTGCCGCGCGCGCCGAGATGGGTGACCTGGCGCCAACGCGTGACCGTGACACGCTGCACCTCGTCGAGCAGGGCTTCGAGATTGGGGCGGGTGTCGAGCGAAACGGTCGCCAGCCACGGCTGACCGATCCAGTCGGCATCGACATCGGTGCGCAGATCCTCGCTGCCGAAGGAAACGTCCTGGACTATCCCGGCCGTGTCGAGCACAACGGCGACGTCAGCCAGTCCCTCGATCAAGGCTGCCGCCGTTGCGGCATCGAGGGTGCCGAGACTTTCAGTCGGAGCTCTGAACGGACTCACGGCCACCAGACCCTCCACAGCCACATGGGCATACCCAGGACTCTACAGGCGCGCGGAGTCTCCACGGCCAGTGGCGCGATGGATTCCCCGGCGGCCATCGGACGCATCTTCCGCCGCGATGGACAGTCACCTCCAGTTTTCGTGTTCATTCGGCTCGGCTCGATACCCAGGCGCGTCAAGGCTCTCATCCTCGGTTCGGGCCGGCTCACTGGACTGGAACGGAAGCAGATCTTTATTCCCTATTAAGGAGTAGGGGATCGGGCAAACGCCAGAGTCGAGCGGCTCCCAATCCGGGGCTTGACCCCTATTTTGGTGGCTTGTTCCGGGTTGTCAAGTCAGGTTTACGTAAAGTTTGGTTGACGCCTCGGGGAAAGCGGACTAGATTTCCGCTAACGATTCAGTGAAGATCTAGGGGATCTTTCAATCGCATTTCGGCCCAAGCACAGCAGATGACCCAGCATTCAGCCTCACAGCCCCCGCGTCGGCCACTCTACACCCCGGAAGAGCGCCGGCGGCGGGACGAATCGTCATGGACCCTGGTTCAGGGGATCCTTGCGCCCGTGCAGTTCGTGGTGTTCCTGATCAGCCTCTATCTCGTGTTGCGTTATCTGGCGACCGGCGAGGGCTATCTGGCCGCGACCATTTCGGTCATCGTCAAGACCCTGGTGCTCTACACCATCATGATCACGGGGTCCATCTGGGAGAAGGTGGTCTTCGGCAAGTATCTGTTCGCTGAAGCCTTCTTCTGGGAAGACGTGTTCAGCATGCTGGTGCTGGCGCTGCATACGGCCTATCTGATCGCGATCTTCACGCTCGACAGTCAGACTCAGATGTTCATCGCCCTGGCCGCTTATGCGACCTACATCATCAACGCCGGTCAGTTCCTGATCAAGCTGCGCATGGCCCGGCTCGAAGGTCAGCGCAAGGATAGCGCCCAGGACGGCGCACTCGCCGGAGCCGCCGAATGAGCGCGCCCGAGATTCGTTGCGAGCAGGGGCAGCGTCAGGTCTTCTGCGGTCTGTCCGGCATCGTCTGGCTGCATCGCAAGATCCAGGATGCCTTCTTCCTGGTCGTCGGTTCGCGCACCTGCGCCCATCTGCTGCAATCGGCGGCGGGTGTGATGATCTTCGCCGAGCCGCGTTTTGCGACCGCGATTTTGCAGGAACGTGATCTGGCCGGTCTGGCCGACTGCAATCAGGAACTCGACCGCGTGGCCGCCGAAGTGCTGGAGCGCCGTCCCGACATCAAGACCCTGTTCCTGGTCGGTTCCTGTCCGTCCGAGGTCATCAAGCTCGATCTGGGCAAGGCCGCCGAGCGGTTGTCCGAGGTCTATCGCGGCCGGGTGCGGGTGCTCGACTATTCGGCCAGTGGGCTGGAGACGGCCTTCACCCAGGGTGAGGATGCGTGCTTGCAGGCGCTGCTGCCCGAACTGCCGACCCGTCCGGCGGGCGAGCGTTCGCTGCTGATCGTCGGCACCCTGCCCGATGTGGTCGAGGATCAGTTCAAGCGGCTGTTCGACGAGCTGGGCATCGGCCCGGTCGAATTCCTGCCGCCGCGTCATGCGACCGAGTATCCGTCGGTCGGCAACGGCACCCTGATGCTGCTCGCCCAGCCCTTCGTCGGCGAGACGGCGCGTGCGCTCCAGAAGCGCGGCGCGACCCTGCTCACCGCGCCCTATCCGTTCGGCATCGAGGGCACGCGCGCCTGGCTCAAGGCCGCGACCGACGCCTGGGGCATCCCCGCCGAGCGGCTGGAGGCGGTCACGGCTCCGGCCATCGCCCGCGCCGAGAAGGGTCTGGCCCGTCAGCGCGAACTCCTGGCCGGCAAGCGCATCTGCTTCCTGCCCGACTCACAGCTCGAGATCCCGATGGCGCGCTTCCTCCAGCGCGAATGCGGCATGGAGCTGGTCGAGGTGGCCACGCCCTTCCTGGATCGTCAGCTCATGGAGGCCGAGTTGCCGCTGCTGCCGCCGGATCTGCATCTGACCGAGGGGCAGGACGTGGACCGGCAACTCGACCGCGTGCGTGCGGCACGGCCCGATCTCACCGTCTGCGGTCTGGGGCTGGCCAATCCGCTGGAGGCCGAGGGCCTGCGCACCAAGTGGTCGATCGAGCTGGTGTTCACGCCGGTCCATGGCTTCGATCAAGCGGCCGATCTGGCCGAGCTGTTCGCGCGCCCCCTGGTGCGCGGCGCCTTGCTGAAGGTTTGACGACATGCAGTTGACACTCTGGTCCTACGAAGGGCCACCCCATGTGGGCGCCATGCGCATCGCCGCCTCGATGAAGGGCGTGCACCTGATCCTGCATGCTCCGCAGGGCGACACCTATGCCGATCTGCTGTTCACGATGATCGAGCGCCGTGCCTCGCGCCCGCCCGTGAGCTATACCAGCTTCCAGGCGCGCGATCTGGGACGCGACACCGCTGAGCTGTTCAAGACCACGGTCGAGGCCGCCTACGAGCGCTTCAAGCCGGAGCTGATCCTGATCGGCGAGTCCTGCACCGCCGAGCTGATCCAGGATCAGCCGGGCGCGCTGGCTCAGGGCATGGGGCTGCCGGTGCCCGTACTGCCGCTGGAACTGCCGGCCTATACGCGCAAGGAGAACTGGGGCGCGAACGAGACCTTCTATCAGATGGTTCGCGGTCTGCTCAAGAGCCGTGTCCCGGCACCCGGCACCGAGCGCGAACTGCGTGCTCAGGGCGCACGGCCCAAGGCCAATCTGCTCGGTCCGACCTCGCTCGGCTATCGCTGCCGCGACGATATTCTGGAAGTGACGCGCCTGCTCGACTCGATCGGCATCGACGTCAATCTGGTCGCCCCGCTCGGGGCCACGCCCGCCGATCTGCTGCGCATCCCCGAGGCCGACTTCAACGTCTGTCTCTATCCCGAGGTCGCCGACCAAGCCTGCGACTGGCTGCGCCGCAGCTTCGGTCAGCCGGTGGTCAAGACCGTCCCGATCGGCATCGGCGCCACCCGTGAGTTCCTCCAGGAAGCCGCGCGCGCCGCCGGGCTCGAAGTCGACACGACGCACGAGCCAATCTCGTCTAGAATGCCCTGGTACTCGCGGTCCGTCGACTCGACCTATCTGACGGGCAAGCGGGTCTTCATCTTCGGTGATGCGACGCACGCGGTGGCCGCGGCGCGGATCGCGGCCGAAGAGCTCGGTTTCACGGTCGTGGGCCTGGGCACCTATGCCCGCGAGTTCGCCCGCGAGGTCCGCGAGGCGGCCAAGCGCTACGGCGTCGAGCCGCTGATCACGGACGACTACCTCGAGGTGGAAGCCAAGGTTGCCGAACTGCACCCGGAACTGGTGCTCGGCACCCAGATGGAGCGCCACATCGCCAAGCGTCTGGGGGTTCCCTGCGCGGTGATCTCGGCGCCGGTGCATATCCAGGACTTCCCGTCCCGGTATGCGCCGCAGATGGGCTTCGAGGGCGCCAACGTCATCTTCGACACCTGGGTCCACCCGCTGATGATGGGACTCGAGGAACACCTCGTGACCATGTTCCGGGAGGATTTCGAGTTTCACGATGGCGCGACACCCTCACACCTGGGGCCAACGACCGCGCGCATGGGCCAGCTGGCGCCAGAAGTTCAGTCGGAGCCGACGGAGACTGCCGTCGCCGCCGATGGGGTTATGGTGTGGGCACCGGACGCCGAGCAGGAACTGAAAAAGATCCCGTTCTTCGTGCGTGGCAAAGCCAAGCGCAACACCGAGCGCTTCGCCGAAGAACGCGGGATCCAGACCATCACTGTGGAGACGCTCTACGATGCCAAAGCGCACTTCGGCCGCTGATCAGACCCGCTCCAACGCGACACCGGTTCGCGTCGTCATCGTCAATCTCGATGGCCATCTGGCGGGAACGACGCAGCGCGCGCTCCCCCAGGTTCAGCGCGATCTGCCGGGTTTGCAGCTCAGGCTGCACGCGGCCACCGAGTGGGCGGACGATCCGGCCTCGCTCGAACGCTGCAAGCAGGACATCGCCGAGGGTGACATCATCATGGTCACCATGCTGGTCATGGAGGAGCACTTCAAGCCGATCCTGCCGGCGCTCTCTGCCCGCCGTGACCACTGCGACGCCATGATCGTCTGCATGTCGGCCTCGGAGCTGATGAAGATGACCCGCATGGGCGGCTTCAGCATGGACGGCTCCTCCAGCGGCGGTCCGATGGCCCTGCTCAAGAAGCTGCGTGGCAACAAGGAGCGCCAGCAGAGCGCCGGCGCCCAGCAGATGTCGATGCTGCGCCGTATCCCGAAGCTGCTGCGCTTCATCCCCGGCACCGCGCAGGACGTGCGCGCCTACTTCCTGACCCTCCAGTACTGGTTGGCCGGTTCCGACGAGAACCTGGGCAACATGATCCGCTTCCTGGTCGACCGCTATGCCGGTGGCGAGCGGGCGCATCTGCGCGGTTCGCTCAAGGTCGCCTCCCCGGTCGAGTATCCCGAGGTCGGTCTCTATCATCCGCGCATGAAGGGCCGCATCTCCGACAAGCTCGCGCAGTTGCCCGGCATCCAGGACGCCAAGAAAGGCCGCGTCGGTCTGCTCCTGATGCGTTCCTATGTGCTCGCCAGCAATACCGGTCATTACGACGGTGTGATCCAGGCGCTCGAAGCGCGCGGTCTGCACGTCGTCCCGGCCTTCGCCAGCGGTCTGGACGCACGTCCGGCGATCGAGAAATTCTTCATGCAGGACGGCATCGCGACTGTCGATGCCGTGGTCTCGCTGACCGGCTTCTCGCTGGTGGGCGGTCCGGCCTACAACGACTCGAATGCCGCCGAGGAGATTCTCAAGCGGCTCGACGTGCCCTATCTGGCCACGCTCGCCGTCGAGTTCCAGACGCTCGATCAGTGGCAGGAATCGGCTCAGGGTCTGCTGCCGGTCGAGGCGACCATGATGGTCGCCATCCCCGAACTCGACGGTGCCGCTGGTTCGCTGGTCTATGGCGGACGCAGCGGCGGCGGTGCGGAAGACGGCGCGCGCGACATGCAGGCGCACAAGGAACGCACCGAGATGCTGGCCGCGCGTGTCGAGAAGCTGGTGCGTCTGCGTCGTGCCGAGCGCGCCCAGCGCAAGGTCGCGGCGGTGCTGTTCAACTTCCCGCCGAACGCCGGTAATACGGGTACGGCCGCGTATCTGTCGGTCTTCGCCTCGCTCTACAACACCCTGCGCGCGCTCGACGCCGCTGGCTACAGTGTTGATCTCCCCGAGAGCGTCGACGATCTGCGCGAGCGTATCGTCAACGGCAATGCCGCGCGCTACGGCGCCCATGCCAATGTGCATACGCGCATCCCGGTCGACGACCACGTCCAGCGCGAACCCTATCTGGCCGAGATCGAAAAGCAGTGGGGTTCGGCCCCCGGCAAGCAGCAGAGCGACGGTGCCTCGATCTTCGTGCTCGGCGCCCAGTTCGGCAATGTCTTCGTCGGCATCCAGCCCTCGTTCGGCTACGAAGGCGACCCGATGCGCCTGCTGTTCGAGAAGGGCTTTGCGCCGACCCACGCCTTCACGGCCTTCTATCGCTATATCCGCGACGACTTCGGCGCCCATGCCGTGCTGCACTTCGGCACCCACGGCGCGCTCGAATTCATGCCCGGCAAGCAGGCCGGTATGTCCGCCGAGTGTTGGCCGGATCGTTTGATCTCGGATCTGCCCAACATCTATCTCTACGCCTCGAACAACCCGTCCGAAGGCACCATCGCCAAGCGCCGCTCGGCCGCGACCCTGATCAGCTACATCACCCCGCCGATCGCCCATGCCGGACTCTACAAGGGCCTGATCGATCTCAAGGGTTCGATGGAGCGCTGGCGTTCACTGCCGCCGTCCGAGGTCGATGAGCGTAAATCCCTGGCCGAGATCATCCAGGCCCAGGCCGCCGAGCTGGAGCTGGCGCAACTGGAGCCGGCCTGGACCGAGGACGAGGTCGGGTCGCGCATTGCCAAGCTCAACGAGGACGTGCTGGAGCTGGAATACACCCTGATCCCGCACGGTCTGCATGTCGTCGGCGAGGGACCGACCGAGGAAGAGCGCGTCGATCTGCTGATGGCGATCGCCGAGTCCACCAAGGACATCCGCCCCGAGCGCGCCGCGCTGGAGGCCCTGATCGCCGGCAAGTCGCCCGAGAAGGCGCTCAAGGCGGCCAAGATGGCGACGTCCGAGGACAATGTCACGCTCTTCCGCGAGCTGGCCGAGATCGACCGTCTGCTGGTCCAGGACACCGAGATCCCGGCCATCCTGCGCGCGCTCGACGGACGTTTCATCCCGCCCGCGCCCGGCGGCGACCTGTTGCGCACCCCGGCGATCCTGCCGACCGGACGCAATCTGCATGGCTTCGATCCCTTCCGGCTGCCGAGCCTGTTCGCGGTCAAGGACGGCTTCAAACACGCCGCGCTCCTGATCGAACGCCATCTGGCCGAGGGCAACGGCTTCCCCGAGACCATCGCGCTGGTGCTCTGGGGCACCGACAACCTCAAGACCGAGGGCGGTCCGATCGGTCAGGCCCTGGCCCTGATCGGCGCGCGTCCGCGCTTCGACAACTATGGCCGTCTGGCTGGCGCGACCCTGATCCCGCTGGAGGAACTGGGCCGGCCGCGCGTCGACGTGATCATGACCCTGTCGGGCATCTTCCGCGACCTGCTGCCCTTGCAGACCAAGCTGTTGGCCGATGCCGCCTATCAGGCGGCCTGTGCCGACGAGCCGGTCGAGCAGAACTTCATCCGCAAGCATGCGCTGGAGTATCAGGCCGCCCACGGCGGCGACCTGGAGACCGCTGCACTTCGCGTCTTCAGTAACGCCGACGGCGCCTATGGCGCCAACGTCAACCACCTGATCGACAGCAGCACCTGGGACGACGAGGGCGAGCTGGCCGAGACCTACACCCGCCGCAAGAGCTTCGCCTATGGACGCTCGGGCAAGCCGGTGCAGCAGACCGAACTGCTCAAGAGCTGTCTCGGCAAGGTCCAGTTGGCCTATCAGAATCTCGACTCGGTCGAGCTGGGCGTGACCACCGTCGACCACTACTTCGACACGCTCGGCGGCATCGCCAAGGCGGTCGGTCAGTACAAGGGCGACGAGGTGCCGGTCTACATCGGCGACCAGACGCGCGGCGACGGCGTGGTCCGCACCCTGGCCGAACAGGTCGCACTGGAGACCCGCACCCGCATGCTCAACCCCAAGTGGTACGAGGGCATGCTCAAGCACGGCTACGAAGGCGTGCGCCAGATCGAGGTCCATGTCACCAACACCATGGGCTGGTCGGCCACCACCGGACAGGTCGCACCCTGGGTCTATCAGCAGTTGACCGAGACCTTCGTCCTCGACGAGGAGATGCGCAACCGGCTCGCGGCGCTCAACCCGACCGCTTCGGCCAAGGTCGCGAATCGCCTGATCGAGGCCCATGAACGTAACTACTGGTCGCCCGACGAGGCGACGCTCGAAGCGCTGCGACGCGCGGGAGAAGAATTGGAAGATCGGCTCGAAGGTGTGTTCCAGGAGGCGGCGGCGTGACGATGCAGGCATCATCCAGCGGCTTCCACCTGTCCAGTCACCCGGACGGGGAGGGCAGCGTGCAGGTTCAGCTCGACCCCGACATGCAGATCGAGGGCGCCAAGGTCTTCGCCGTCTACGGCAAGGGCGGCATCGGCAAGAGCACGACGTCATCGAACCTGTCGGTCGCTTTCTCCAAGCTCGGCAAGCGCGTGCTCCAGATCGGCTGTGATCCCAAGCACGACTCGACCTTCACCCTGACCAAGTGTCTGGTGCCGACGGTCATCGACATTCTCGAATCGGTGAACTTCCATGCCGAGGAGCTGCGTCCGAGCGACTATGTCTACGAAGGCTACAACGGCGTGATGTGCGTCGAGGCCGGCGGTCCGCCCGCCGGTACTGGCTGCGGCGGCTATGTGGTCGGTCAGACGGTCAAGCTTCTCAAGCAGCACCATCTGCTCGAAGACACCGATGTCGTGGTGTTCGACGTGCTCGGCGACGTGGTCTGCGGCGGGTTCGCCGCGCCGCTGCAACATGCCGAGCGCGCGCTCATCGTCACCGCCAACGACTTCGACTCGATCTTCGCCATGAACCGCATCGCGGCGGCGATCAAGGCCAAGTCCAAGCATTACAAGGTCCGGCTCGGTGGCGTGATCGCCAACCGCAGTCGCAACACCGACGAGATCGACCGCTTCGCCGAGGCGGTCGGGCTCAAGCGTCTGGCCCATCTGCCGGATCTCGACATCATCCGCCGCAGTCGTCTCAAAAAGTCGACCGTGTTCGAGATGGAGCCGGAACCCGGCTCGGGTCTGGAAGCGGCGCAGCAGCAGTATCTGCAATTGGCGCAGCAGTTGTTGGATGGCGTCGAGCCGCTGGAGGCCCGTCCGATGGCCGACCGCGACATCTTCGATTTTCTGGGGTTCAATTGATGTCAGACGCCTCCTATCAAGAACGACGCGGCAAGATCGAAACCTATTTCGATCGCACGGCTGCTGACGCCTGGTCCAAGCTGACCTCGGACGCCAAGGTCAGCCGCATCCGCGAGACGGTGCGCGCCGGGCGCGACGACATGCGTCAGACGCTCCTGAGCTGGCTGCCGCAGGATCTGACCGGCAAGCGTCTGCTCGATGCCGGCTGCGGCACCGGGATGCTGGCGGTCGAGGCCGCGCGGCGCGGGGCCGAGGTGGTCGCCATCGATGTCGCCCCAACCCTGATCGAGATCGCCCGCGAGCGGTTGCCGTCCGATCTGGGGGCGGGTTCGGTCGATTTTCAGGCCGGCGACATGCTCGATCCGGCCCATGGTCGGTTCGATCATGTGGTCGCCATGGACTCGCTCATCCACTATCGTCCCGAGGACGTGGTGAAAGTCCTGGCGGGGCTGGCCGCGCGTACCAGCGGTTCGATCGTCTTCACCTTCGCGCCGAGGACGATTCCGCTGACCATCATGCATGCGGTCGGTCAGCTCTTCCCGCGCAGTGATCGCTCGCCGGCCATCGAGCCGGTGAGTGAGGCGAAACTGCGTGGGTTGATCGGCGCGGAATCCGGGCTGAGCGGTTGGCGGCCCGAGAGGACACGGCGCATCGCCGTCGGGTTCTATATGTCTCAGGGGCTGGAGCTGCTCCCGCGCTGAGACGTTGCGGTAAGACGCTCGCGATGGGGGCTGTCCATCGCGGCGGTTGGGTGTGGGGCCTTGGCGTGCTGTTCCGGCAGACCCAAGGCGGTTGGAATCGAGATCTGTGTTTCGCTACGCTGGTCGTCCTGGGTCCGTCCGTGCGCCTGGCGAATGGATTCGGTCCACGGCGGTCGCCACGCATCGGTCTAGCTGTTGTCCTGGCTAGCTATTTACTCCTACGGAGGTTAACTCATGTCTGCTGCCATCACTGAATATATGGACGTCGCCCAGCTCACCATCTGGGCTTTCTGGTTCTTCTTCGCCGGTCTCATCATCTATCTGCGTCGCGAAGACAAGCGCGAAGGCTATCCGCTCGACTCCGATCGCACCGAGCGCTCAGGCGGTCGCGTCAAGGTTGTCGGCTTCCCCGATCTGGCTGAGCCCAAGACCTTCGTCCTGCCGCACAATGCCGGCACCGTCATGGCTCCGCGCGTCGAGGCTCCGACCTCGATCAACGCTACGCCGGTCGCTCCCTTCCCGGGCGCACCCTTCGAGCCCAACGGCGATCCCATGCTCTCCGGCTTCGGTCCGTCCGCTTCGCCCGATCGCGCCAAGCATTGCGATCTGACCTTCGAGGGTCTGCCCAAGATCGTGCCGCTGCGTGTCGCCACTGATTTCTCCATCGCCGAGCGTGATCCCGATCCGCGCGGCATGACCGTCGTCGGTCTCGACGGCGAGGTCGCTGGTACTGTCTCTGACGTCTGGGTCGACCGCTCCGAGCCGCAGATCCGTTATCTGGAAGTCAAGGTCGCCGCCGGCGGCAAGAACGTCCTGCTGCCGATCGGCTTCAGCCGCTTCGACAAGAAGGCACGTAAGGTCAAGGTCGCCGCAATCAAGGCTGCGCACTTCGCCAACGTCCCGACGCTGGCCAAGCCGGACCAGATCACCCTCTACGAGGAAGACAAGGTCTGCGCCTACTACGCGGGCGGCAAGCTCTACGCCACAGCTGAGCGTGCCGGTCCTCTGCTGTGAGGGAATACGACGTCGAGCCCATTCCGGGCTTGCCCGAGCGCCTGCCTCCTGGGGAGGAGGTGCTCTGGCAGGGTTCGCCGAGCTGGAAATCCCTGGCTCGGCGAGCCTTTCATGTCCGTGAGGTGGCGATCTATTTCGGCGTGCTGGCGGTCCTGGCCGTGCTGGTGGATGCCTCGGACGGTCTGACCCTGGCCAGCCTGGTCCAGGGACTGACCTGGATCCTGCTGCTGGCGGCCGTCTCCATCGGCGCCCTGACCTGGTTGGGGTGGTCGATGGCGCGCTCCAGTCTCTACACCATCACCAACAGGCGTGTGGTCATGCGTATCGGCGCAGCCCTGCCGATGATGATGAACCTGCCGTTCAAGCAGGTACGTTCAGCGGATCTGCGTGTCTACGAGGACGGCACCGGGGACATTCCACTGCTCCTGGATCAATCCGCCAAGCCGTCCTACATGATCTTCTGGCCGCATGTGCGGCCCTGGCACTTCGCCCCGGTCCAGCCGATGCTGCGCACCATACCGGATGCAGCCAAGGTCGCCGGCATCCTGGCCGAAGCGCTCCAGGACTATCTGGAGTCGGAAGCGACGGCGCGGGTATCCGGCACCGAGGCGATGGACGACGCGGCCCTGGCATCCGCGACCGAAACCCTATCCTGATGAGGTCAGTGAGTGAGTGATGCATTCGAGGGGCGCACCTTTCCCAAGGGCGTCCTGATCGCTGTCGGCGCCCTGCTGGGCTTCACCATCGTCATGATCGCCTTTGCGCGTCTGACCGGCTACATGATGCCCCAGGCTCCCTTCCTGGCCGAGGTCGAGTCGCGCGACATCCGCTTCGTCGAGCAGACGGACGGCTCCATGGCCGTGCGTGACGGGGCCTCGGGCGAGCTCATCCAGACCCTGCCGCCCGGCGGAGAGGGATTCGTGCGCGGCATGCTGCGGAGCATGGAACGCCAGCGCAAGGGGTTCAAGGCCGACATCAGCGAACCCTTCCATCTAGCGCGGCGCGAGGATGGCATGTTGACGCTCGAAGACCCGATCACGGGGATCCGGCTCGACCTGCGTGCCTATGGTGTGGACAACGAGGCGTCGTTCGCGGTGTTCCTGCCCTCGGCGCCCGTGCAGCGCTGAGATGGAGGGCCGAACACGGGTGCGTCCGCAAGCGGGCGTGCGCGTGTCGGCTCTGATCACAAACGGCCCGTCATCGGGCCGTTCTCCGCTATCCTCCACGCCGACTACCTCCGAGACGCAGTTCACGCATGGCTGATTACGGTTTCCCACTCCTGTTCGCGCTCGGACTCTGGTGGTTCAGTACGGGGGTCGTGCTCTATCTCGACAATCTGCCCGGACGCACTTTCCGCTGGACGCTGATGGGCGGTTCGGTCGTCCTGGCCATCGCTATTTTTGTCCTGATCGTGAGTAGTGCCTCGACCAGCGTGGCCGGTGCCTATGTCGCCTTTACGGCGGGCGTGGTGATCTGGGGCGTGATCGAGATGAGCTACTTCACCGGCCTGATCACCGGGCCGCGCAAGACGGCCTGCCCGCCGGGCTGCTCGAAGTGGAGGCGCTTCGGACTGGCGATCCTCACCAGTCTCTATCATGAACTCCTGATCCTCGGCACCGTGCTGTTCATGGTGCTGGCCACCTGGGGCGAGCCGAACAAGGTCGGTACCTGGACCTTCATCGTGCTCTGGATCATGCGCTGGAGTGCCAAGCTCAATCTGTTCCTGGGCGTGCCCAACCTCAACGAGGACTGGCTGCCTGAGCCGCTGCGTTATCTCAAGACCTACATGGTCAAGCGCGCGATGAATCTGCTGTTTCCGGTCTCCGTCACCCTGGCCACCATCGTCGATGTGCTGATCGTGCTGGAGGCGCTCTCGCCCGAAGTCACGGGTGCCGACGCCGTGGGGCTGATCCTGGTGGCCAGTCTGTTGGGACTCGCGATCCTGGAGCACTGGCTCCTGGTGCTGCCGTTGCCTGATGAGGCGCTCTGGGCCTGGGCGCTACCGCCTCACCAGGACCAGACTGAGCATCCGAGCACGACCGAAAACGATGCGATGACGCACCAGCGTGTGGTTGCCTCACCCTGACGGCACCATGGTCTGAAGCGGCCGCGCGGTGAGTCCCGTTGGGCGCCCCATGGCTTGGGAACTTTTTCAGTTTTAGGCGATACACTGGAGCTTGGGGGCGAGTCTCGCTATACTCCCCGCTCGACGTTTGGGGACCGTCGCACTCCAGCGCTTGCGGTGCATCCCGAGTCAATCCAATCTGAACGCCCGTGTCCGGTCGAGTGATCGCTGGCGATGCGCGATCGAATCGCGCCGATATGACAGTCGCTGCGTGGACGGCGTGAGGCGTGTTCAGGAGCTTGCGTCGGGGTCAGGCGATCGTGCGGGTTCCCGCTGTGAGGACTAGAATGACAACGACTCAAACCGATTCGGTGGGTGACAGACATGGCGCCTCCTCTCCCTACGAGCCTTCCATTGGAATTCCTCGAACGGCACGACCTCGCGGCGCCTGGTTGTCCGATGTCCTCCCTGGGGTCGGCCGGGGACAAGCCTTTCACACAGACGCAGTATCTGGACGTCCTGGACACACTTCGTCAGGCACCTGATGGTAATCTAGCGCTCTACATCCATGTGCCCTTCTGTCATGTGCGCTGTCTCTACTGCGCCTGTGACACGACGGTGACGCATAGTCTGGAGAAAGTCGACCAGTATCTCGACGCACTCGAGCGCGAGATGGACATGGTGACGGAGCGCATCGGTCGGCGTCGTCCGATTCAGCAGCTCCATGTCGGCGGCGGCACCCCGAACCATCTCAACGAACCGCAACTGGCACGATTGATGGAGATCGTCGAGAGCCATTTCGAACTGGCTCCCGAGTCCTGCGCCTCCATCGAGTGCAACCCGCGTCGTGCCTCGGTCGGTCAGCTCGAACTCATCCATGGCCTAGGCTTCGAGCGTATCAGCTTTGGCGTCCAGGATCTCAATCTCGACGTGCAGCGCGCCATCGGGCGGGTACAGTCGCTCAACATGGTGCGCGATGTCTTCCTGACCGCACGCCAGACCGGGTTCGAGAGCATCAATCTGGATCTGGTCTATGGGTTGCCGTTCCAGACTCCGCGCGGCTTCCAGGCGACTCTGGACCAGGTGCTGGATCTGGGGCCGGATCGGGTCGCCTGTTTCAGCTATGCCCATGATCCCGCCCGCCGCCCCCACCAGCACGCCATCAACACCGCCCATCTCCCGACCCCCGCCGAAAAACTCGCGCTCTTCCATCGCGCCGTGCGCACCTTCACCGAGGCCGGTTATCGCTGGGTCGGACTGGATCTGTTCGTGCTCGAAGACGACGAGCTCTATGAGGCGCAGGTCGACGGGCGGCTCTATCGCAACTCGCTCGGCTACACCACCAGCGCAGACCGTCAGGTACTGGCGTTCGGGCCGAGCGGCACGGCCGAACTGGCCGATGCGCTGATCCGCAACGAAAGCGATCTGCGTGTCTGGCAGATGCGGTTGAACAATGGTCAGTTCCCCGTGGCCTGGGGCCGGCGTCTCGACGAAGCCGACCGGCGTCGGCGTCAGGCTCTGCTCCATCTCATGTGCAATCTTCAGCTTCCGGCCAGTTCGGCGGCCGATCTCGATCACGAGTACGAACAGCTCTGCCGCAAGGCCGAGCAGGGTCTGGTCGAGATCTCGGAGGAGGGCATTCGGGTCACGCCCCAGGGGCGTTACATCCTGCATGGTCTCTGTTCCGATCAGGACGATCTGATCGATTGCAGTAGTAGTCAGTGGCGTTTCAGGATGTCCTCGTGAGTCAAACAGACAATCATGGCCGTATCGGCCCCAATGCCATCATCCGCGTCTTCGAGGCGCTGAACGAACAGCGCGGGCGCACGGTCGCCGAGGCGGTGTTCCAGCGGGCCGGCCTGGGCGGCTATCTCGATGCGCTCCCCGAGGCCATGGTGCCGGAGGAAGAGGTCATCGCGCTGCAACAGGCGTTGCGCGATGAACTCGGGATCGCCGAGGCGCGTGAGATCGCGCGCGATGCCGGGCGGCGGACCGGCGACTATCTGCTCGCGCGGCGCATTCCGCGTCCGGCTCAGGCGCTGCTCAAGATCCTGCCGGCGAAGTTGGCCAGTCGCACCCTGCTCAAGGCGATCTCGGGCAATGCCTGGACCTTCGTCGGGACCGGGCATTTCGCCGTCACGTCCGAGAGTCCGCCACGGATCGAGATCACGCATTCGCCGCTCTGTCGCGGGACCATGGCCGATGAGCCGCTGTGCGACTTCTATGCCGGCACCTTCGAGCGGTTGTTCCGGGTGCTGGTGCATCCGGATACCGTCTTCACCGAGACCGCCTGTCAGGCCATGGGCGATCCAAGCTGCCTGTTCGAGGGGCGCTGGTCATAGCGCGTCGCTCGCTTCCGCACGATTCCTACTGGTTGAACGATCCGGGGCTGGTGCTCATCACCGATGGGGACCGGCTCGAGGCGGATGCGTTTGCGCATCAGGTCGCTGAGCGTGCCGTTGCGTTCATGGAGTGCGGCCTGAGACCCGGACAGGTCGTGATGGCGCCCGACTCGCCTGCCCTCGATCTGACCCTGACGATGCTCGCGCTCGGCCGGATCGGTGCCGGGCTCTTTCCCTATCGTTCTGGCCTCGACCCGACCGAGCGTCTGGCGCTGGCGAAGCTGGCTGGGGTCGAATGGCTGTGGAATCCTGATTCGACCGGCTTGGTCCCGCTCTCGGACGCGACCCAAACCACACACGTCTCACCCGAATCACGCGCCGCGCTCCTGATCAAGACCAGCGGCAGCAGCGGTCATCCCCAGATCGTCATGCACGGCTACGCCGGACTGCGGGCCTCGGCCAGTCGCGTCAATGCGCGGCTCGGCGTCACGGCCGAGTCGACCTGGCTCTGTTGTCTGCGGCTCAGTCATATCGGCGGCGCGGCCATTCTCTATCGCGCGGCGCGCGCGGGCGCGCGTCTGCGGCTGCATGATGGCTTCGATGCGCCGACCGTGCGGCGCGAGCTGGAGGCGCATGGTGTGACCCATGTCTCGCTCGTTCCGCCCATGCTCGCACGTCTGCTGGATCTGGGGGGGCGGGCGCCGCCGAGTCTGCGCGTGGTGCTGGTCGGCGGACAGGCTCTGAGCCGTCCGCTGGCCGAACGCGCGCTGGCGGCCGGCTGGCCGATCCGGCTCACCTATGGCATGACCGAGACCGGGTCGCAGATCGCTACCAGTGGACCGCTCGCGGTGGATGATGGCGAGCTGGATACCAGCCTCGTCGGTACGCTCCTGCCCGATGTCGACGTCGAGGCGCCGGGGTGTGACGCATCGCCCGAACGTCTGCGCATCCGTGGACCCATGCTGATGCTCGGCTACGCCAATCCTGAACGTCGGCCAGGGCAGGGACTGGAGGAGGGGGGCTGGTTCGCGCCGGCCGATCTCGGCTGTCTGACTGATACGGAGCAGTTGCGGATATTGGGACGCACCGACGATAGGCGGGTGATCGGCGGAACGAATGTGTCACTGACCAAGGTCGCCCAAGTCGTGCAGGAGGCGCCTGGCGTGAGCGAGGTGCAGATCGTCGCCGGCCTGGACCCCGTTTGGGGGCATCGATTGACGGCGGTCTATGCCGGCACACGTGATGAGACCGAATTGGCCGACTGGTGCCAAAGCCATCTGAGCGGCCCCGAGTGTCCGCGCGCTTTTCTCAGACTGGAGTGGCTGCCGCTGCTCGATTCAGGCAAATACGACCGCGCCCGAATTGCGGCCTTGGTTCAGTCGTCTGGTTGTTGAAACGTCAGGACAGGGCTTGTTGAGACGGATCTCGGTTCGATCGGTGTGTGTTCAAGTACGCTTGTAGCTACAATCATCCTGTCATGGTTCAAGGTTGAGGGATGAGATCATGGGGCTGGAGTTGCAACAGGGGGCCAATGCGCCGCTGGTTCAAAACCGTATCCTCGTCGGTATCGGGTGGGATGCCGGGGTGTCCTGGGACATCGACGCCTGTGCGTTTCTGATCGGTTCGACAGGCCAGGTACGACACGATCAGGACTTCGTCTTCTACAACCAGGCCGAAACACCGTGCGGCTCGCTCATTCTGGAGAGCGAGCCAGACGACGACCAGCGCCGTTTCCGCGCCTTTTTGGATCGTGTCCCCGAAGATGTCACCAAGATCATCTTCACCGTCACCCTGGCGACTGAACCCGATGTCGAAGGCTGCCCTCATTGCGGGTTGCTCGACCAACTCTACATTCGTCTCACGGATCTGGCCGGCGAAGACGAATTGATTCGCTTCGATCTCAAGCCTGCCGGACGGGAACGCGCCTTGATGCTTGGTGATCTCTACCGCCACCAGGGAACCTGGAAGTTCCGTGCCGTGGGGCAGGGGTACAACGGTGGACTCGACACCCTGGCCACAGCACTTGGCGTCAACCTCCAGTCGTCGACGGCCGAGGAAACTGAAGCCTCCGAAGACGACAGGAACAATCCACCCGTCACCCTCAGTCGCCGTCGCTCACCCAAGCAGGTGCGCGCTGAAAAGGCCGAAGCCCTGCAGAAGGCGTTGCGCCGCTTCCTGCCGCAAATCCGGGCCGCCGTCGACAATCAGCTCAACGAGAGCAATACCCGCATGATCCTCGACAAGATCCTGATGGACGTGCTCGGGTATTCAATGGACGAGATCAAGGCCGAGCAGAAGGTTCAGGGGCGCAAGGCCGACTATGTGCTGGCTGTCGGTGATCAGGATCTCATCGTCGGCGAGAGTAAGCGTGCAGGACTCACTTTGCGCGACAAGCATGTCTTCCAGTCCACCTCCTACGGTGCCTATTCCGGCATCCGCTGGGCACTGCTGACCAATCTCGCCACCTGGCGCGTCTACCATATCGCTACGCATGACATGGTCACGGCCAATCTGGTCTTCTCGGTTGACCTGCTGCCTGATGTCAGTCTGGAGGACTGCGAACGCCTGTTGTTGATCTCGCGCTTTGGGATGACGCGCAAGGGGATGCTGGAGAAACACTGGAACGAGGTCAGCGCCCTGACACGCGAAAGCCTCATCCGTGCCCTCCTGACCGAGGACGTCATCAACAAGATCCGCCTCGTCATCAAGCGTGACACCGGATGCAGCTTCGACAACGAGGTCATCCAGCAGGTCGTGGAAGACACACTGATTCATCCATGACCGGGAGAGCGTCATGACGGCCCCCAACGCCACGCCGCCGACCGATTCGACCTGGCCGCCAATCCTGCTCGACGGGTTCGCTGTCAAGTCCCCGAACAGTTTACTCGGTGGCAAATCGATGGGGTGTCTTTGCCTCCAGGCGCCGACCCAGCGGCTGCCAATGCCCCAACCTGAAACCTAATCCATGCCCCCGCTGAAAAAGATCATCGAAAACTCCGACACCCGCGTCGGCATGGTGGCTACAGCCCAGCCCTGTCACGGGCCAGAACGATCGAGGACGATGCAGGGAGTCACGCTGCTCGACGCTATGCTCGGGCGCATGGCCCGAGCAAGCCGCGATCACACTCAGGGATGCCCGGCCGGCGCACCATGCGCACTCGGCGCGCCCGGCATGTTCATCTCACGTTCCTTGTAATCGGCCGGCACCTCGAACAGGCTGGCCGCCATCGGCTCGCGGCGGATGACGCGCACCTCGGTCTCGCTCTCCATGTTGGTGCCCATGAGCTGCATCTTGGACTTGGTCAGGATCGGATAGCCCTTGATCTTCTCCATCTCGGCGCGTTGCGCGCGTCCGGCCTCGGAATCACCTAGCAGACCATCGGGGCCGGACAGGCTCATCAGATCGGTGTAACGATCCAGGTCCAGATCCACGTCCTCGGTGGCCCAGATCTCCTGCTCGATCTCCATCATGCCGGTCTTGGCCACGCGATACTTGCGGCAGTTCCAGCCGTTGATCTCGCGCGTCTCGTCGGTCGGTTCGACCGTGACCTTGGTCTGCTCCATCATGGCGCGCATCTGATCCATACCCGGCTTGGACAGCCCTTCCATCATGCTTTTGGCGTTGATCTTGTAGAACTCCTTGACGCCGTGATTCATGAAGGTCATCTCACCCGTGGCCGGATCGAGGATCATGTCGGTTCCGTTCGGGTCGGCGCTCGCGACCTTCATCTTGCCGTGAGCGACGAAGGTTTGGCTGACTTCCTCGGTCGGCGCCTCGCCGGTCAGTCCCGAACTGCGATTCACCGTTTCGATGAAGACGCCGTCCTCCTCGGCCAGGGCGATGGATGAACACAGGGCACTCGCCAGGAGCGCCGTCAGGCCGAGCGAGACGAATCGGGCTGAACGCAGGACAGGATGCTTCATCGGTGGTTTCTCATGGTGGGGTGAAAAGGGTCGGGCGATTCAATCCGTGAGGCCGCGCTTGTCGAGCACGCGCTTGGCCTTGCCGACGAAGCGCTCGATGCTGCGCGGCTCGACCAGATCGACATGGGCGCGGATGCCGGCGACGGTCTGGATCTCGCGGCTGATGCGCTCGCACAGCGCCTGCATCCGGTCCATGCGGTCGGAGAAGATCTCGGGATGGATCTCGACCTTGACGTGGACCTCGTCGAGCGTGCCCGGACGGCTGACCTCGATCAGATAGTGCGGCGTGGTGCCCTCGACGCGCAACAGCGCTTCCTCGATCTGCGACGGGAAGACGTTGACGCCGCGGATGATGAGCATGTCGTCGGTGCGGCCCGTGACCCGGCTCATGCGCAGGGTGGTGCGCCCGCAGGGGCAGGGATCGCGATAGAGCCGGGCGATGTCGCGCGTGCGGTAGCGGATCATCGGCATGGCCTCGCGGGTGAGCGCGGTGATGACCAGCTCGCCCGGCTCGCCCTCAGGAACCGGCTCCAGGGTCTCGGGGTCGAGACACTCGACCAGGAAGTGATCCTCCTGGATGTGCATCCCGGTGCGCGCCATACACTCGCCGCTCACGCCGGGGCCGATGATCTCGGACAGGCCATAGTTGTTGAACGCCTGGATGTCGAGCTGCTCCTCGATCTCGCGGCGCATGTCCTCGGTCCAGGGTTCGCCGCCGAAGTGACCGATGCGGATCGGCAGCGCACGCGGCTCCAACCCCATCTCGCGCGCGGTGTCGGCGATGGTCAGGGCATAGCTCGGGGTGCAGATGAGCACTTCGGGATCGAGGTCGCGCATGATCTCGAGCTGGCGGCGGGTGTTGCCGGCGGCCACCGGGATGACGGCGGCGCCGACCTTCTCGATGCCGTAGTGCAGACCGAAGCCGCCGGTGAAAAGCCCATAGCCGAAGGCGACCTGTGCCGTGTATTCGGGCCGCAGTCCGCCGGCGACCAGGAAGCGCGCGCACAGGTCCGACCAGATCTGGAGATCGCCGGCGGTGTAGCCGACGAAGGTCGGTTTACCCGTAGTGCCGGACGAGCCGTGGATGCGCGCCAGCTCCTTGCGCGGCACCGCGAGCAGTCCCAGCGGATGCTGGCGGCGCATGTCGTCCTTGGTGGTGAAGGGCAGACGCCGCACGTCGTCGAGCGAACGGATGCTGTGCGGCCCGAGCTCGCGGTGGTTGAGGATGTCGCGATAGAAGGGCACGCGCCGCGCGCGCTCGACCTGGGCGCGCAGCCGTTCGAGTTGCAGCGCCTCGCGCTCGGCGCGCGGCAGGGTTTCGGCGGCCCGATCCCACATCGGATGGGCCTGATTCGTCGTCGTTGAACTCACTGACATCATGGCACGAAGGACATCAACTCCTCGCCATCGACCACGTGCAGACCCTTGTCGGTCAGCACCTGGATCGCGCGATCCGGATCCTCGAAGCGGAAGATGAGAATGGCCTTGTCGCCGCGGCGCAGCGAGAAGGCGTACATGTATTCGATGTTGAGGTCGGCGTCTTCCAGGATGCGCAGCGCCTCGGCCAGACCGCCCGGACGGTCGAGCACGTCGACGGCGACCACCTCGGTCAGGTTCACCACCCAGCCGGCCTGTTCCAGCACGCGCTTGGCCTTCTCCCAGTCGCGCACGATCAGACGCAGGATGCCGAACTGGGCCGTATCGGCCAGCGACAGGGTGAGGATGTTGATGCCCTCGGCGGCGATGGCCGACAGTGGGGCTTCCAGCCGTCCGGGACGGTTTTCCAGGAAGAGCGAGAGTTGTTGCAGTTTCATAGCCGTGTGCTCGCTTGAGAAATCAACCTTCGTTGCGCCGATCGATCACGCGCTTGGCCTTGCCCTCGCTGCGCGCGAGGGTGTGCGGCTCGACCAGACGCAGTTCGACCCGGATGCCGAGAATCCGCTCGATCGACTGGGCCAGACGGGTGCGGATGTCTTCCAGTCCACGGATGCTGTCGCTGAAGACCTCGGGCGTGACCTCGACCTCGACGGCCATGCGATCCATGCCGCCCTTGCGGGTGAGGATGATCTGATAGTGCGGCAGCGTGCCCTCGACGGCCATGAGCGCGGCCTCGACCTGCGACGGGAAGACGTTGACGCCGCGGATGATGAACATGTCGTCGGAGCGCCGCCCGATGCGCCGCATCCGGCGGATGGTGCGTCCGCACGAACAGGGTTCGGTGATGAGCGAGGTGATGTCGCGCGTGCGATAGCGGATCATCGGCATCGCTTTCTTGCTCAGGGTGGTGATGACCAGCTCGCCTTCCGCTCCGTCGGGCAGCGGCTCGCCGGTATCCGGGTCGATGATCTCGGGATAGAAATGATCCTCGAAGACGTGCAGTCCGTCCTGGGCCGAGCATTCGGCGGCCACGCCGGGGCCGATGATCTCGGACAGACCATAGATGTCATACGCCTTGATGCCCGCCTCGGCCTCGATGTGATGGCGCATCCCATCGGTCCAGGGCTCGGCGCCGAAGATGCCGACGCGCAGCGGCAGATCGCGCAGATCGATGCCGAGTTCGCGCGCGCGCTCGACCATGTGCGTGAAGTAGCTCGGGGTACAGCAGAGTGCCGTGACGTTGAAGTCGCGGATGAGCATGATCTGGCGGTCGGTGTTGCCGCCCGAGATCGGGATCACGGTCGCGCCCAGCGCCTCGCCGCCATAGTGCGCGCCCAGTCCGCCGGTGAAGAGTCCGTAGCCGAAGGCGTTCTGCAGGATGTCGCCGCGATGCAGACCGCAGGAGGCGAAGGTGCGCGCCATGACCTCGGACCAGACCTCGACGTCCTCGCGCGTGTAGGCGACCACGATCGGCTTGCCCGTTGTGCCGGATGAGGCATGGAGCCGCACCACGTCGCTCATGGGGCTGGCGAAGAGTCCGAAGGGGTAGGTATCGCGCAGGTCGGTCTTGACCGTGAACGGCAGATGACGGATGTCCTGGAGCGACCGGATCGACTCGGGCGTCAGTCCGCGTTCGTCCATACGCTCGCGAAAGAGCTGGACGTTGGCATAGGCGCGCGCGACCACGGCGCGCAACCGGCGTAGCTGGACTTCCTTGAGCGCCGTCTGGGGCAGGAAATCGGGGGCGCTCGCGGGATGGAAGCCGCCCTCGGCGTCGTTCCAAAGCTCTTTCAGCATGAGGGCCTCGGTAAAGCGTTGTCGGTTGTAGAAGGGGGAGGCGTGGGATGGGCCGCGCGAACGCGATGCCCATCCTGCCTCTCAGCTCAGGCCGCGCGCGCGCGTGCCGCCTCGCGTCCGATCTCGAACGCCTGCTCGTTGAGCGTGTGCAGCTTCTCGGCCAGATTGGCGTGCATGGCGGCGATCCAGTGCTCGTCGGCGATGTCGAGCACGGTCGAGGCCGCGCCGAGCAGGGCGACGTTGAGGCTCTTCTTGTTCTTGAGCGACTCGGGGGCGATGACGTCCGGCCCGATGAGCACACCGCCCGCCCGCAGCGTCGGGCGGTTGATCTCGACCTGGGTCTCTTCCAGCACCACCAGCACATCGGCCTCGCCCGGCGGGACCATGGGGCTGAGGAGACCCTCGCCATAGCGCACGTCGCTGCTCACCGAGCCGCCGCGCTGGCTCATGCCGTGCAGCTCACTCTTCTTGACGTCGAAGCCGGCGCGAAAGGCCGCATCCGCCAGGATGTCGGACGCCTTGAGCACGCCCTGACCGCCGAGTCCGGCGATGACTACGTTCTTGACTTTCATGGTGTCTCAATTCCTCAATCGACCAGATCCGCCGAGCAGGTGGCGGCCCGTTGTTCGGCGTTGGCCTTCTCGTAGAGCCGGATCTTGGGCGCCGCGAGCACACAGGGCTGACGGGTGACGATCAGCGAGGTCTCGTTACGCGCCAGCAGATCCGTGATGAGATCGCGCAGCGAGTCGTCCTTGAGCGAGGTGGTGTCGATGACATGGACGTTCTGTACGCCCATGGCCCGTGCCGTCTCCTCGAAGTTGAGCAGATTGGTGGCCGAGTGGTCGAGCAGACGCCCGGTGCCCGGATGCTCCTGCTGGCCGGTCATGGCCGTGGTGCCGTTGTCGAGGATGAGCACCAGATGGCCGGTCGGCGGCGGGTTGTAGACCATCTCGGCGAGGCCGGTGAGACCGGAGTGCACGAAGGTCGAGTCGCCTATGACGCTGACCACGCGCCGCGCCTGCTCCTCGGGCAGCACATGCCGCAGACCCAGACCGACGCCGATGCTCGCGCCCATGCAGACACAGGTGTCCATGGCCGAGAAGGGCGGCAGCACGCCGAGGGTGTAGCAGCCGATGTCGCCGGAGACGATGCAGTCGAGATCGCGCAGGGTCTCGAAGACGCCGCGATGCGAGCAGCCGGGGCAGAGTTCGGGCGGCTTGCCCTTGGGCGGCACGGCCTCGGGGCTGGTGTCGTTGGCCAGGATGCGGCGTACGCGCTCGACGTTGAGTTCGCCGAAGCGATACATCTCGGGCTTGCCCTCGGCGGGCAGACCGACGGCACGCAGGGCGTCGACCAGCACCGGGTCGCCTTCCTCGATCACGACCAGACGCTCGACCCGGTCGGCGAAGGCGCGGAGGCGCTCGATCGGCAGCGGATAGGTCAGGCCGAAGCTCAGATGACTGGCCCCAGGTGCGGCCTCGCGCGCGTGCATGGCGCCGATGCCGGTGGCGATGATGCCGAGCGTGGCGTCGCCTTCGTGGATCTCGAACGGTCCCTCGGCCTCGTTCCAGGCCGCGATCTCGGCGAGCTTCTGGCGCAGACGCAGATGCGCCGGCTTGGCATAGGCCGGGATCATGACCCGTGCCGGCACGTCGCGCTTGAAACTCGGCTCGGGCAGGGTCTGGAGCGCCGGGCGCGGACGCACCACGGTCTTGGCGTGACAGATGCGCGTGGTCAGGCGCAGGATGACCGGGATCTTCCAGCGCTCCGAGAGTTCCAGTCCCAGCCAGGTGAAATCATAGGCCTGCTGCGAATCGCTCGGCTCCAGCATCGGTAACGCCGCGGCGCGCGCATAGTGGCGGTTGTCCTGCTCGTTCTGGCTGGAGGCCATGCCGGGATCGTCGGCCGAGATCACCAGCAGACCGCCCTCGACATCGGTATAGGCCGCGGTGAACAGCGCATCGGCGGCCACGTTCAGCCCGACGTGCTTCATGGTGACGATGGTGCGCGCACCGGCGAAGGCACTGCCGATGCCGACCTCGAGCGCAACCTTCTCGTTCGGCGACCATTGCGCGCGACCGCCGAGCTGATCGAAGGTCTCGAGGATCTCGGTCGAGGGTGTACCGGGATATCCCGTCCCCAGCCGGACTCCGGCGTGCAGCGCCGCCAGCGCGACGGCATCGTCGCCACTCAATAGAAGTCGTTCTACAGTCATGTTCTTCTGGTCGCTCTCGTTCTCGGGATAGGGCGGAGGCATTATCCGCCGTGCGGCTTGGCGGCAGCAACCCGAAGCGCTCTTGACACGTTACAAGTAGATGAACAATGGTGAAGGCGGCAACGACCCTGACACTGACCGCCTGCCACGCCGCACTCGAAAAACGATTAGAGATCATGGGGGGGAGCATCATGGACGGACAGATTTTTGCCGCCGAGTTGTTGGAGCAGCTCGTGGTTCCGACCTTCGTGCTGGATGCCACGGGGCGGGTCATCGTTTGGAACCGCGCTTGCGAGAACCTCACCGGCATGCCCGCCAGCCGTGTCCTGGGCAGCCAGGATCACTGGCGGGCCTTCTATCCCGAATGCCGACCCTGTCTGGCCGATCTGGTGTTGCACAACCGCCTGGACGAGATCGATCACTTCTATACCGAGTATGACCAGTTGCTCCGCACGGGGTGCGAAATCCACGCCGAAAACTGGTGTGTCATGCCCCTGCAGGGTACCGAACGCTATCTGGCCATCGACGCCGGCCCGGTGCGCGATTCCTCGGGCCGGATCATCGCCGTGGTCGAAACGCTGCGCGATCGCACCTCCCATAAACTGGCCGAGCTGCGGCTGCGGCAGATGGCCAGCGTTTTCGAGCACTCGCAGGAAGGGATCATGATCACCGACCCGGCGACCCGTATCCTGGATGTCAATGCGTCCTTCGTCCGGGTCACGGGCTACAGCCGCGAGGAGGCGCTGGGCCGGACGCCGACCCTGCTCAAATCCGGTTTGCAGGACGCCGCTTTCTATCGTGCGCTGTGGCGCGATCTGAACGAGACCGGACGCTGGCACGGCGAGATCTGGAATCGCAAGAAATCGGGCGAACTCTATCCGGAGATCCTGCATATCAACGCGGTGCAGGATCCATCTGGCCGGGTGACGCATTACATCGGCATGTTCATCGACATCACCGATCTCAAGAACTCGCAGAGCAGGCTGGAAAATCTGGCCCATTACGACGTGCTCACCGGTCTGCCCAATCGCCTGCTGTTGGGCTACCGGCTAAGACAGGCGCTCGACGACGCCCAGCGTCATGAACGTCTGGCTGCCGTCTGTTTCCTGGATCTCGACAATTTCAAGCTGGTCAACGATCACCACGGACACGAGACCGGCGACCGCCTGTTGATCGATATCGGTCGTCGCTTGCGCGACACCTTGCGTTCCAACGATACGGTGGCGCGGCTGGGTGGCGATGAATTCGTGATCCTGCTCAATGACCTGCGCAATCAGGAGGAGTTGGACAATGTCCTGGTGCGGCTGCTCGACGGTGTGGCGCATCCGGTGCGCATCGACGCCCTGCAGATCGTGATCACCGTCAGTGTCGGCGTCACCATCTATCCGCTCGATGACCATGATCCCGACACCCTGCTGCGCCATGCCGATCAGGCGATGTATCAGGCCAAGCAGATGGGGCGGAATCGCTATCAGCTCTTCGACCCGGAGGCGGCCAATGCGATGCAGTCGCGTCATCGCGAGCTGGAGCGCATCCGCCAAGCGCTCCAGCACGGCGAATTCCAGCTCTACTACCAGCCCAAGGTCGACATGCGCCTCGGTCAGGTGGTCGGCATGGAGGCGCTGATCCGCTGGCGGCACCCCGAGCGCGGACTGGTGCCGCCGCTACAGTTTCTGCCACTGATCGAAGCATCGCCCCTGATCGTCGAGGTCGGCGAATGGGTGTTGCACGAGGCTCTGGGACAGATCCGGCAGTGGTGCGCCGAGGGGCGGCCGCTGACCATCAGCGTCAATATCGCGGCCCATCATTTCCAGCAGCGCGATTTCGTGCTGCGCCTGCAAACGATCCTGGCCGAGCACCCGGAGGCGACACCGCGTCTG
This sequence comes from Allochromatium vinosum DSM 180, assembly GCF_000025485.1. Taxonomy (NCBI): domain Bacteria; kingdom Pseudomonadati; phylum Pseudomonadota; class Gammaproteobacteria; order Chromatiales; family Chromatiaceae; genus Allochromatium; species Allochromatium vinosum. The sequence goes on along the minus strand of NC_013851.1, from coordinate 2,964,954 downwards.
CTGGAGCTGGAGATCCTCGAAAGCGCGGCCCTGGAGGACATCCAGAGCGTGCGCGGCATCATGACCGCCTGTCAGGCCATGGGCGTGCGTTTCGCGCTCGATGACTTCGGCACGGGTTACTCATCGCTCAGTTATCTCAAGCAGCTCCCGGCGGAAACCCTCAAGATCGACCAGTCGTTCGTGCGCAACATGCTGGAGGACTCCGAGGATCTGGCCATCATCGAGGGGGTGATCGGCTTGGCCAAGGTCTTCAGGAAGGAGGTGATCGCCGAGGGGGTGGAGACCCCGGAACAGGGGTTGCTGCTGATGCGCTTCGGCTGCGACCATGCCCAGGGTTACGGCATCGGACGGCCCATGCCCGCTGAACAGATCCCGGCCTGGATGGATGAGTTCGCGACGAACTGGCAATGGAATCTCTGGACGGATCAGCATTTGAACGCCCTGGATGTCCCGCTGCTGCTGATTCAATACGACCATATCAAGTGGGTCAGGCACATCGTCCATGCCGTGGAAGCCGGCGAACGTCTGCCTCACGCGGAGAGTCTGGCCGATAGTACCTGCCGTCGCTTCGATACCTGGTACAGTGGCGAGGGGCGTACTCATTACGGGCAACTTCCGGCCTATACCGAACTCGGTGATCTCCATCACGAGATTCGCCGGCTCGGGCACAGAATCATCGAGCGGCATGGCCGGGGCGAAACCGAGGGGCTCCGCGCCGAATGCGACGCGCTCTTCGCCCTCAAAACGCGCCTGCTACAGCAACTCATGCTCTTGCAGCAGGGGCGAGCCGACCAGACGGCGGGAGAGACCTGAGGCCAACGCGACACAGGCCTGTCATGTCCGCCCCGATCCGGGACGGCGCGGCGGGCGTCTCCATTCGCCGGTTATCTCGACGCGAGCCTGAGGCTGGACATCAGGGTGCGGCAGTTCCAAATCTCAGCGCCTTATGCTATCAGGGGCGTTGCCGTTCCAGACGCGGTTCGACGCCGGTGACGGACGGGTCTCCGTCGATTTCAGGATCTCGCCATGACTTCTCCCCCCAAGCCGCCGACATCCTCCGATTGGCCCAGGGTGCGTGCGCGTGCACGCCAGGCGCTCGATCGTGGCGACCTCGAATGGGCCGAGCGGCGTCTGGCGCGTGGCGAGATCGATCTGCCCGAACTCACCGAGAACCTGCTCATCTATCAGGCCGAGCTGGAGTTGCAGAACATCGAGTTGCGCGATACCCAGGCGGCCGTCGAGCGTATCGCCAACCGCTATACGGCACTCTTCTACGGCGTTCCCCAGCCGATCCTGGTGGTCGACCGCCATGGCCTGATCCTCATGGCCAACCATGCCGGTGACCGGCTCTTCGTGCTGCGCGAGAAGCACAAGCGTCAGCACTACCTGCCGCGACTGGTGGCGCGCGAATCAGACGGGGTGCTCGACGACACCCTGCAGCGCGCCTGGGACGACGGTGAGGCACACTGTCCCGAGATCCGGTTCCTCACCACGGATGCCGGACAGTTCACCGGCGAGCTGCATGTGGTGCGGGTGCCGGCCGAGGACGACGACCAGCATCATCTCGTCTGCTCCATCGTCGATCTCACCGAGCGTCTGCGTCACGAGTCCGAGATCCATGCCGCCTATGCGCGTCTGCGCGACAGCGAGACCCGCTATCGGATGCTGGCCGACTATTCGGCCGACTGGGACTACTGGCTGGGTTCGGATCGACGCTATCTCTATGTCTCGCCGGCGTGCGAATACGTCTGCGGCTATCCGCCCGACGCCTTCATGGACGATCCCAGGCTCATGGATCGTCTGATCCATCCCGACGACCAGCCGCTCTGGCTGGAGCACAAGCACGAGATATCCCAGTCCACCGACGATGCGCCGCACGTTCGGTTGCAGTTGCGTCTGCGCCGGCCCGACGGCAGTCAGCGCTGGATCGAACACGTCTGTCGCCCGGTCTATGACGTCGACGGAACCCACCAGGGATGGCGCGGAGTCAATCGCGACATCACTCACCGCAAACAGAACGAGCTGCTGATGGATCTGCAGAAGCGTCGCGCCGAGGCGCTACTGGAGCTACCCCAGATCGCCGACGATCTCGACGAGATCGGCTTCATGCAGCATGGGCTGGCGCTGGCCGAATCGCTCACCGGCAGCCTCATGGGCTTCATCCATCTAGTCAACTCGAATCAGGAGACCATCGAGCTAGTCGCCTGGTCACAGGCGACCGTCGAAGACAGTGGTTGCCAGTTGCCGCCGAATGCCGTTCATTATGCGATCAGTCAGGCCGGCGTCTGGGCCGATGCCCTGCGCCGGCGTCGCCCGATCACCTGCAACGACTATCCGGCACTCGCCGGTAAGTGCGGCTTGCCGCCGGATCACGCTCCGCTCCAGCGCTTTCTGACCATTCCGGTGATCGAGGGCGGGCTGGTGCGCATGCTGGCCGGCGTCGGCAACAAGGCGAGCGATTACAGCGAACTCGACGTCGAGAGCGTGCAGCTCATCGCCAACGCCATCTGGCGAACGGTGCGTCAGCGTCGTGCCGAGCAGGCGCTGCGCCTGAACGAATCGCGCTTCCGGCGCCTGTCGATGCTGATGTCCGACATCGTCTATTCCTGCATCGAGATCGAACCGGAGCGCTACAAGCTCGACTGGCTCAACGGCGCCGTCGAGACCATCACCGGCCATACGCGCGAGGCGATCCTCGCCATGGGCACCTGGCGGCGGCTGGTGGTGCTGGAGGATCGTTCGCTGTTCGACCGCCACCAGGCCGGTCTGAAGGAGGAGGCCGTCTCGAGCTGCCAGCTGCGTCTGCGCCGGCGCGACGGCAGTTCAGCCTGGGTCGAGATCATCAATCAGTGCCTGACCGATGAATGCGGCGGACGCCGGCTCTATGGCGGTATCAAGGACATCGGCGAACGCAAGCTCGCCGAACAGCAGCTCCAGCAGTACACACGCCGCATGGAGATCCAGAATCAGGAACTCGATCGGGCGCTGGCCCAGGCCGAGGCGTCCACTCAGGCCAAGAGCCAGTTCCTGGCCAACATGAGTCACGAGATCCGTACCCCGATGAACGGCGTCATCGGCATCACGGGTCTGCTGCTCGACACCGACCTCGATCCCGAGCAGCGCCGTCTGGCCGAGATCGTGCGCGACAGCGGCGAGAACCTGCTGGCGCTCATCAACGACATCCTGGACTTCTCCAAGATCGAGGCCGGCAAGCTGGAGCTGGAGCACCTGGAGTTCGACCTGCGTCTCCTGATCGAGGAGGTGCTGGAGATGATGGCCTTCAACGCCCACGAGAAGGATCTGGAACTGACCTATCGCATCGCCCCTCAGGTGCCGACCGCCGTGCGCGGCGACCCGCGTTATCTGCGTCAGGTCATCGTCAATCTCATGGGCAACGCCATCAAGTTCACGGAACGCGGCGAGGTCGGCCTCCAGCTCGCACTCGAGCGGGCCGAGGCGGGACGGGCGCTGATCCGTTTCGAGGTGCACGACAGTGGGATCGGCATTCCCGAGGATCAGCTGGGCAAGCTGTTCACGGCCTTCAATCAGGTCGATAGCTCGACGACGCGCCGCTTCGGCGGCACCGGGCTGGGACTGGTCATCGCCAAGCAGCTGGCCCAATTGATGAACGGTGACATCGGTCTGGAGAGTCGGCCCGGCCAGGGATCGCGATTCTGGTTCACCGCTGAGTTCGAGTGTTCGCCGCAGACCGCGACCGAATATCGGGTGTGCGAGCGGGACATCGACGACGTTCGGGTACTGGTGGTGGACGATCATCTGGACAACCGCGCCCAGGCCGCCTCACTGCTGCGTGCCTGGGGTTGTCAGGTCGCCGTGGCGGGACGTGCCGGCGACGCGCTGCGTGCCCTGCATCAGGCCGTCCGGGCCGGCGCCCCCTTCGATGTGGCGTTGATCGATCTGCGCATGCCTGACCCCAATGGTCTGCAACTGGCGCGGCTGATCAAACAGGAACCCGAGATTCGCGACACCCGGCTCGTCCTGCTGACCGCGCTGGCCAAGCGCGAGGACTATGCGTACCTCGAATCGGGCGATTTCGCCGGCTATGTCACCAAGCCTCTGCGCCACCATCTGGTGCGTGATTGTCTGCTGCGCGTCATGGGGCGCGAGAGACCCGTGCTGGAGCCCGTGTCGCCGCCCGTCGGGCCGGATCGCATTCCAGGAATCGGACGCCCGGCTCACCCCGAGGCACGCCTGCTGCTCGTCGACGACAACCCGACCAATCAGATCGTCGCGCGTGGCATCCTGGAAAAACTCGGTTATCCTAAACCGGATATCGCGTGCAATGGTCTGGAAGCCTTGGAGGCCTTGTCGCGCGCCCGTTACGATCTGGTGCTCATGGATGGTCAGATGCCCGAGATGGACGGTTTCGAGACGGCACGTCTCATCCGGCGCGGCGAGGCCGGAGTGCTCGATCCCCATGTCCCGATCGTGGCCATGACCGCGCTCGTCATGCCGGGCGACGTGCGACGCTGCTTGGACGCCGGGATGAATGCCTATATATCCAAGCCGGTCCAGCCACACGAATTGAGTCGGATCATCGCCGAGCATCTGTTCCACATGGACAGCCGCCGTGGTCCGAAGGATGCCGACCTGCCGCCTGAGGTGCCCGACCCCAGGCCAGACACCGTCTCTTTCGACGCTGACGATATGCTTGAGCGCGTCTTGGGAGATCGCGGCATCGCGTGCGAGGTCATCGATCAGTTCCTGCTGGACGCTCCGGCGCGGCTCCAGGAGCTACGCGCCTCTCTGGAGTCGGGTGATCGGGTCGGGGTCCAGCGCAAGGCCCACAGCCTGGTCGGCCTGGCGGCCAATGTTTCGGCCATGTGTTTGCACGGCTTGGCGTCCACACTGGAGGAACTGGCCGGGCAGCCTGTTTCGTCGGCCGAGGTCGAACGTCTGGCGTCGCTCATGGAGCGCGAATTCGAGGGGTTGCGCGCCCTCTTGGTTGACTGGACGCGGGGCTCCTGAATCCGTATCCGTCTCGATGCTCGATCGAATCAACATCTATCGTCGGGAATAAAACATGGGCACTATGAAGGTTTCCACACGCTTGGGGTTGGGCTTTGGGGCGGTCTTGCTGCTGTTGGGCCTGATTGCCTTCGTCAGTTGGTTCAATATCCGCCTGCTCAACGACGATATTGAGATCATCATCAGCGATCTGTTTCCCAAGACCGTTGAGGCCAACGGCATCATCGACGACCTCAATGCCGTCGCGCTCACGGTTCGCAACGCGATTCTGCTCAGCGACCCGGTCGAGAGGGCCGACGAACTCGACCGGCTTCCCCCGCTCAGCCAGTCGATCGGCGAGCACATTGAGCGGTTGACGGAGACGATTCGATCGGCAGAGGGAATCAAGCGGCTCGATGCGCTAAAGAGCGCGCGTTCTCGCTATGTCGAGGATCTGCAAAAGATCATTCCCTTGGTGCAGTCGGGGCGTGATGACGAGGCGCGCGCTTATCTGTTGAACGAGTTCCGCGAGGCCGGGAGTATCTACCAGGAGACGGCCATCGAACTCATCAAGTTCCAGACGGCGCTGATGGATCAAACTGGTGTTTTGGCCAAGTCAAATGCGGGCACTGCCATCACGCTGACCCTGTTGCTCTCGGCGCTGGCGTTCGTGGTCGGCATTGGTGTGGCGCTTTGGATCACCCGCTCGCTGACGAGACAGCTCGGCGGCGAGCCGGATTATGCCGCCACCATGGTGCTGGCCGTGTCCAACGGCGATCTCTCGCACAGTATCCGGACCAAGGACGGCGATACCACCAGCCTGCTCGCTTCGCTCAAGGTGATGCAGGAGAACCTCAAGCAACTGGTCGGTGAGATCGCCGGTATCGTCCAGGCCGCGACCCGTGGGGATTTCAGCCGCCGTCTGGATGTCGCCGGCAAACAGGGCTTCGGCAAAGAGATCAGCGAGGGACTCAACCAGCTGGCCGAGACCACGGACGTCGGACTCAAGGACGTCACCCGCGTGGCCAACGCCCTGGCCGCCGGCGATCTGTCGCAGACCATCACCCGCGACTATCCGGGACTCTTCGGCGAGACCAAGAACGGCGTCAACGGCACCGTCAAGGCCCTGACCGCCGTGGTCGACGAGATCCGTAACATCGTCGACGCCGCCAACCGGGGCGACTTCAGCATCAAGCTCGATCTGGCCGGCAAGCAGGGCTTCGCGCGCGACATCGCCCAGTTGCTCAACCAGCTCTCCGACACCACCGAAGTGGGCCTGAAAGACGTGATGCGCGTGGCCCAGGCGCTGGCCGACGGCGACCTGACCCAGACCATCACCCAGGACTATCCTGGACTCTTCGGCGAGACCAAGGCCGGCGTCAATACCACGGTGGTGAACCTCAAGGATCTGGTGTTCCGCATCCGTGAGGCGGTCGACACCATCAACACCGCCTCGGGTGAGATCGCCACCGGCAACCAGGATCTGAGCCAGCGCACCGAAGAGCAGGCCAGCTCGCTGGAAGAGACCGCAAGCTCCATGGAAGAGCTGACCAGCACCGTCAGGCCAATCAACTGGCCATTTCGGCGGCTGATGTCGCGGTCAAGGGCGGCGTGGTGGTCAATGCCTCGGTCCAGACCATGGCCGACATCTCCGAGTCGAGCAAGAAGATCGCCGACATCATCGGCGTCATCGACGGCATCGCCTTCCAGACCAACATCCTGGCGCTCAACGCGGCGGTGGAAGCGGCGCGTGCCGGTGAGCAGGGCCGCGGCTTCGCCGTGGTCGCCGCCGAGGTGCGCAGTCTCGCCCAGCGCTCGGCCAATGCCGCCAAGGAGATCAAGACCCTCATCACCGACAGCGTCTCCAAGGTCGACTCGGGCACGGCCCAGGTCAACGAGGCCGGCGCCCGCATGACCGAGATCGTCGAGTCGATCAATCGCGTCACCAGCATCATGGCCGAGATCTCGGCCGCCTCCGTCGAGCAGTCCAGCGGCATCGAGCAGGTCAATCAGGCCATCACCCAGATGGACGAGGTGACGCAGCAGAATGCCGCCCTGGTCGAGGAGGCCGCCGCCGCCGCCGAGGCGCTGGAGGATCAGGCCCGTACCCTGGCCGAGGTGGTCTCGGTGTTCAAGGTCGGGCAGGAGGATGGCCATGTCCATGCCCATGCGACCACGCGCGCCGTCGCGCACAAGTCGCCGGTCGCCGCCAGGCCGGGCAAGGTCAGTCACCCGCCCAAGGCCGGGCCGTCCCGTCAGCCGATGAAGCCGGATGAAGACGAATGGGCGGAATTCTGAGTTGAACCCTCCGACGCCTGCAATGCCGGTCGAGCCGGTCGTGGCCTCTGAGCCTTCAGAGTCGAGTGGTGTCTCCGGCGGTCAGCGGGGACTGGCCCTGATCGTCGATGACGAGGTCGCCAATCGGCGTCTGCTCGGCTCGATGCTGGTCAAGGAGGGCTTCCGCACGCTCGAGGCCGCCAATGGTCGCGAGGCTCTGGAATGCTTCGAGCAGGAGCGTCCGGACATCGTCTTCATGGACGCCCTGATGCCCGAGATGGACGGTCTGGAGAGCACCAGACGCATCAAGCGTCTGACCGGAGAGGACTTCGTGCCGGTGATCTTCCTGACCGCCGTCAAGGACGAGCAGTGCCTGTTGAGCTGCATCAAGGCCGGAGGCGACGACTTCCTCGCCAAACCCTTCACCCTCACGCGGCTCAGGGCGCGTGTCCTGGCCATGGAGCGCGTGCGCGATCTGCAACGCACGCTCGCCGCCAAGCAGCGTCTGCTCGAAACCCTGCTGGAGCACGATCACGAGGAGAAAAAGCTCGCCGAACGCGTCTGGACCCAGGCCGTCAAATATCACAATGTCTGCGTCCCGGCCATCGGAATGGTCGAGCGTCCGGCCACGATCTTCAATGGCGACCTGGTCTTGATGCACTATCTTCCGGATGGCGGGCTGAGGATACTTCTGGGGGATTTCACCGGCCATGGACTGGCGGCCACCGTCGGTGCCCTGCCCGTGGCCGACACCTTCCATGCCATGACCACCAAGGGCTTCGACGATGTGGCCTTGCTCTCCGAGATCAATCAGAAGCTCTATCGTCTGCTGCCCACGGAGCGCTTCATGGCCGCCTATCTGATCTCGATCTCGGAAGGCGGCGATACCCTGTCCTGGTGGAACGGCGGCATGCCGGCCGCCCACCTGTGCACCGCCGCCGGGCGGATCGAACTGCCCTCCCACGCACTGCCGCTCGGGATCCTGCCCGAACTCCATGATCCGGTCATGCGTCAGGTGCAGATCACGGCGGGTGATCGTCTGCTGCTCATGAGCGATGGATTGCTCGAAGCACCGGACCAACAGGGCCAGATGTTCGTCGATGCCGGTCTGAGTGCGCTACTGGACGATTGGGCGCCTGGAACGCCGATCCTTCCGGCGCTGATGGCGGCCTTCGATGCGCATTGTGCTGGAACCGAGCAAATCGATGACGTGGCCGTGATGGAGATTCCGCTCGACATCGATGCGTTGCGTAGACAGTCCGGAACCTGACTATCCGGGCCATGTCAACGCTCCTATCATTCAGCAGCGGGACGATGAGACCCATGGCGAGAGTCGATACACTGTGCCGTAAGACGGCCCGGATCCTGGTCGTCGACGACGAGCGCGTCAGCCTCGTTCTGATGGAGCGCCTGCTTCAGGCTGCCGGCTACGCGAACATCGTGCTCGTTCAAGACCCCCATGAATTCATGACGGTCTATCAGCAGGCGCCGACCGATCTCATCCTGCTCGACATCGAGATGCCGGGGCTGAGCGGGTTCGATCTCATCGAGCGGCTGGCCGCGCTCGCCGACCCACTCACGCCGCCCATCCTGGTACTCACCTCGCTGCGCTCGCGCGACTACCGGCTGCGCGCGCTGGAGGCGGGGGCCAGCGACTTCATCGGCAAGCCTTTCGACCAGGCCGAGGTCGCCGCCCGGGTGCGCAACATGCTCGATGTGCAACTGGCGCATCGCATGGCGCACGATCAGAAGGACATGCTCGAACGCATCGTCTATGAGCGCACCCGTCAGATCCGCGAGACCCGGCTGCAAGTGGTGCAGCGTCTGGGGCGTGCCGCCGAGTATCGCGACAACGAGACCGGGCAGCACATCCTGCGCATGAGTCATACCTCGACCCTGCTGGCCCGCCATCTGGGCTGGGACGCGGAGCGCTGTGAGATCATGCTGCATGCCAGTCCCATGCATGACGTGGGCAAGATCGGTATTCCCGACAGCATCCTGCTCAAACCCGGACCGCTCACGCCCGAGGAATGGCGGATCATGCAGACTCACAGCACCATCGGCGGCGATATCCTCAGCGGTGATGATTCCGAGCTACTGCAACTGGCGCGCGAGATCGCCCTGAGTCATCACGAGAAATGGGATGGTGGCGGTTATCCGCTGGGTCTGGTCGGCGAGGCGATCCCCGAGTCGGGCCGTATCGTCGCCCTGGCCGATGTCTTCGATGCGCTGACCTCGGTGCGTCCCTACAAGCCGGCCTGGGAGGTGGAGGCGGCGCTCGACTGGATGCACAGGCAGTCGGGCAAGCATTTCGACCCGAACTTCATGGCCGTCTTTCTCGACCTCGTCCCCGAGATCCTGAATATCCGCGAACGCTTCGCCGATCCGGTGCCCTGAGCGGCGCGTTCAGCGTTTGTTCCGGGGGTCTTCGTCCCTGACCAGACTCATGGCGTCGATGCCCTGATCCGTCGTACTGCTCGGCGTCATACCGCTCTGTAGCTTGATCATCAGCCGCACCTCGTTGGCCGAGTCGGCGTACTTCAGGGCATCCTCGTAGCTGATCTCGCCTTCCTGATAGAGATTGAACAGCGCCTGATCGAAGGTGATCATGCCCTGTTCGCCCGAACGCTTCATCAGATCCTTGAGCTTGTGCACCTCGCCCAAGCGGATGAGATCGGCCGCCAGCGGCGTGTTGAGCAGGATCTCGATCACCGCACGCCGGCCCTGGCCGTTCTTGCGCGGCGCCAGTTGCTGGGCGACGATGCCCTTGAGGTTGAGCGAGAGATCCATGAGCATCTGGCTGCGCGATTCCTCGGGGAAGAAGTTGATGACGCGATCCATGGCCTGATTGGCGTTGTTGGCGTGCAGGGTGGCGAGCACCAGATGGCCGGTCTCGGCGAAGGTGATGGCGTACTCCATGGTCTGGCGGGTGCGGATCTCGCCGATCAGGATGACGTCCGGGGCCTGACGCAGGGTGTTGCGCAGGGCGACCTCGAAGGACTCGGTGTCCACGCCGACCTCGCGCTGGGTGATGATGCAGCCGTCGTGCTCGTGGACGTACTCGATCGGGTCCTCGACCGTGATGATGTGGCCCGAGCTGTGATGGTTGCGGTAGCCGATCAGGGCCGCGAGCGAGGTCGATTTACCCGTGCCGGTGGCGCCGACGAAGATCACCAGACCGCGCTTGGTCATGGCCAGATCGCGCAGCACCGAGGGGAGCTTGAGTTCCTCCAGGGTCGGGATGCGGGTCTCGATGCGCCGCAGCACCATGCCGACGGCGTCGCGCTGGACGAAGGCGCTGACACGGAAGCGTCCGAGCGGGGCGCGGTCGAGCGCGAACTGACACTCCTTGGTGTCTTCGAATTCGGCGCGCTGGCGCTCGTTCATGATCTCGTAGACCATGCCCTGCGCCTGATCGGCCGTGAGCGGCTGCTTGGTCGCCGGATAGATGGTGCCGTCGATCTTGATGCTCGGCGGCCAGCCGGCGGTGATGAAGAGGTCCGAGCCCTTTTTCTCGACCAGGGCACTCAGGAGTTGTTCCAGCGCGCGCTTCAGATCCATGGTGCGACCTCAGTCGGTCAGAAGGGGGGCTTCAATGGAAATCCTCTTTGCTCTGCGCTTTGGCGCGGGCGTCCTGGCGGGCGATGAGTCCCTTGCTCAGGAGCTCCTTGAGATTCTGATCCAGGGTCTGCATCCCGTGCGCCTGGCCGGTTTGGATCGCCGAATACATCTGGGCGATCTTGGCCTCGCGGATGAGGTTGCGGATGGCCGGGGTGCCGATCATGATCTCGTGCGCGGCGATACGTCCGCCGCCGGTCTTCTTCAGCAGCGTCTGCGAGATGACCGCGCGCAATGACTCGGAAAGCATGGCGCGCACCATGTCCTTCTCGGCGGCCGGGAAGACGTCAATGATGCGGTCGATGGTCTTGGCCGCCGAGGTGGTGTGCAGGGTGCCGAACACCAGATGGCCGGTCTCGGCGGCGGTCAGGGCCAGCCGGATGGTCTCCAGGTCGCGCATCTCGCCGACCAGGATGATGTCCGGGTCCTGGCGCAGGGCCGAGCGCAGCGCCTCGCTGAAACCGAGGGTGTCCTTGTGCACCTCGCGCTGGTTGACCAGACACTTCTTGCTGACGTGCACGAACTCGATCGGATCCTCGATGGTGAGGATATGTTCGTACTTGTTGTCGTTGATGTGGTCGACCATTGCCGCAAGCGTGGTCGACTTGCCCGAGCCGGTCGGCCCCGTGACCAGGATCAGCCCGCGCGGCACATCGATGATGTCCTTGAAGCTCTTGGGCGCCTTGAGCTCTTCGAGCGTCAGCACCTTGGAGGGGATGGTGCGGAAGACGGCGCCCGCGCCGCGCTTCTGGTTGAAGGCGTTGACGCGGAAACGCGCCACGCCGGGGATCTCGAACGAAAAGTCGGTCTCCAGGAACTCCTCGTAGTCCTTGCGCTGCTTGTCGTTCATGATGTCGTAGACCAGCGAATGGACTGCGCGATGTTCCAGGGGTGGAACATTGATGCGGCGCATGTCGCCGTCGACCCGGATCATGGGCGGCAACCCGGACGACAGATGCAGGTCCGAGGCATTGTTCTTGACGCTGAAGGCGAGCAGTTCGGCGATGTCCACGAGTCCTCCTGTTTCCCCGCCGTTGGCGGAGCGGACCGCGTCCGTGACGCGGCTTAGAACCGGTTGAAGCTCCGCTTCAGAGCGCGTTCCGTTCCAGGAGCGCGACCTTCTCCATCACCATCGACTCCAGATCGCGCTTGTACCGGGCGACCCGCTCCAGCAGCGCGGTATCGGCGCTGCCCAGGATCTGCGCGGCCAGGATGCCGGCGTTCTTGGCGCCGTTGATGGCGACCGTGGCCACGGGCACACCGGCCGGCATCTGCACGATCGACAGCAGCGAATCCTGACCGGAGAGGCTGGAGGTCTTGATCGGCACACCGATGACCGGCAGCGGCGTGATGGCGGCCGCCATGCCCGGCAGATGAGCCGCGCCGCCGGCACCGGCGACGATGACGCGCAGGCCGCGCTCGACGGCGCCTTGAGCATAGTCATAGAGCCGCTGGGGCGTGCGATGGGCCGAGACGATGGTCATCTCGTAGGCCACGCCCAACTCGTCGAGGATGGCGGCGGCCTCGCGCATGACCGGCAAGTCCGAGTCGCTGCCCATGATGATGCCCACCAGCGGGCCGGATGGATGTTTGGATTGGGTCATGGGTGATCCTCGCCCGAGATCTCGATGAGTGCGCGTACCTGGAGTGCCTTGTGTTCGGCTGTGGCGATGTCCGGGTCGAGCACGGTGACATGGCCCATCTTGCGATAGGGTGCCGTGGCCGCCTTGCCGTAGAGGTGCAGGCAGACGCCCGGAATGGCCAACGCCTCGGACAAACCTTTGACGACCGGACGGCCGCGATGGTCGGGCGCGCCGAGCAGGTTGATCATGGCCGCCGGCGAGAGCTGGTCGGTCGCACCGAGCGGCAGTCCGACCACGGCGCGCAGATGCTGCTCGAACTGGTCGGTGACATTGGCCTCGATGGTGTGGTGGCCCGAGTTGTGCGTGCGGGGCGCGACCTCGTTGACCAGGAGTTCTCCGGTTTCGGTCAGGAACAGTTCGACGCCGAAGATGCCCACGCCGCCCAGGGTCTCGACCGTGCGCACGGCCAGGGCCACGGCGGCCTCGGCCGTCTCGGGGGCGATACGCGCCGGGGCGAGCAGCAGGTCGAGCACGTTCTCACCGGGGCGGAAGACCATCTCGACCACCGGATAGCAGCGGCAGTCGCCATCGTGTCCGCGCGCGACCACCACGGCCAGTTCCTTCGCGGCCGGCACGAAGCGTTCGAGCAGCGAGGGCACCGGCAGATGGCGCGGGTAGTCTTCGGCCGACTTGAGGATGGAGACGCCGCGCCCGTCGTAGCCGCCGCGTCTGGCCTTCTGCACCAGCGGATAGCCGAAGGCGGCGAAATCCTCGGGCGTCGGTTCGGGCATGGGCACGAACTCGGCCGTCGGGATGCCGGCGGCGGCGAGCGCCTGCTTCTGGGTCAGCTTGTCCTGGATGAGCGCCAGCACACGGGGCGATGGATGGATGCGGTGTCCCTCGCGTTCGAGCTGGATGAGGGTCTCGGTGTCGATGTCCTCGATGTCGAAGGTGATGACATCACAGGACTCGGCCAGCTCGCGCAGCTTGGCCGCATCATGATAGTTGCCGACGATCTGATGACCGGCGACCTGGCCGGCCGGCGAGCCGGGAGTCGGATCGAGTATCACGCAGGTGCAGCCGAGGCGCTTGGCGGCCTTGGCCAGCATGCGGCCGAGCTGGCCGCCGCCAATGATACCGATCCGGGCAAGGGGTAGGGGAAATACGTCCATGGAGCAATGATCAGGGTTATTCGGGAAATTGGGAAGTCCCGCCGCTCGGATTGGAGCCGCGAGAGCGAACTGTGCGGCATTGTGGACCGAGATGTGGGGTTGGACCAAGCCCTATCGGTCGAATCGTTTGTTTGCTGTGCCGAATCCTCATGACTCGCCGGCGACGCGATAGCGTTCGACGGTCGTGTCCGGCAGCCCGAGCCGGGCCAGTAGACGCATCAGCTCCTGGTCGGATTCGCCGCTGTGGATCAGACCCGCGATGCGCATCAGCACCTGCTCCTTGCGCACGGTGCCCTCGGGCAGCAGATGGGCGGCGTCGACACGCGCTCGCACACTGCCGGGAAGCGTCCACTGGCTCTTGATCTGGTTGCCCGCTCGCGCACCCTCGCGTGTCAGGAGCCGTGCGCCCTGTGTCTCGTCGAGCGTCTGCCCCAGATCGATCCAGGCCTGCATCACCTGCAACAGCGCCAGCTCGCCGACCCGATACAGCAGACAGGCCGTCCGTGCCGCCTCGACATCGAATTCCACGTCCGCACCCAACTGCTTGACGATCTCGGCCAGAGCCAGACTGTCGCGCTGGAACGCCTGATATTGGGCCCGCAGCCAGTCGTGTTTCAGCGCGCTTCCCGGCAGCAGCGACAACTCCACGGCGAGATTGACGAGTCCAGTCAGCCCGATGCGCCTCAGCGCGCTCTCGAAGGTTTCGAGCGGCTCCGGTCCGCGCGCGTACCCATGCCCATTGGCCAGGCTCAAGACCCGCAGAACCAGTGCCGGATCACGCTGGCTGCGCTGGAGCAGGGCACGCAGGCCCTCGACGTCGAGCTGACGTATTCCCTTGAGAGCCTGTACGAACCCGGATTCGATCGGCAGACCGGGCAGGCCGTGTGTCAGGTTGAACAGGACGAACGCTTCGAGCGAGGCAAAGGTCGGCATGACGGTCGGGGCATCCGGTTCCGGTTCGGGAGGCGATGCGGCCATGACCTGCAACAGACGCGCCCGCACCTCGTCGATGTCGAAGGGTTTGACGATGAAAGCATCGACATGCTGGGCACCCGCCGTCAGGATCGAGGCGCGATCGGCATGTCCGGACACCATCACGCACAGCGTCCTGCTCCCGGACTTCTTGATTTGTTTCAACACCTCGATGCCGCTCATCCCCGGAAGCTCCCAGTCGAGCAGCGCCAGATCCGCGCCCGAGCGTTGCCAGCGGTCGAGCGCCGACAGCGCGTCGGACTCCAGATCCACCACGGCCCTTGGCCACAGCTGCTTGACCAGCTGTTCCAATAGAACGGCCATCGACGGCTCGTCTTCCAGGATCAACACGCGCATTTATGCCGACTCCTCCAACTCCGCTGGCCGGATGACCGCTTCGAGTGCGGCGACGAAACCAGCGAATTCATGTTCGACCTCGGCGAGCTTGACCGCTGCGTCCGGTAGTCGGCCGTCTCGTCCCAAGTCCTCCAACTCATGGCAGCGGGCCGCCAGGCGCTGGCCGCCCAGATTGGCGCTGCTCGACTTCAATGTATGCGCGGCCTGACGCAATTGCTCGGCATCCCCGGCATTCAGCGCCTGCTGGAGACGCTGTTTCAGACTCAGGGCGCTTTGCAGATAGAGTCCGACGACCCGTTCGAGCGGATCGGGCTGTCCGGGTTGCCGGAGCGTGCGAATGGCGGCCAGCGGTGCCCGATCGAGTGTCGCCAGATCGGTCAGGGTGGTCGGCTCCGGAGCGGATTCGACTGGTTTGGTACCGGGCGCCAGCCAGGGCAGGATCGCCGCGCGCAAGCGCGTCTGACTGAAGGGCTTGCTCAGATAACCGTCCATGCCCGCCCCGGTACAGGTCTCGCGCACGCCTTTCTCGACATTGGCGGTGAGGGCCAGGATCGGCAGCCGGCGCCGTGCCGGATCGGCGTGCGTCTGCTCCCAGGTACGGATGGCCTGAGCGGCATCGAAACCATCCATCACCGGCATGTGACAATCCATCAGCACCAGGTCGAAGTGGTCGCCACATGTGACCGCCCGTTCGGCTTGCACGCCATCGACGGCTGTGACGACCTCCAGGCCCAGTGAATCCAGCATCAGACTCGCCATCTCACGGTTCACCGCGTTGTCCTCGACCAGGAGCACACGACCCGACAGCGGCTCCCAGGGGGCCGTGTCTGCCGTCACCGGATTGTGACGCGATTCGAACGTCATGGATGCGCCGCCCCCCCGTGCCGAGTCGAGCCGAACCTCCAGCGTGAAGCAGGACCCCTGGCCCGGCGTGCTCTCGACCCGGATCGATCCGTCCATCAGGTGCGCCAGACGTTGCGAGATGGCCAGCCCGAGTCCGGTTCCGCCGTGACGGCGCGTCGTCGAGCCATCCCCCTGTGCGAAGGCCTCGAAGATTTCGGCCTGGAACTCGGGAGCGATGCCGGAGCCGGTATCCCGGACCTCGATGGCCAGAGTCATCCGTTCATCGGCATGGATGGTGAGGCTGGCGCTCACCCGGATCTCGCCGTGCTCGGTGAATTTGAGCGCGTTGCCGATCAGATTGAACAGGATCTGACGCAGACGGGTGCTGTCTCCATGCACCAGCCCCGGCAGATCGCGCGGAAGGCGCACCGTCAGCCGCAGTCCCTTGGCACTGGCCGACTCGCTGAAGGTCTGCGCCGTCTCCTCGATCAGGAGGCGCGGATCGAAGTCGTGGGGGGCGAGCGTCAGCTTGCCGGCTTCGATCTTGGAGACGTCGAGGATGTCGTTGATGATGTCGAGCAGGGCGCCGCCGGAGCGATGGATGGTCTGCGCGAAACGCTGTTGTTGCGCATCGAGATCGGTCGCGAGCAGCAACTCGGCCATGCCCAGCACCGCGTTCATCGGAGTGCGGATCTCGTGGCTCATGGTGGCCAGGAAATCGCTCTTGGCACGGTTGGCCGCCTCGGCATGGTCGCGTGCCTCGGCGAGCGCGTCGAGCTGATCGAGCAATCGCTGGCGCGCCTGCGCCAGATGCGCGGTCATGCGGTCGAACGCCTCGGCCAGGACGCCGATCTCATCATGCCGGTCGAGATCGAGCCGGGCATCGAGTGCGTCACTGGTTCCGAGACGGGTGGCGTGCCTGGTCAGCAGCGACAGCGGGGCCAGCACGATCCGGTTGAGCATCACCAGCAGCAGTCCAAGCACCAGCGTTCCGGCGCCCGCCAGCGACAGGCTCGTCAGCCACAGCGACTCCTGGCCGCGTGCGGCGATCTGGCGCGGAGTCGTGACCGCCAGGGTCAGCATGGGTTGACCATCGAGTCCTATCAGGGTCGTCGTCCCCGTGGTTTCGTCCGGGGTTTCATACAGTTTGATCGAAGTCAGTGTCAGTCGCCCGACGCTCTGCGTCTGGCCCGTTGGTTCGGTGTCCGTTTCGGGGGGCGAGAGATGCAGATCGACCCCCGCTTGGTGGCCAAGGCGGTCGATGGAGTGCTCATCCAAGAAGCGCGCCATGAGGATGGTTCCCATGGGCGGCCCCTCTCCGGAGCTTTGCAGTACCAACCGATAGCCGACGAGAAACAGTCCGCGTGGCGTCCATAGCAAGCCGCCCACGGCGGCGTCCGGAGAGGCCTGCCGAGTTGCAATGGAATGCGGCGGAAAGCGTGAAGGCGCCGCAATCTCGGCTAGCTGGCCCGGTTCATCAGGGTTCAATGAATGGCTGCCGACCCAGATCCTTTGATCCGCTTGGTCGTAGAAGGCCAGCACATTGACATCCAGTTGCTCCAGAGCCAGCGGGTTCAGATTGCTGTCGATGAAGTCCTGATTGCGCTCTTGAACGAAGCGATAGGTCTCGTCCCAAACGGCCCAGTCGTTGATCGATGGGATCAGGAAGTCCAGTTCACGTTGCAGGGCCTGGATGGCGCGCTCCAGGTTCTGCGCGGCCTGCGCGCGGTCGAGTTCGAGAAAGCGCGGATAGATCACCAGGTGCCCGATCGCGTACTGGCAAACCGCCGAGACGGTGAAGGCGGTGAGCAGGAGCCAGAGGACGCGCGTGCGCAGGGTCATGGTGTCGGTCCCTGAGTCGGGCGCCTGTCAGCCGCTCGTGCAGGATTCGCGCGGGCATGAGGCGCCGTGGATCGGTTATGGTTGCACTGTCCATACTTTAACGCGAGGACTCATGGCCATGTCGAACCAACCCGATCTTCAGGCCGTCAAGACCTATCTGCTCGATCTCCAGGACCGCATCACCGTGGCGCTGCGCGCGGCCGATGGCGGGGCCGAGCTGCGTCAGGATGCCTGGGAGCGGCCCGGCGGCGGGGGCGGACGCACGCGCGTGATCCGCGAGGGGCTGGTGTTCGAGCAATGCGGCATCAACTTCTCGCACGTCCACGGCGAGCGGTTGCCGCCCTCGGCCAGCGCCCATCGGCCCGAGCTGGCTGGGCGGCGCTTCGAGGCGCTTGGCGTGTCGCTGGTGGCGCATCCGGCCAATCCCTATGTGCCCTCGTCGCATCTGAACGTGCGTTTCTTCCTCGCCGAGAAGGCGGGCGCCGAGCCGGTCTGGTGGTTCGGCGGCGGCTTCGATCTCACGCCCTATTATGGCTTCGAGGAAGATGTCATCCACTGGCACCGCAACGCGCGCGAGGCCTGCGAGCCGTTCGGCGCCGAACTCTATCCGCGTTTCAAAGCCTGGTGCGACGAGTATTTCTTCATCAAGCACCGCCAGGAGCCGCGCGGTGTCGGCGGGATCTTCTTCGACGACTTCGACCAGGGCGGTTTCGAGCACGCCTTCGCCTTCTGGCGAAGCATTGGCGATCATTATCTGACCGGCTATCTGCCGATCGTCGAGCGCCGCTGGGCCATGACCTATGGTGATCGAGAGCGCGAGTTCCAGAAGATCCGGCGCGGGCGCTATGTCGAGTTCAATCTGGTCCAGGACCGGGGCACCCTGTTCGGGTTGCAGTCGGGCGGGCGGACCGAATCCATCCTGGTCTCCATGCCGCCCGAGGTGAGCTGGCGCTACGACCATCGGCCCGAGCCGGGGACGCCGGAGGCCGAACTCCTGGAGCGCTTTCTGGTGGTGCGCGATTGGTTGAGCGAGGACTGAGGTCCGGCTCAGCCACCCGCGACCTGGCGATAGAGTTCCAGATAGCGATCCAGGATGGCGCGGCGGCTGAATTCATGCTCCACCCGCTCCAGTCCGCGCGCGACCAGCGCCGCCATCAGAACTGGATCGGACAGCGTCTGGCGGATGCCCTCGGCCAGCGCGGCGGCTTCGGCGCAGGGCACGCACCAGGCATCCTCGCCATGACGGGCCAGCTCGCGCGCGCCACGGAAACTGGCCGTCACCAGCGGCTTGCCCCAGGCCCAGGCTTCGAGGATGACATTGCCCAGCGTCTCGTCTTCCAGCGAGGGGAAGACGACCAGATCCGCCATCTGGAGATAGGGCGCCGGATCGCGCTGCCAGCCGGCCCAGACGATCCGGTGTGACTGGCCGCCCTGTTCGGCCTGATGCCGCAACTCGGGACCGAGCGGTCCATCGCCGACCATCACCAGCCGCAACGGACGCCCGGCAATGGTCTCGGGCAAGCGTTCGAGCGCGTCGATCAGATAGCGCTGGCCCTTGACCGGCACGAAGCGTCCGAGCGTGACCAGCACCCAGGCATCGTCCGGCAGGCCGTGCATAGCGCGGCGTTCGGCGACGAGTTCGGGCGCGACCGGACGGGCCGGGTCGGCGAAGTTATAGATGTGGTGGACGCGCTCGGCCGGCAGTCCCTGGCGCACCATCCAGTCGCACAGGCCCTGGGTGTTGCCGATCCAGCCGTGGGCGTGACGATAGGGGCCGAGTGCGTAATAGCCGCCGAGCCGGGCCAGATGGACCGGACCGCCCGCGCTTGGCAGACGGGCGAGCCGGGTCGCGCGACCCATGTAGGTCTGGACGATGTCGGGCTTCAAGCGCTGGATCAGACGCCCGACCGCACGCCGCGACCAGGGATCCCAGGTGGTGCGATAGGGCAGTCGATGGACCGGCAGTCCGCCGAGATCCAGCCCGTCGAGCGCGCTCCCCTGGCGGATCGACAGTTGAGCCGGCACCCCGCGCTCGGCCAGCGCGTCGCTGAAGCGGATGAACCAGCGTTCGGCCCCGCCGAGCGCCTTGCTGGCGACCATTTGCAGTGTGGTCGGTTCGGTCATGTGTGAACCAATCCAGTCGCGTCGAGCAACTCCCGATAGACCGCGAGATTGCCCTCGACCATGGCGTCGATCGAGAACTCGCGCGCCATGAGCGCCCGGCCGCCCGCGCCCAACGCACGGCGGCGTTCGGGATCGCCGAGCAGCGTGCCGATCGCCGCACGCAGCGCTGCGACATCGCCCGGCGGAACCAGCAGGCCGTTCTCGCCCTCGCGCACCGCCTCGGGAATACCGCCGGCACGGCTGGCGACGATCGGCACGCCGGCGCTGGCGGCCTGGAGCAGCGAGACGCCCAAGCCTTCCATGAGCGCCGGATGCACGACCAGATCGAGTGCGGGCAGGATCTCGGGCAGATCATCGCGAAAACCGGCGAGCCGGACATGATCGCCGAGTCCGGCCTCATCGATCCGGCGTTGCAGATCATCCGCCAGCGGCCCCTGGCCGAAGAAACGCACCTGGATCTCGGGATGCGCGGCGACCAGCTCAGGCAGCGCGGCGAGCAGGAAGCGATGCCCCTTGCGCGGGATCAACTGCGCGATCACGCCGATCAGGAATGCATCTGCGGACACCTGGAGCCGGGCGCGAATCGCCGCTCGGTCGACCGGCGCCGCATAGCGCTCATGATCGACGGCACTGCGCACCACGCGCAATTTCGCTGACGGCAACCCTTCGGCGATCAACACCTGCCCGATCCCGTCCGAGATGGCGATGACCCGATCGTGCAGCCGGTACTTGAGTGCGACCAGCCAGCGCGGTTCGGGATTGTCGACCCGGCGCGTATGGATCACCGGCACTCCGGCCAGCCGCGCCGCGATCCCGCCCATGACATCGGCGCCGATGCGGCTGTGCAGATGGACCAGATCCGGGCGGCTGGCGCGAATCAGCCGGTACAGACGCCCAACCATCGGTAGATCGGCATCGCCATGCATCGGCAGGCCATGGACCTCGGCGAAGGGCGCGGCGGCCTCGGCCAGCGCACAGCCGCGCGGACAGGCCAGCAGATTCTCATGCCCGTGCGCCGCCAGTCCGCGCACCAGATGCAGCACCTGGAAGGCCCCGCCGTAGAGATGACGCCCGCCCTCGACGTGCAGAATCTTCACGCCCGCAACACCTCGTCGGCAGCGCGCAGGATCTCGTCGGCCTCGATCGCACGCATGCAGTCGAATCGCCCGTCACAGATCGGACGACGCTTGCAGGGCGAGCAGGGCAGGGCATGATGGAGCACCCGCGCCTTGGCGCGCGTGGTGTCGAGATAGGGACAGGTCGAGCCGAACAGCAGCAGACTCGGCGTATCGAACGCGATGCCCATGTGCGAAAGCCCGGTATCGACGCCGATCAGGAGCGCCGCGCGGTCGATCAGGGCCGCCGCTTCGGTGAGACTGGTCTGGCCGGTCAGATCGATCAACTGATCGTCGGCCGCATCGGCGATCCGTCGTGCCGCCTCGCGGTCACCCGGACCGCCGAGCAGCACCGGCACCAGCCCCAGTTCATCGCGGACACGATGCGCAAGTCTGGCCCAGCGCTCTTCGATCCAATGCTTCTGCGGACGCGTCGTGAAGGGACAGAACACCGCATAGCCGTTGGAGAGCGACTCGCGCGCGATGACCGATTCGGCGAAGGCCGCTTCCGCCTCGCCATAGTGGACCGCCATCGGAAAGCCGTCCGCGACCGGCAGGGCGAGCGACTCGGCCAGAAAGCGATACTCCGAACCGATCAGCCTGGAGTCGCCCCCGCGCGGCAGCCGGCGTGTCATCAGCCACTGACTGCCCTCGCGCGAGCCGAGTCCGATGCGCTCGCGCGCCCCCGACAGCCAAGTCAACAGACCGCTCTTGAGCAGCCCTTGCAGATCGAGCGCCAGATCGAAGTCCTGTTCGCGCAGATTGGCCCGCAGCGTGCGAATCCCCGCCCACAGCTCGCGATAGCGCCGTTCGCGCCATAGCCGCTGCCAGTGACGCAACGGACAGACGATCACGGCATCGAGATCCGGATGACGGTCGAGCAGTGCCGCGCATTCGGGCTGGACCAGCCAGGCGATGCGCGCCTCCGGCCAGCGGCGGCGCAGCGCCGCGACCAGCGGTGAGGCAAAGACGATGTCGCCGATGGCGCTCAGACGGACGACCAGGATCGATTTCAAGATCAGAGCCTCTGTCTGGAGCCGGTCGGCGCGGGTTGGATGGCGATGGCCAGGATCGGCGAACCGACCCTGGCTGAAGCGGGGCCTAAGCGGGCGATCAATTCAACCCGCACATACCGCCGCCACAGCAGGAGCCGGTGGCACAGGAGGGCGCGGGCGTGCAGCCGCTGCCCAGGCTGGAGCTGGTGATGACGTTGCCGCCGGTGGCCAGACGATGGACGGGCGCATCCGCCGGGGTATCGCCCAGCTCCACCCCGGCGCGCTCGCACAGCTCGCCCCAGCTGGTCAGGGTTTCGCTCATGCGATGGCTCACCTCGATCACACGATCATTGGTGTCGCAGCGGTAGTCATAGGTCGGCATGACGTGCTTCTCCATAGATGAATCAAGCGGTTGACGCGCGCGATTATAGATGAGCGGCTCGGGCGCGCAAAGCCCAGCCTGACGCAGGGTTTTAGGGCGTGCGCCACACCGTGGCATGACGCACGACTCGCCGACTCAGCTCCCGGCCTTGAACCGCCGCCGCATCGCGTGCAGGGTCGGCTCGGTATAGCCGTTCGGCGCCTCACGACCCTTGAAGACCAGATCACAGGCGGCCTGGAAGGCCACGCCATCGAATCCGGGCGCCATCGGCCGGTAGAGGGGATCGCCCGCGTTCTGCGTATCGACCACGGCAGCCATGCGCTTGAGCGACTCCATCACCTGAGATTCACTGACGACGCCATGATGCAGCCAGTTGGCCACATGCTGGTTGGAGATGCGCAGCGTGGCGCGGTCCTCCATCAGGCCGACATTGGCGATGTCGGGCACCTTGGAACAGCCAACGCCCTGATCGACCCAGCGCACCACATAGCCCAAGATGCCCTGACAGTTGTTGTCCAGCTCGGCCTGGATCTCCTCAGGTGTCCAGGCGCGGTTCGGATCGAGCGGGATCTGGAGCAGATCGTCGAGCGTCGCCCGGCGTTCACCCTTGGCCAGCTCAGCCTGGATCGCGGCGACGTCGATCTGGTGATAGTGCATCGCGTGCAGGGTCGCGGCGGTCGGGGAGGGCACCCAAGCACAACTCGCTCCGGCCTGCGGATGCGCCGACTTGGCCGCGAGCATGGCCGCCATCTCGTCGGGCATGGTCCACATGCCCTTGCCGATCTGGGCCTGACCGCGCAGACCGCAGGCCAGACCGACATCGACGTTCCAGTCCTCGTAAGCACGCAGCCAGGCCGCGCCCTTCATGTCGCCCTTGCGCAGCACGGCGCCGGCTTCCATGTCGGTGTGGATCTCGTCGCCCGTGCGGTCGAGGAAGCCGGTGTTGATGAAGATGATCCGCTCGCGCGCGGCGCGGATGCATTCCTTGAGGTTGAGCGTGGTGCGCCGCTCCTCGTCCATGATGCCGATCTTGAGCGTGTTGCGTGCCAGACCCAGCGCGTCCTCGATGCGTCCGAACAGATCGACCGCGAGCTGGACTTCTTCCGGGCCGTGCATCTTGGGCTTGACGATATAGACGCTGCCGGTGCGCGAGTTGCGTCGTGCGCCATGCTCGGGATGGACGTCGTGCAGGGCGCAGAGCACGGTGATCATCCCGTCCATCAGTCCTTCGGGGATCTCGCGCCCCTCGGCATCGAGCACCACGTCCGTGGTCATCAGATGGCCGACATTGCGCACCAGCATCAGCGAGCGCCCCGGCAGGGTGAGCGAGCCGGTTCCAAGGCGACTGTAGGTCCGGTCCTCGGCCAGCGTGCGCTCGACCATCCGCCCGCCCTTGCTGAAGCCGGCGGTGAGATCGCCCTTCATCAGCCCCAGCCAGTTACGGTAGACGCCGACCTTGTCCTCGGTGTCGACGGCGGCGACCGAGTCCTCGCAGTCCTGGATGCTGGTGACGGCCGATTCGAGCAGAATGTCGGCGACACCGGCGGCGCTGCCGGCGCCGATCGGGTGGTTGCGGTCGATGCGGATCTCGATGTGCAGACCATGGTTGACCAGCAGGACCGCGTCCAACTGGTCCGGGTTGCCCCGGAAGCCGGCGAACTGCGCCGGATCGGCGAGCAGGGTCTCGCTGTTGTCGGGCAGGAGCACCACCAGCTTGCCGTTCTCCAGCTTGTAGCCGCAGGCGTCGGTGTGCGAGCCGCGATTGAGCGGCACGGCCTCGTCCAGGAAGATCGCCGCGCGCTCGACCACGGCCGCCGCACGGGCCGGGTTGAACTCAGCGCCACGTTCCAGCCCTTCGTCCTCGGGGATGGCGTCCGTGCCATAGAGCGCGTCATAGAGACTGCCCCAACGCGCATTGGCGGCGTTGAGCGCATAGCGGGCGTTGCTGACCGGCACCACGAGCTGCGGGCCGGCAATGGTGGCGATCTCGGGATCGACATTGCTGGTATTGACCGTGAAGTCCGGCCCCTCGGGCAGCAGATAGCCGATCTCGACCAGGAAATCGCGATAGGCGGCCAGATCCAGGGGTTGATCGCGATGGGTGCGATGCCAGGCGTCGATCTGCTGTTGCAGGGCGTCGCGCTTGGCGAGCAGTTCACGGTGACGGGGCGCGAATTCACGCACGATTTCGCCGAAGGATTGCCAGAAAGCGGCGGGGTCGATCCCGATGCCTGGCGTGATCTCGTCCCGGACCAGATCGTGGAGCGGCTGGGCGACCTTCAGGCCGCCGATATCCAGGTAGTCAGTCATGGTGTCGGCCTCTAAATGGATCACGCGCTGTGAGGTCGAGCGAGCGCGATGGAAGAATTGGAAGCGATAGAATCGGGCGGCTTGGCGGTGAGCGCAACCTGAGAATGCATTGATTGGCTCAAGCATCAGCATAGATCCGTTCGCCTCGCCGCGACCGGATCAGGCTGGGTGAGGTCAGGCTGTGCCGGATTCGATCAGTGTGCGCAGAGTCTCGCGGGCGGCTTGATAGTCGAAGTCCTTGATCTCGGCTCCCAGGCGCTCGGCGCACTCGCCAAGCGCACGCCGCAGGAGATCCTGGTGACGGGCATAGAGCTGATTGGCCTCGGTGTTGTCCGTGTCGAGCAGGTCGGCGAGTTGGGTGAGGATCGTAGCGATATCGGCGCCGTCGCCGGCCGTCTCGGCTTGGCTGCTCACCCACCGGCTCGCAGCGATCTCGGTCAGCAGTCCGTCGAGTGCATCGGCGAGTTCGAGTGCCAGGCGCGGGGCCTCGATGTCGAGTGCGCGCGCGCGCTTCTCGGTCTCCGTGGCCAGCGCATGCACGGACTTGGCGAACAGATTACCCGCCGTACCCTTGAGCCGATGGGCGATGAAGACCAGTCGGTCACGGTCGCCCTGATGGGCCGCCTCGCGCAGCAGGTCCGCCTGCTCCTGATTGGACTCCAGCACCGCACGCAGCAGACGCGGGATGAAATCCGGGTTGTGCGCATAGCGCGACTCCAGAGCCGGCCATTCGACCCAGGTTTCCGGAGTCGCGGTCGTCTGGGCCTCTGGTGCATCGGTCCGCGCCGGTTCTACAGTCCGTTTCCGGATGCGCGGCTCTCGGGTCTTGTCCAGGGTCAGCGGACGGTGCCGGACATGGCGCACGATGATGGCGATGAGTTGTTCGATGTCGACCGGCTTGGCGATGTGATCGACCATGCCGGCTTGCAGACAGAGATGGCGCTCGGAGTTCAGCGCATGGGCCGTCAGACCGACGACCGGCAACCCGGGGGCGAACTGGTGGATGCGCTGCGTGGCCTCCATGCCGTCCATCACCGGCATCTGGATGTCCATGAGCACCATGTCGAAGGCGGCTGGTCCCTCGCGCTCGACACAGTCGACCGCCTGACGTCCGTCCTCGACCAGGGTCAGGTCGCAGTCCTCGGCGCGCAGCATCTCCTCCAGCACCAGCCGGTTGGCCGGGTTGTCCTCGGCAGCCAGGAGACGGACCCCGCTCAGACGCGCGCCGGTCCAGTCCGGGGGCGCCGTCTCGGTGATGAGCCGGCCGGGACCGATGACACCGCGCGGTTCGATCAGCGGCAGGCGCGTCTCGAAGCGCGTGCCCTCGCCGAAGCGGCTCCAGGCACGGATCTCGCCGCCCATCAGCTCGACCAGACGCTTGCTGATGGCCAGCCCCAGACCGCTGCCGCCATAGCGGCGCGTGATCGAGCCGTCGGCCTGCTCGAAAGGCTGGAAGAGATTGGCCAGATAATCCTCGTGCATGCCGATGCCGGTATCCTCGACGCTGAAGACGATCCAGCCCTCCTCACGCCGGATGCCGAAGGTGACGGCGCCCTGATCGGTGAATTTGACGGCATTGGAGAGTAGATTGGCGAGCACCTGTGACAGACGCAGATCGTCGCCCATGAAGGTTGCCGGCAGGTTCGGGTCTTCTTCGAGGCTGAAGCGCAGTCCCTTGTCCTTGGCGCGGGTGGTCAGGAGATCCACCGAGCGCTCGATGACCGCGCGCAGATCGACCTCGGCATCATGGATGTCGAGCTTGCCGGCTTCGATCTTGGAGAAGTCGAGGATGTCGTTGATGATGCCGAGCAGCAGTTGACCCGAGTCCAGGATGCGCCGGAAGAAGGTGCGTGCCCTGTTGGGGTCGGTCTCGCGCGCGCCGATCTGGGCGAAGCCGAGCACGGCATTGAGTGGGGTGCGGATCTCGTGGCTCATGTTGGCCAGGAATTCGCTCTTGAGGCGTGCCAGACGCTCGGCCTCGGCCAGTGCCGCTTCGCGCGCGGCCTCGGCCTGTTTCTGGGTCGAGACGTCGATGAAACTGACCACCGCGCCGACGATCTCGCCCTCGCGCCGGATGGGGTGTGAGGAATAGGACACAGGCAGCGGCGTGCCGTCGGCGCGCCAGAAGACCTCATCGTCGCCGCGCAGCACCTCGCCGTTGAGCAGGGTGCTGTGCAGGAGGCAGTCCTCCATCGGGTAATGGCGGCCATCGACGTGGCTGTGATGGATGATCTCGTGACTGGGGCGGCCGAGGAGCTGTTCCGGGGTGTAGCCGAGCATGGCGCAGGCGGCCGGGTTGACGAAGGTGGTGCGTCCCGCGATGTCGACGCCATAGAGTCCGTCGGCGCTCGATTCGAGGATCAGCCGGCTGTGTTCTTCGGCCAGTTGCAGTTCGCGGGTGCGGGTCTCGACCAGCTCTTCGAGATGCTGGCGATAGCGGTCCAGTTCCTCCTGGGCGCACTTGAGATCCGTGATGTCCTCCTTGACCGCCAGATAGTGCGTCACCCGGCCGTCGGGCTGACGCACGGGCGAGATGGTGGCCAGCTCGACATAGAGTTCATCGTCCTTGCGCTTGTTGTGCAGCTCGCCGCGCCAGACCTCGCCGCGCTGGAGCGTGACCCAGAGGTCTTCATAGATCTCGCGCGGCGTCTGGCCGGATTGCAGCAGGCGCGGATTCTGGCCGATGGCCTCTTCCAGGGTATAGCCCGAGACGCGGGTGAAGGCGGGATTGGCGTATTCGATGCACGCGTCGAGATCGGTGATGACGATGCTGGTCGGGCTCTGCTCGACGGCCAGTGAGAGCTGGTGCAACTTCTCCTCGGTCTGCCGGCGCTCGGTGATGTCGAGATGGGTGCCGGCCATGCGCACGGGACGCTGGTCCGGCCCCCACTCGACGACCTTGCCGCGATCGAGGATCCAGACCCAGTGCCCGTCCTTGTGACGCATACGGATCTCGCACTCGTAGTGAGCGGTCTCGCCCTGGAAGTGGCGCCGGAGCTGGCGGTCGACGCGCGCGCGGTCGTCCGGATGACAGAGGTCGTTCCAGGTCTGGATGCTGATCGGCTCCAGTTCATCGAGTCGATAACCCAGGATCCGGGCCCAGCGATCGTTGAACCGAACCTCGCCGGTCTGGACCCGCCAGTCCCACATTCCCAGCTCAGACCCTTCCAGGGCCAGTTCCAGGCGTTCGCGGCTCTCCTCCAGGGCCAGTTGCAGGGTGCGCCGTTCAGTCACGTCGTCATAGACGGCGACCAGCTCGCCATGCGGCAGGCGATAGACGAAGTTCTCGCGCCAGCCCTGGATGCGCTGGTCGTGATAGAGTCGCGGCGGGATGTGCTCGGCGCGACCCGTACGCCACACGCGCGCGAACACGTCCAGGAAGCCGCACTCCGCCACGCCCGGAAAGACCTCGGTCAGTCGCCGGCCGAGCAGTTTGGTCGCCTCGACGCCCTCGATGTATTCCACCGCGTGATTGAGATCGCGGATGATGAAATCACGCCCGTCCTCGATGGCCTCGTAGATGCAGACGCCGCTGCGCATGTGCTCGAAGAGCGCGTGGAACCGCGCCTCGCTCTCGCGCAGATCCTGTTCGGCGCGGCGCTGGCACAGGATGCGCCAGAGTTCGTTGGCGACGAGCTGGAGGGTTTCGACATCCAGCTCCGTGTAAGGCGCCTCTTTGTTGCCGATGCAGAAGAGCATGACGACCCGTCCGCCTTCGATCACTGGCAGACTGATGAAGCGCTCCAGGGGGATGTGGCCCTCCTCTGATCGTCCGCGTCGTTCGGCGGCCGTCGGATCGTCGTTGACGACGATCGGGCGTTGCTGGCGCAGGGCGTCGGCCCAGAGACCGGCCTGGTCGACGGATTCATGCAGCGGAGGTGCGGCGAGACAGCCGGCGTCGAGTGTGCGGTGCGACCAGGTGACCAGATCAATGGTGGTCTGATCCTCACTGACGCGATGGATGAAGGCGATCCGGCTGCCGGTCAGATCCTCGACCAGCGTCTGACCGAACTGCAGGAACTCAGCCTCGCCGAAGTGCTCAGCGACGCGCGGCAGCTCCAGCAACCCTGAGGCGCGTCGGGCCATGAGCCGCAGATCCGCACGCTGGCGGGCTGCCTCCAGGGCGCGTTCGAGGGCCTCGGGCAAACGGGTCAGACGATCCTTGAGGATGTAGTCGCTGGCGCCATTGCGCAGCAACTCGACGGCGCTCTCCTCGCCCAGGGCGCCGGTGACGAAGATGAAGGGCCAGTCGGGGTCGCGCTCGTGAGCCAATTGCATGGCCGTGCGCCCATCGAAGCGCGGCAACCCGAAATCGGCCAGAATGGCATCCGGTTTGAAGTCGTCGAGCGCGACGAGAAAATCCTCGCGTGTCTCGACACGCCGTGACTCGAACGCCACCCCCGCACGGCGCAGGACGCGCTCGTTGAGTTCGGCGTCGGCCGGATTGTCTTCCAGCAGCAGCAGGCGTAATGGACGGGCAGTCAAGTCGAACGGATCTCCGGTGGCACACGGTTGACCAGCACCCAATACATCCCCAGCTCGGCGACGGTACGCGCGAATTCGTCGAAGGCGACGGGCTTGGCTACGAAGCTGTTGACACCCAGTTCATAGGTGGCGACCAGATCGCGTTCCTCGTGCGATGAGGTCAGGACCACGACGGGCAACTCGCGTGTTTCGGCATGGGCGCGGATCTCGCGCAGTACCTCGATCCCGTCGACCTTGGGCAGGCGCAGGTCGAGCAGCACGACGCGCGGCAGTATGTTGGGACACTGGGTATAGTCGCCGCGATGGAAGAGGAAATCCAGCGCGGCGGCGCCGTCCTTGACCCATTCCAGACGGTTGGCCAGATTGTGCTTGCGCAGCGCGCGCATGGCCAGTTCGGCATCGTTCGGGTTGTCTTCGACCAGCAGGATGTCGACCATCGAGTCTTGTGTGACCATCATCCATCCTCCGCGTTCGCAGCCGCTGTGAATGATTCGGGATCGATGGGGAGGCTGAAGGCGAAGACCGCGCCGCCATTGACCGCCCCCCCGGCCTCGACCTGGCCGTGGTGTCTCTGTACGAAGCGCTTGACGATCGCCAGTCCCACACCCGTGCCCTCGAACTCGTCCACGCCATGCAGGCGCTGGAAGAGACAGAAGAGCTTGGCCGAGTAGGCCGGGTCGAAACCGGCGCCGTTGTCCTCGACACTGTAGCGGATGCAGCCCGTCTCGGCGCGCGCTGAGACCTGGATTCGGGCCGGATCGCGGTCGCGCGTGAACTTGAGCGCGTTGCCGAGCAGATTCTGCCAGATCTGTCGGATCGCTCGCGGGTCGCCCTGACAGTTTGGCAGATCCGCGCGCTGGAACTGGATCGGACGCCCGCTCGCGGTCTCCAGGAGATCCGACCAGACCTCGTCGACCATCTGGTTCATGTCGACCGTCACCCACTCCATCGCCAGGCGTCCGGCGCGCGACAGGGCCAGGATGTCGTCGATGAGCCGTTCCATCTTCCGTGCGTTGGCGCTGACCACGCCGAACAGACGCAGACCCTCGGCGTCGAGATTGGCGGCGTAGTCCTCGCGCAGGATGCCGATGAAGCCATCGATGGCGCGCAGTGGTGCGCGCAGATCGTGCGAGACCGAATAGCTGAAATTCTCCAGATCCTGGACGGCCGCTTCCAGATCGCGCGAGCGTTCCGCGCGCGCCACCTCGGACTCGGCCAGACGCCGGACCATGGTGTTGAAGTCGCGCGCGAGCTGGCCGAATTCATCCTCGCCGGTCAGATCGAGTTGCTTGGGCAATCCATTGGGACCGATTCTGCGCGTGCCTTGGGTGAGTGTGTGCAGCGCCGTGCCGATGCGGTCGAGAATGGGATGGGTCAGCCAGAGGACCAGCACGGCCGTCAGCGTCAGCAGCCAGAACTCGCGGCGCCAGAGCCGTTCGCTGTGCTCGACCAGGGCCGCGCGGGCGGTTTGATGGAGTGCGCGCAAGCGGGTGTC
The DNA here is from genome assembly GCF_000025485.1 of Allochromatium vinosum DSM 180. Lineage (NCBI taxonomy): Bacteria > Pseudomonadati > Pseudomonadota > Gammaproteobacteria > Chromatiales > Chromatiaceae > Allochromatium > Allochromatium vinosum. The sequence goes on along the minus strand of NC_013851.1, from coordinate 2,934,416 downwards.
GAGCGCGTCGAGTTCGCGCATCAGGTTCTGCTCGACCTCGCTGATCTGAGGGACGGCGATCCACTTGAGCATGGGGACCGTCAGGCCGTCGAGCATCTCGTAATGGATGCGCGCCATGAGCAGGTGCCGCTCCAGCCCGTGGATGATTTCGCCCAGTCCTGGCTCGTCGCGCCAGACGGCCAGATCCGCCATGCCGCGATTGACGATCTCCAGGGCGTCATAACCTTCACGGCGGATGGCGTTGTCGCGCGTGGCCAGGATGAGTCGGCTCACATCGCGCACATCGCGCAGTGCCTCGCGCATCGCATCGGTCTTCAGGGCCAGATGGCTCAAGGCATTGAGACGATCCTGCCCGCGATAGATGGTCACGCCGAAGACGATCGCCACCAGCAGCGGCAACAGACCGATCAGTTTGAGCTTTGCCTTGATGCCCATGAGTCGCGTTCCTCGCTGATGGCACGGGTTTCCATGCCTTTAAAGCTTAGCGGGTGGCCGGACGCGACGATGAGACGTCGTTGGGATTTTTGATGTCGGCCCCTCTCCCCTGGCGGGAGCGGGAGGGGCGTCAGGACTCGATCATCTGCTCCAGGCTGTGCCCAGGGCGGATCATCGGGATGACGTTCTCGGCCTTGTCGATCCAGACGTCGACCAGCACCGGCCCCGGCTCGGCGAGCACGGCGGCGATGTCTTCGCGCAAGGTCTCGGGATCGCGCAGACGCACCGTCTTGAGACGCGGATAGACGTGCTTGAGTCCGGTCAGGTTGGGGATCTGGCGCCGGCAGCCCTGATCGAGGTCGATGCAGTCCGGGTCGCAGTCGGCGGTGCGCGCCAGACAGGTCTCGTAATGATGGCCGTCGTCCATCATGTCTTCCCACTGGCGCACCATGCCGAGGAAGCTGTTGTTCAGAACGAAAATCTTGAGCGGAATCCGGTTGGCGACCACGGTGCCGAGTTCCTGGATGTTCATCTGGAAGCTGCCGTCGCCGTCGATCAGGACCACCGGATGCGTGGGGTCGCCATACCAGGCGCCGATCGCCGCAGGCAGCCCGAAACCCATGGTGCCCAGACCGCCTGAGCTGATCCACTGACGCGGGCGGCGGAAGCGGTAGTACTGGGCCGACCACATCTGATGCTGGCCGACGCCCGTGACCAGGGTCGCCTCGCCGCCGGTCAGATCGGAGATGACCTCGATCGCGGCCTGCGGCTTGATGTATTCGGACTGGCCGTAGGGCGGCATCATGCGCTGGCGCCATTCGCCGATGAGCGTCATCCATTCGGGATGGCGCGCCGAGCGTCCCGAGGCCAGGGCATGGGCGAGGAATTCGTCGAGCGTCGCGACCAGATTGAGATCGGTGGCGATGGTCTTGTCGATCTCGGACGGGTCGATGTCGACATGGGCGATGCGCTTGCCCTCGGCGAAGCCGCGCACCGCGACCCGATCGTCGAAGCGCCCGCCGAGCGAGAGGATCAGGTCGGCATCGCGCAGGGCATAGTTGGCCGGCACGGTGCCGTGCATCCCCGGCATCCCGAGGTTGTAGGCCAGCTCGAAGGGCAGGGCGCCGAGGGCGTTGAAGGTGGTCGTCACCGGCACGTCGAAGCGTTCGGCGAAGCGTTGCAGCGCCAGGGCGGCATTGGCGTGGATGACGCCGCCGCCGGCCTTGACCACCGGACGCTCGGCGCGGGCGAGCGCCTCCAGGATGGCATCGGCGCGCGCGGCATCGAAGTCGACGGACTCGCGATGACGCACGCGCGGCACATTGGCCGTCTCCAGCGCCGTCAGTTGTACATCCTTGCAGATGTCGACCACGACAGGACCGGGACGTCCGTGCATGGCCAAGGCATGGGCCTCGCGCAGCACCCATTCCAGATCGGCCACGTCCTTGACCAGATAGTTGTGCTTGGAGATGGGGCGGGTGAGACCGACCATGTCCACTTCCTGGAAGGCGTCGGTGCCGATCGCCCGGCTCGGTACCTGGCCGGTGATGAAGAGCGTGGGCAGCGAATCCTTGTAGGCGTCGGCGATCGGCGTGATCAGATTGGTCGCGCCCGGTCCAGAGGTCGCCAGTGCCACTCCGACCCGGCCGCTGGCGCGTGCATAGCCCTCGGCGGCATGTCCGGCGCCGCCCTCCTGCCGGCAGAGCACGAAGCGCGGCACGGGCGTGCCGGCGCGCAGACGCTTGTTGATCTCGACATGGATCGGGATGACCGCTCCGCCGGTGTGTCCGAAAATGGTCTCGACCCCGAGATCGTTGAGGACATCGAGCAGGATGGCGGCGCCGGTACGGTTGTCGTTGGGCATGTCGGGCAGGAGGGCTTCGATCAGTGGAACGGAGCGACCGAAGTCGCTCCGGACGTGCGGTTCAGAGACTTCAGATGTAGAGACAGATGTCGCTCTCGCCGGCGAACTCGAAGAAGGCCGCCGCGCCGGCGTACTCGACGCCGTCGATGAACTCGGCTTTCGGCATATCGAAGAGGTCGACGGTCATCTGACAGGCGATCATCTTGACTTCGGCTTCCTGACAGAGCTCGCGCAGTTCCTCGATGCTGGCCACGCCCTTGCTCTTCATCTTCTGCTTCATCATGGCGGTCATCATGCCCTGCATACCGGGCAGCGCCAGACCGAGCACCGGGAACCACTTGTCCATGCCCATCGGCATCGGCATGCCGGGGTTGCCCAGCGGCGTGACTTCCAGGTTCGGCTTCTTCTTCAGGAGTTGCAGCCCGTAGAAGGTGAAGAAGACCTGCACCTCATAGCCCAGGGCGGCGGCCGTCGAGGCGAGGATGAAGGGCGGGTAGGCCCAGTCGAGCGAACCCTTGGTGGCGATGATCGCCAGTTTCTTTTGTTCCATCGAGTCCTCCACGCGGCGCCTGTGTCAGGCTCGCGGATCATGTTGTTTTGGATAGCCGTCTGTCGTGCGGAGCGGGCGTTCGAACCTGATGTGGGGCTTCAGGTTCGCGCCGTGCGGATCGATCAGGACTTCTTGATCAGGAAGTGGAACTTGCCGCCTTCTTCCTTGGACTCCATCAGCTCGTTGCCGGTCTGCTTGGCGAAGGCGTCGAAGTCTTTGACCGAGCCGGGATCGGTGGCGATGACGTGCAGGACCTGACCGCTGGACATGGCGTTCAGGGTCTTCTTGGCGCGCAGGATCGGCAGCGGGCAGTTCAGGCCGCTTGCGTCGAGTTCTTGATCGAAATCAGCCATCGGAGCCTCCGTCAATTACTTATTTCAGTATTTCAGTAAAAACAAGAATTCGCGGTTATAGGCGAATCCACCGTAAAAAACAAGGGAGCCGCCGGATCGGTTGGGCGGGTACTTGGATCAGCCCTCGGGGGCGACGATCGGCAGGCCGTGACGCGCCCAGGCGATGATGCCGCCGCGCAGGTTGAGCACGCGGCCATAACCCTGCTGCATCAGATAGGCGCAAGCCTGGTAGGAGCGCGCGCCGCTGCGGCAGTAGATGACCACGTCGCGATCTTTGGGTATCTCGCTCATCCGGATCGGGATCAGGTGCATCGGCAGTTGCAGGGCGTCGGGGATCATGCCCTGGGCGATCTCTGCCGGGGTGCGGATGTCCACCAGCAACACATCTTCAGTATCCGCGAGCCGCTGGCTCAGGGACTCGGAATCGATCTCGTTGACCACACTATCGTCCTACCCTAAAACAAAGTATTTAAGTATATTAAGGATTTTCCAAGGCCAACTCAACGGAGCCGCGCGGCCCCTGACCACCTTCAGCCAGAGAGCATCATGGATCTACTGCCCATCTTTCTCGACATGCAAGGCCGTCCATGTTTGGTGGTCGGCGGCGGCGCCACGGCGGCGCGCAAGGTCTCCAATCTGCTGCGTGCGGGGGCGGCCGTGACTGTCGTGTCGCCTGAGCTGTGCGATGCGCTGGCATGCAAGGTCGAATCCGGAGCGTTACGGCATGAAGCGCGCTGCTTCGCGCCTGAGGATATCGCCGGTCAGCGGCTCGTCATCGCGGCGACCGACGACCACGCGATTAACCGCCAGATCGCTGAGTTGGCCAAGGCCGCTGATATTCCTGTAAACGTCGTTGATGACCCGGATGCTTGCACCTTTGTGCTGCCCTCGATCGTCGACCGTTCGCCGGTGACGATTGCGGTGTCGAGTGGCAAGACATCACCCGTGCTTGCGCGCATGCTGCGCACGCGGCTCGAAGCGCTGATCCCAGCGGGATACGGGCGTCTGGCAGAGCTGAGCGGGCGTTATCGTGAGCGTGTCAAAGCTCGGTTCAGCGAACAGCGTGATCGGCGTCGTTTTTGGGATCGGGTACTGCAAGGAGCGGTTGCCGAGCGGATTCTTGCTGGTCAGTTTGAAGAAGCAGAAGCCGTCATCGAGAGTGAATTGTCACCCGGAGCTTTAGATCGCGATATGGGCGAGGTCTACCTTGTCGGCGCCGGTCCCGGCGATCCGGATCTTATCAGCTTCCGCGCCCTGAGGTTGATGCAGCAAGCCGATGTCGTTGTCTATGATCGCCTGGTTGCGACGCCCATTCTCAATATGACCCGGCGTGATGCGCGTCGTATCTATGTCGGCAAAGAGCGCAATCATCACGCCATGCGCCAAGAAGAGATAAACCGCTTGCTTGCGGATCTGGCGAAAGATGGGCATCGCGTGCTGCGGCTGAAAGGCGGTGATCCTTTCATCTTCGGGCGCGGCGGCGAGGAAATCGATACGCTTGCTGCCGAGGGTGTGCCCTTTCAGGTTATTCCCGGTATAACAGCAGCATCCGGCTGCGCGGCGTATGCTGGTATTCCGTTGACGCATCGCGACTATGCGCAATCCGTAACCTTTGTTACTGGACACCTAAAAGATGGCACCATCGACCTGAACTGGTCGGCACTCGCCCAGCCGCACCAAACTGTCGTTTTCTACATGGGCCTGGTCGGTCTGCCGGTCATCGTCGAGCAGCTGATGGCGCATGGTGTCTCACCTGAGATGTCCATCGCCCTAGTTCAGCAGGGCACAACGCATTTGCAACGAGTTTACACGGGCGCCCTGGCTACTATTCGCGAGATTGTCGAAGTCGACCCACCGTCACCACCAACATTGCTGATCGTTGGTGAAGTAGTCAAGTTGCGCGAGAAACTGAATTGGTACAGTCCGCCAGATGAGCCATTACAAGGTGCAACAACTTCAATTGTATGATTTTTGAGCTGCCTACTCGGCAGTGAATCATGGGAACGCTGACGATTTGCAGCAATTGATTTTCTGAGCTGCCTACTCGGCAGTAAGCCCAGTGGTCACGGATCCAAGCGAGCCGCAGGCGCTGGATCGTTTTCGCAGCCTTGACATCCTCCCCCGCCTGAAGGCGGGGGATTCCTACGGCGCTCAAACGCGGCATTGAGCCGTGCCGGAGTCGCTTCGGTGGGTTCCTGCTGCTGGCGGCCTGACAGCACCGCTCACTTCACAGGCGAACCGGGCGTGTCCCGCCCTTAAAACGTTGATCGCGCCGACGAGATCGGCGTGTTCCTCGAAACCGCATTCCACACAGGCGAACCGCGCTTGCGTCCGGCGGTTGTCGGCCGACACATGGCCACAACACGGACAGGTGCGGCTGGTGTTGCGCGGCGGCACGGCGATGAGCCAGCCGCCCTTCCACGCCAGCTTGTAGTCCAACTGGCGGCGGAACTCGAACCAGCCTTGATCGAGGATGGATTTGTTCAGGCCAGACTTGGCCCGAACGTTCTTGCCCGGCTGCTCGGTGGTGCCGGCCGCCGACTTGGACATGTTCCGTACCGGCAAGTCCTCGATACACACCATCGCGTGGTTTTGGCTGATCGTGGTCGAGGTCTTGTGCAGGTAGTCGCGGCGGGCATTACCAATCCGGGAATGAATCTTCTGGACGCGGGCTTTGGCCTTCTTCCAATTGCGGCTGAACTTCACCTTGCGGCTCAGCGCCTGCTGCGCCTGGCGCAAGGCCGTTTCATGGCGCTTGAAGCTGTTGAGCGGTGCGTAATAGGTGCCGTCGGAGAGCGTGGCGAAGCGGACGATACCCAGGTCGAGACCGACGGCGCCGCCGTTCGGGATGGGCGGATCGACCGCGCGCTCCGTCTGAATCGACACGAACCACTGGCCACCCGACCGGCTCACGGTGACGTTCTTCACCGCACCGAGCACGTCCCGGCTGTGGCGGTAGCGCAGCCAGCCGAGCTTGGGCAGAAAGATCCGGCGGTTGGCCTGATCGAGTTTGATCTGCTTGGGGTCGGGGTAGCGGAAACTGTCGCCTTGCCCTTTCTTCTTGAAGCGAGGAAACGCCGCCCGCTGGGCGAAGAAGTTGGTATAGGCCCGCTCCAAGTCCTTGAGCGTCTGTTGCAGCGGGTGAACCGGCGCCTCGGCCAACCACGGCGTCTGTGCACCGTTTCGCCACGCGGTCAGCCGTTTGCACAGCTCGGCATACCCGAGCTTCTTGTCGCCGTGTTCGTGGCGCGCCTTCTGCAACGCCAGCGCTTGGTTGTAGACGAATCGGCACGATCCGGCGACGCGGCGCATCTGCCGTTCCTGTTGACCGGTCGGTCGAAGGGCGTACTTGAAGGCTTGGTGGCGCTGCATGCACGCAGTGTAGTTTGGTCTATGAGCAGCGACAACGATCTTCGACGCGGAAGGCAGTGTGTCTTCCTGATGCACGTTCACTTGGTCTTCGTGACCAAGTATCGGCGCGGCGTCTTTACCAAGGACATCCTTGAGGACCTGCGCCACATCTTCACCAAGGTCTGTATCGATTTTGAGGCGCAACTGATCGAGATGGACGGTGAGGACGATCATGTTCACCTGTTGGTGGAATATCCGCCGAAGGCGGCCGTCTCCAGCCTCGTGAACAGTCTCAAAGGCGTCTCCAGCCGACTCATTCGCGCCAAAAATTACCCGAGCCTGCGCCGGAAACTCTGGGGGCGCGCGTTGTGGTCGCCGTCCTACTTCGCTTCATCCTGTGGCGGCGCCCCCATTTCCATCGTGCGCCAGTACATCGAGCAACAGCGCACTCCGCACTGAACCCCAGGACGGCTACGCCGTCCGCGCTATCCTTCCCCGCCCTGAAGGGCGGGGCTTGTCGCGCTCTGGGTCAAACGATGTCCGTCGTCGAACCAGAATCGCACCCAGGACTGAAGATACTCGGTGGGACGATATTCACTTTGCGGGGAAAACCAGAGGATGTCGGTATCACGCTCGGTCGCTGCGAACAGCGGTGTGCCGCCACCGCCGCAGAATCCGACCAGCACCCCGGCCTTGGCCAGCTCGCGCATCGCCGCCTGGGTGATCGAGGTGCCCGTTCCCAGCAGCAGGGAGGTGGTGTTGGCGATGGGAATGTTCCAATACAGCGACTGCTTGCCCGCATCCGTCACGTACTCGACACGTCCGCCGTTGACCAGGACGCGGCAATGCTCGAGGTAGTACAGATTGGCTCGCTTGGAATGCAGAATCGTCTTGAGATCCGAGGGCGTGAAACTGTCCACTGATGATTCTCCTTTGGCATGAACGTCATCATGGTCCCGTCGTGTCTGCTTGATCCCGACCCCTACCGGCTACGGCGCTGCAATCGGTACGGCGTTCAATGCGAACGTCCTCCGTGAACAGCACTCCAGCCCAAGAGATCAAGCGCTGTGGCACATCGGCTGACGCGGCGGCTCAAGGCCATGGAACGGATGTCGTGCTGCTCGAAATCGGAAGCCGCCATGAAATCCACAGCTGAGTGTGATCGCCCGCGTCTCAGTGCCAACGCGCCATCGCGCGGATGTATTCCGCCTCACGCCCATCGAGACCATAGAGCCGAAACACCGCCTCATCGATGGCATCCCGATCGCCGTCGAGCGCCACGGCGGCCAACTCCGTGCGCTGCGTCTCCGATACCTCTGCCCAGCGTGGAATCCGCAGGCGTCTGAGTGATGACGCCTGGAGCCGCGTGGAGCCGCCGGCCGAGCGTGTGCCATAGGTCGCGATCATCGCCACGGCCACCGACGAGCACAGCACCGCTTGGAGCGCACGCGGCTCCCACTCGGACGTGGTGACGTAGCACAGGCTGTGATGCGGATAGAAATGCCCCTCATCGAACACGACCTTCGTTTCGCCCTTGACATCGGCCATGAGCAGCTTCGGCTGACCGACCAGGCTCGGGTCGATACGGTCGATGGTGCGATACCAGGCCGTCGGATTACGCCGGGCGACATGCCGCCCCGCGATCGCTGCCCGATGCCGTTCGAGATAGTCCGCCAGTCGCGGATGTTCGTCGAGATCGACCAGTCGGCCATCGGGCTGGAACGGATTGATCACCCCCTGGCCATGCCACTGGATTTCGCCATCGACCAGATCCCGAGCCATGATCAGCGGCAGCTTGCAGGCGGACTCGACCGGCAGACTCGGATAGTCGTCGATGAAGACACGGTCACAACCAGTCGCCACGCCATGGCCAATCTGGCAGCCGGCCTCGTTCAGGGTTGGGTAGGCGTGTTCGAACCGATGGATCAGATCCAGATGCTCCCCGCCGTCGAGCAGCCAGGGCGCATCGCGTCTTGCGCCGCCGAGCCGAACCTCAGCGAGCAGTGCCTCGTCCAGTGATTCGGCACCTAGGGCTGTCACCAGATACGGCAGTTGCTCGGGCAGGCTCAGGACGCCCGGTTTGACGAGGCGGGTGCAGCCAGACACGGCATCATGGAATTCGACTGGCGGACGCTCGATGAACATGAGCGCGGATTCGGCGATGCCGTTCGACGTGAAGGCCTCCAGTCCTTCAAGGTCGATGAAGTGCGTCAGCGCAAACTCCAGCGCGATCTTGGTGCGCAATGGGCCACCGGATTTGTTCTTCAGCCAGCGGCTGGAGCCGACGAAGCCGAGCCGTCCAGCAGGCGCCAGCCGATCCAGGGCGCGCTCGAAGAAAGCGATCGAAACATCAGCACGATCATAGAGGGTATGGAAACGCCGCCGGTACTCGCGTCGCAGGACACTGGGCAGGCGTTCCAGGCGTGTCTGGGGTGGATGGCCGACCACGCAATCGAACTCGCCATTCAGATGGCAGAGCAGGAAATCGTCGCGGACCAGCCAGATCGTGCGTAGTCGGTGTGCATCGCGCTCGGAGAGTCCCGCTGCGATCAAGCGCGCCTCGACGGCGCGCGCGGCGGCGTCATGACCGGCAACATGCAGCTCGACGGCGCGAATGGCGTCGCGCAGCGCGTGCACAGCCTCGCTCGCCTGCCCGCCGGCGAGGCTGTAGGAGGCGAGCAGACGCTCGATCGCGGCCAGCAGCACCTCGCCCCGGCCGAAGGCCGGTTCGAGCAGCCGCCGACGATAGAGGGGCCGATCGGGCGTATGGCCGGCCAGATCCAGGAGGGCGTTCACGACGGCGGGCGGCGTGGAGGCGGCGCCGCGCTGTCGCGCCAGCCGTGCCAGCGCACCCTTGATGGCGGAACAACGGGCAGTGGGGCCAAGGATGTCGAGAAGCGGACTCATCGAAAAATAAGACGATCGATAACTTTGGCAAGATGAAGAATCGGTAAGCTTATACCGCGCGCTGATCGACTCGACTACACTAGACCGGATCAATTTATAACGACCCAGTTTCCATAACGACCCACAAGAGGAGTCTCCAATGGCCATCAGCTTGCAAAAAGGCGGTAACGTCAGCCTGACCAAGACCGATCCGGGTCTGACCAATGTCCAGGTCGGACTGGGCTGGGACGCGCGTTCCACCGACGGCGCCGCCTTCGATCTGGACGCCAGCGTGTTCCTGGTCGGTGACGACGGCAAGGTGCTCTCGGACGGTCACTTCGTCTTCTACAACCAGAAGACCTCGCCCGATGGGGCCGTGATTCATGCCGGCGACAACACCACGGGCGCGGGCGAGGGCGACGACGAAGTCGTGACCATCAATCTGCCGGGCGTCGAGGCCGGGGTGAAGCGTGTCGTCTTCGCCGTCACCATCCACGAGGCCGAGAGCCGCAAGCAGAATTTCGGCATGGTGCGCAATGCCTTCATGCGTGTGCTCAACAAGGACAGCAACACCGAGCTGGCCCGCTTCGACCTCTCCGAGGACTACTCGATCGAGACGGCCATGATTTTTGGCGAGATCTATCGCAACGGTGAGGAGTGGAAGTTCAAGGCCGTCGGCCAGGGCTTCGCCGGTGGTCTGGCCGCGCTGGCCAAGGATCACGGCGTCAACATCGGCTGATTGCGCGCGACCGCTTTCGATCCGCTGGCTTCCGGCCTCTGACGATCGTGCGGGGGCCGTGAGCATGGGAGCCGCATTCAGCGTCATCGCGGCGGTTCCCGCCTCACGCGTCCTCGGATCCTGGAGGCCGGTCGCCCACATTCCTCTGCCGCGAGGTCACTGCCATGCCTGTCTTCACGGTCACTGGAGAGATCGATCCGTTTCTGCATGTGAGTCTGCGCAAGGGCGAACGGATCTTTTGTGAGTCCGGCGCCATGGTCATGATGGAAGAGCCGCTGCAAGTGAAGGGGCAGATGCGCGGCGGATTCGGACGTGCGCTGCTGCGGCGTCTGGCCAATGACGAATCCTTCTTCCAGCAAGAGATCGAGGCCGTCGGCGGCGATGGCGACTGTCTGCTCTCGCCGAACCTGCCAGGGGCGATCGAACTGCTCGACGTCACCCCCAATTCGCCTTACACGCTCTCCGACAGCAGCTTTCTGGCGGCTGAATCGGGCGTCGAAATCAATCCACGGCTCAACACGGTCGGCGGCGGACTGTTCGGCGGTACGGGCGGCTTCGTCATCATGGAGGCCGTCGGGCACGGCAAGCTGGCCGTGTCGGGTTTCGGCTCGATCTTCAGTCTGGAGGTCACACCGGGACGCGACATCGTCATCGACAACAATCATGCCGTGGCCTGGTCGTCGAATCTGCTCTACGAGGTCGGGATGCCGCGCACCGGCGGCGGTTTCTTCGGCTCGATCGTCAACTCGGTGACATCGGGCGAAGGTCTGGTGATCCGCTTTCGCGGTCAGGGCAAGGTCGTCATCTGCTCGCGCAACAAGGCCATCTTCCAGCCCCAGCAAGGGCAATGACCGCGCGGCCGTGACGCCATCCGGCGCCGCGCCCGGATCAGCCGTTCCCCCAAGCACCACACATCATGTAATCCATGCCGCGCCAGACGCGGTTCATCACGAGGAGTCGCAACCATGGGCATCAGTCTTCAGAAAGGCCAAAAGATCTCGCTCGAAAAAGAAGCCGGCGGCGGTCTGACCCGCGTCATCATGGGGCTGGGCTGGGATGCCGCCCAATCCGGCAAGGGCGGCTTGCTGGGCGGGCTGTTCGGGGGCGGTGGCGGTGAAAGCATCGATCTCGACGCCTCCTGTCTGCTGTTCGACGAGGCGGGCGAACTGGTCGACGTGGTCTGGTTCCGCCAGCTCACCAGCCGCGACGGCAGCATCCATCACACCGGCGACAATCGCACCGGCGAGGGCGCAGGTGACGACGAGCAGATTCAGGTCAGCCTCGCGACCGTGCCGGCCAACGTCAAGAGTCTGGTGTTCACCGTCAACAACTACACCGGCCAGGACTTCTCGAAGGTGGCCAACGCCTACTGCCGCATCCTCAACGGCGCCGACAACAGCGAGATCGCCCGCTACGATCTGAGCTGCCAGGGTAGCCACTCGGCCATGATCATGGCCAAGGTCTACCGTCATAACAACGAGTGGAAGATGCACGCCATCGGCGAGGTCGGGCAGGGGCGCACCTTCGATCAGCTCATGCCGCAGATCAAGCCGCATCTCTGAGGTCGTCGCCGGACCCCATGACCCGCGTCTGGTTCAACCGTACCTTCTCGAACGTCCGCGCCGTCCTCGACCTCATCCGTCGGGGCGACGCGGCGGGTGAGTTCCGGCTGGTCTGCACCCATCCCGAGCCGAGCTTTCCAGGCTTCGTGCCGGCGCACGAGCAGGCCCTGGAGCCGGCCGGGCTGAGCGGTGCGGATTATGTCGATTTCTGTCTGGATTTCTGCCGCGAGCGGCATGTCGATGCGCTCTGGCCGGGCAAGGAAGCGCGGTTGCTGACCGAGCAGCGCCCGCGCTTTTCCGCCATCGGTGTGCGGCTGCTGTCGGTGGCCGCGCCCGAGTCGCTGGAGCGTCTGCACGACAAAGCGCGTTTTGCGCTCGAAGCGAGCCAGTTCCATCTCCCCACGCCCGAGACCATTCCCTTTCGCACGGTGGCCGAGTTCGAGTCGGCCTACGAGCGGCTGCGCTTCACCCATGACGTGCTGTGCATCAAGCCGGCCAAGGGGGTGAACGGTGCCGGTTTTCGTGTCATCCAGGAGGGACACGCTGGCCTGGAGGGGCTGTTGCGTGACGGCGTCTACAGTATCCAGCTCGGCTGTCTGCGCCAGCTGCTCGCGCGCCATCCGCCCGCTGAGACCTGGCTGCTGATGGAATATCTCGCGGGCGATGAATACAGCCTGGATGCCGTCGGCGATGGCCGGCGCCTGATCGCCCTGACCCAGCGCCGCAAGGCATCGGGCGGCGCCTATGGTCAGCGGATCGTTGCACGCTCCGATCTGACCCAGGCGGTATCCGAACTGACCGAGCGCTTCGGCCTGACCGGACTCTTCAATGCCCAGTTTCGCGAGGGCCGCCATGGCCCGCGTCTGCTGGAGGTCAACCCGCGTTTTGCCGGCGGTATCGGCTACACGGGCGCGGCCGGGCTCAATCTGCCCTATCTGGCGCTCCGTGGTCTGATTCAGGGGTTCACCGAGCAGGACTACCAGGAGGCTCCAAGGCTGGCGGCGGACATGACAGTCCTGGAGGTTGCACAGTACGAACGTCATGAGGTCGCCGCGTGACCAAGGATGTGTTGGACGTGACCGAGCGTTCGGTCAGGCTGGATACGGGCACATTGCGCGTGCGGGTGCGTGAATCGGCCTTTGCGCTCGACGAGCTGTGCGGATTTGCCGCGCGCCACAATCGCAAGCGCGGTTTTCTGTTCCTGAGCAAGGTGCTCGGCAAGCACTGGCCGGTCACACCGACACGGATGCGTGAGATCCACGCCCATCTGGCCGGCCAGCTCGACCTGGGCGCCGGCCCCTGCCTGTTCGTCGCCATGGCCGAGACCGCGACCGGACTGGGACAGGGGGTGTTCGAGTCGCGGCTCGAACAGCGGCCCGAGACCGAAGCGCTGTTCATCCACTCGACCCGCTATCGTGTCGACGGACGCGCGGCGCTCGACTTCCAGGAGGCTCACTGTCACGCGCCCGACCAGTTGCTCTACGCGCCGATCCAGCCCGAGCAGCGCCGTCGCTTCGAGTCGGCGCGCGAGCTGGTACTGATCGACGACGAGATCAGCACCGGCAACACGCTCTGCAATCTGGTCGAATCCTATCGACGCCTCAACCCCGGCATCGAGCGCGTCCACTTCGTCGCCATCACCCAGTTCGGCGGTGCCGACAGCGCGGTACGTTTCTCCGAGCGTCTGGGGTTGCCGGTCGAATGCGTGGCCGCGCTGCATGGCGAGTTCGCCTTCGAGCCGGCCGCCTCCTGGTTCACCGATGAGCCGCCACCGGCCGTCGGCGACAACCGGCTCATGCCCCATGATCTCGCCGAGGACTTGGGCCGGTTCGGTATCGACCGACCGATCACCGTGCCGAGCATGGACCTTGAGGAATTGGCCGAGGGTCTGGAGTCCGGCGATCCGGTACTGGTGCTGGGCACCGGCGAGTTCATGCATCTCGCCTTCCGGGTTGGGCTGGGGCTGGAAGCGCTGGGGCTCAGGGTCGCCGTCCAGGCCACCAGCCGCTCGCCGATCCTGGTCGGCGCCGATGTTGGGCGAAGGCTCGTCTTCGCGGATAATTACGGCGAGGGCATCCTCAACTATCTCTACAATGTCGATCCCGACGACTATGTGCGCATCATCGTCTGCCACGAGACGCCGCGCGCCGGACTCGACGATTTGCTGCAAAACCTTGGACCCCGTCATCGGCCCTATCAGCCGCGCGCGACAGCACGGAAAGGTTCTTGAAACGATCGAACCTCGTTTAAACTCGCCAAGCATTGCGCTTGCTGGCGTGGTTGTGTCGTTCCAGCCAGCGATTACTGTCTACCCTGAATGGAGGTAAGCATGGCCATCAGCTTGAACAAAGGCGGCAACGTCAACCTGAGCAAGGAAGCGCCCAATCTGGAGAACGTGCTCGTGGGTCTGGGTTGGGACGCACGCGCGACCGACGGACAGGACTTCGACCTGGATGCCAGCCTGTTCATGGTCAAGGACGACGGCAAGGTGCCGAGCGACGCTTATTTCATCTTCTACAACCAGCCGAAGTCGCCCGAGGGGGCCATCGAGCACACAGGCGACAATCGCACCGGCGCGGGCGAGGGCGATGATGAGTCGGTCCATGTCACGCTGTCCAAGGTGCCTGCCGAGGTGCAGCGTCTGGTGATCGTGGTCACGATCCATGATGCCGACGCGCGGCGTCAGAACTTCGGACAGGTCAGCAACGCCTTCGTGCGCATCGTCAATCGCGACAACAACCAAGAGGTCGTGCGCTTCGATCTGTCCGAGGACTATTCGACCGAGACGGCCATGATCTTCGGCGAGATCTACCGCCATAGCGGCGACTGGAAGTTCCGCGCCGTGGGGCAGGGCTATTCCGGCGGCTTGCGCGCTCTGGCGTTACAGCACGGGGTCAACGTCGGATGAATCTCTCGCGCGGACAGCGCGCCAAGATCGCGGATCTGGTGCCGAATGGTCAGCGTTTCACATTGGGCGTGTCGGTCGATGCGCCTGGTTTGATCATCGACTTCGCCTGCTTCGGACTCGATGCCCGGGGGCAGCTCGCCGATGAGCGCTACATGACCTTCTTCAACCAGCCGACCTCGCCCTGTGGCGGGGTGGCGCTGTCGGTGCCCTCGGGTGACAAGGCCGGCTTCGCGATCGATCTCGGTCGACTGCCGGCAGGCATCGAGCGTCTGACCCTCACGGCCGCGATCGATGGCGCGGGCACCATGTCGCGGATCGGTCGCGGACATGTGCGCTTGATGGACGGTGCAAGCGAAGTCGGACGGTTCGAGTTCAGCGGCGCGGATTTCGCCGAGGAACGTGCGCTCATGCTGCTGGAGATCTACCGCAAGGACGGTATCTGGCGTACCTGCGCCCTCGGTCAGGGTTTCAACGGCGGTCTGGCGGCCCTGGTCGCGCACTTCGGCGGCACCGTGGCGCCCGAGACTCCGGCGCCGCCGCCGCCCGAACCGCCCAAGCCTCAGCCGTCACCGGTCAATCTGAGCAAGATCACGCTGGACAAGCGCGGCAACTCGGTGTCGCTGCAGAAGCAGGCCAACGCCAGCCACGGGGAGATTCTCATCAACCTCAAATGGCGTTCGCTGTCCGGGGCCAAGAAGGGGTTTTTGAGCGGACTCATGGGGTCCAATCGAACCGATCTCGACGTCGGCTGTCTCTACGAGCTGATCAATGGCGACAAGAGTGCGGTTCAGGCGCTGGGCAACACCTTCGGCAACTACTATGGCCCGCCCTATATCGCGCTGGACGCCGACGATCGCACGGGGTCCAGCTCCAGTGGCGAAAATCTGCGTATCAACGGTCAGCATTGGGACGAGATCAAGCGCGTCCTGGTCTATGCCTTCATCTATGAGGGGGCGCCCAACTGGGCCGAGGCCGAGGCGCTCATCACGCTCAAGACGCCTGGCCAGCCCGAGATCGAGGTGCGGCTCGACTCGCACCGCAACGACCGTCCCATGTGCGCCATCGCGCTCCTGGAGAACCAGGGCGGCGCAGTCAAGATCACCAAACTGGTTGATTATCATCGCGGCCATCTGGATATGGATCAGGCCCATCACTGGGGTCTGGAGTGGGTCCGGGGCAGCAAGGATTGACCGGTCTAGACTTTCCGTTCATGCATCAAATCAACATCACAGGTGACACACCATGGCCTTCCAAGACTTTTTGAACAACCTCAAACAGAAAGCCTCCGACCTCAAGAACGAAGTGATGAAGTTCAAGAACAAGGACTTCCTGAATGCCGCCGTCGGCAGCTCGGTGCTCATCTCCATGGCCGATGGCCACGTCTCCTCCGACGAGAAGCAGAAGATGATGCGCTTCATCGAGAACTACGAGGCGCTGTCGGTGTTCTCCAGCAAGGAGATCATCGAGTCCTTCCAGAACACCATGACCCAGATCGAGTTCGACAAGGATCTCGGTGAGGCCAAGGCCTATGAGGCCATCCGCAAGATGAAGGGCAACGACGAGGCCGCGCGTCTCATCGTGCGTCTGGCCATCGCCATCGCGGGTGCCGACGGCAACTTCGACGAGAGCGAGAAGCGCGTCGCCCGCAAGCTGGCCATGGAGCTGGGTCTGAACCCGGCCGACTTCGAGCTGGCCTGAGCGTGCGCCGGCTGGTCTTCCTGGATCTGGACGACACCCTGTTCCAGAGTCACCGCAAGTGCCCGAGCGATGGGGAGCTGCGTCCGACCGCCTATCTGGCAGACGGTCGCGCCCATTCGTTCATGACGGCACGCCAGTGCTCGCTGTGGCAACTGCTGGACGACCAGTCGACGCTCATCCCCACCACGGCGCGGGATCACGACGCCCTGCGCCGGGTGGATCTGCCGTTCCAGAGCTGGCGCATCATCGACTATGGCGGGGTCATCCTGAACCCGGATGGCGAACCCGACAGCGACTGGATGGCGCGCATGGAGGCGCAGTCGCATGACTCGCTCGACGAACTCAACGCCCTGCTGGATCGGATGCTGAGCTTCGCCGCCCATGAGCGTCTGGCGATCCATGCGCGGTTCATCACCGATTTCGGCGTGCACTTCTATCTGGTCGCCAAGTATCGCGACGAGCGCGCGTCGGATCTCGACCGGCTGCAAGACGCGCTGGTCGTCCCCTGGGCGGCCGAGCGTTCCCAGACCTATCGATTGCATCGCAACGGTAACAATCTGGCGATCCTCCCGCGCTGGCTCGGCAAGGAATGGGCGGTGCGGCACCTGATCGCGCACCTGGGACGCGACTGGGGCGAGCTGCTCACCATCGGCATCGGCGACAGCCTGATCGATGGCGCCTTTATGGCCGAATGCGACTATGCCATCACGCCGCGCGGCTCGCAGTTGTTCGAGGCGACCCTGTCGCGTGTCCTGATCTGAGTCCAGCGCTCGGACAGACACCACGCCACCGCCGGACGGACCGGCGGCTCATGCTCGACCAGTGCTCACACCACAGACTTTCACATCATGAACGACAGACCTGGCCCTGCGCCCTTCTCGGGAAGCTATCGTCCGGGTGACGTGCAGTTCCTGCTCAAGCCGATCGAGATCGACCCCATCGACGTGGCCGAGAAGGAGCGCCTCATCCAGAGCGGACGGCGTCACTACAGCGAAATGCTCAGTCGCGAGTCGCTGCCCTCGGCGCGTTATCTGGAGGTGTTCGAACGCGCGCTGGCCATGGGACTGAAGCCGATGGCCCAGGGCGTGCTCGATCTGGCGGCGATCATCGCGGCACGTCGTCCGGACGAGATCACCCTGGTCTCGCTGGCGCGGGCCGGAACGCCGGTCGGTGTGGCGCTCAAGCATGTGCTGCGCGAGGTCTTCGGACGCGCGCCAGAACACTATTCGATCTCGATCATCCGTGACCGGGGGATCGACAGGAATGCGTTGCGCTTCATCCTCGACCGGGCCGGGCGCGATCCGGCAGGACTGGTGTTCGTCGACGGCTGGACCGGCAAGGGCGTGATTGCGCGTGAACTGCGCCGCGCGCTCGCCGGCTTCGAGCACGACCATGGCGTGCGCCTGGACGCCGACCTCCATGCACTCACCGATCTGGCGGGCGTCGGCATCGCCCCATCGGACACCGACTATTTGATCCCATCGAGCATTCTGAACGCGACCATGTCGGGACTCGTCAGCCGTTCCATCCTTAACGAACACATCGGCCCGGACGACTTCCACGGCTGCGTCTACTATCACGAATTCACGCCCGCCGATCGCTCGGTGTGGTTCATCGAGGAACTGCTCGCGGCGGCACGCGCCCGGCTCGCCGAGGGCTATGCGCCGAATGCGCGACCCGTCGATCCGAGCCTGGCGCGCGCCCGCTCGACGGCGCTGCTCGCCGACATCCGCGCGACATTCGGAATCCAGAACGAGAATTTCATCAAGCCGGGCATCGGCGAGGCGACGCGCGTGCTGTTGCGCCGCGTGCCCGAGCGCGTCATCATCCGCGACCCGGAGGCTCCGGAGGTCGCGCATCTCCTGGAGCTGGCGCATGAGAAGAATGTACGCCGGCAGGTCGACCCGACACTGCCTTATCAGGCTGTTTCGCTCATCAAGGGGGTGATCGATGCTTGACGCCTATCGTCTCGGCGGATCGCTCTATGTGCCCGTGACGCATCGGGACGTGTTGCGTATCGCCAATGGACTCAAGTGGCCCGAACTGCGCTCGGTCATCTTCTGTACCGAGGATGCCGTCGCACCGAGTGCGCTCCAATCCGGGCTGGCCAATCTGCGCGACTGTCTGGACGCGATGGAGCCGCGTCCGTCGCTGCTCCGGTTCGTGCGGGTGCGCAATCCCGAGATCCTTGACTGGCTGCTGGCCCTGCCGGGGATCGAGAAACTCGACGGCTTCGTGCTGCCCAAGTTCGACCTGAGCAACGCCGATCGCTATCTGGAGCCGCTCGTCGGTGACTCCGGACATCTGTGCATGCCGACGCTGGAGACGCGCGATGTCTTCGAGCCGGTGCGGATGGCGGCATTGCGCGATCATCTGCTCGAGCGCGGCTATCACGAGCGTATCCTGGCGCTGCGCATCGGCGGCAACGATCTGCTGTCCCTGCTCGGCATCCGCCGTCCGCGCGACCGCACCATCTACCGCACGCCCCTGGGGCAGACCATCGCCCAGCTCGTGACCTGCTTCAAACCCTACGGCTTCCAGCTCACCGCGCCGGTCTTCGAGCACATCGATCATCCCGAAGTGCTGCACGAGGAACTCAGCGACGACATCGCCCACGGTCTCTGCGGCAAGACGGCCATCCACCCGAGTCAGCTACCGCTGATCGAGGCGAGTTTCCGGGTGGCGCCGACCGATCTGGAGGCCGCGCGACGTATCCTGGAAGAGTCCGAGCAGGCGGTCTTCAAGTTCGGCGGCTCCATGTGCGAACTGGCCACGCACAGCACCTGGGCGCGCCACATCCTCGATCGCACGGCACTCGACTCCTAATCGCTGTCGGCCGGTGTCTCGTAGCGATAGCCGACGCCATAGACCGAATGGATCAACTCCTGGTCGGGCACGAGTTCGGCGAGCTTGCGTCTGAGCTTCTTGACGTGGCTGTCGATGGTGCGATCCGAGACGACCCGATGGTCGCGATAGATGCGGTCCATCAGCCGGTCGCGCGAGAAGATGCGCCCCGGCGCGCCGTGCAGGGTTTCGAGCAGGGCAAACTCGACGGCCGTGAGTTCGATCTCGTCGTCGCCCGCGCGCACGCGCAGTTCGTCGCGATGCAGATGCAGCGGGCCGGGATCGGCTGCCGGAGGCTCGGGTGCCAGCGTGCGCCGGAGCACCGCCTTGACCCGCGCCACCAGCTCGCGCGGACTGTAGGGCTTGCACACATAGTCGTCGGCGCCGAGTTCGAGTCCGAGTAGCCGGTCGATCTCCTCGACTCGCGCCGTGGTCATGATGATCGGCACCTGACTCTCGGTGCGGATCTCGCGGCAGATGTCCAGTCCGTCCTTGCCCGGCAGCATCAGGTCCAGCAGGATCAGATCCGGGCGTTCGCGCCGTACCCAGGCGGCGACACCGGTTCCCTCGGCCAGATGCTGGACGCGGTGTCCGGCCGCTCGCAGATAGTCCGCCACCAGCCGGGCGAGTCGTTCTTCGTCCTCGACGATCAGGATGTGCGCTGTCTCTGTCGTGCTCATGCAATGATTTCCTCGCAGGGTCAGACCCTATCAAAACCGCTCGGTGTCAGGCGGACTTGCCCGAGACCGGCAAGGTCACGCGAATCCACAGGCCGCCCTGAGGTGCGGCCTCTGCCGCGATGGTGCCGCCATGCGCTTCGACCACGTTGCGGGCGATGGCCAGCCCCAGCCCGGCTCCACCCGTATTCCGACTGCGCGATCCCTCGACCCGATAGAGCCGCTCGAAGAGCCGCGACACGTCTTCAGCCGGAACACCGGGCGCGCTGTCCTGAAAATCGATGACGAGCCGTCCGGTCTCACGCCACAACCGGATGTACAGCCCGCCGCCTGGGTCCGTGTATTTACGGCTGTTGCCCAGCAGATTGCGAAACAGCTGCGAGAGCCGCTGTGCATCGGCCTGGATCAGTATGGGTTCGCGCAGCGCGTCGTCGAACTCCAGCGTCAGCCCCGCCTCCTGGAACGTCCGCTCGAAGGCGTCGATGTCGGCACCGAGGATCTCGGCGACATCGCAGGCGGCGAAGCGATAGCCGAGCGCGCCCATGTCGGTCGTGGTCAGCTCGTAGAGGTCGTCGATCAGGCGGCCGAGACGCAATATATCGCCATGCAAGGCATCGAGCGCATCACGATCGAAGGGGCGCACCCCATCCTGAAGGGCTTCCAGTTCGGCGCGCAGCAGGGCAATGGGCGTGCGCAGCTCGTGCGAGATGTCGGCCGCCCAGCGTCGGCGCGCCTGTTCATTGCGCTCCAGTGCGGCGGCCAGTGCATTGATGTCCTGCCCCAGACGCGCCAGCTCGTCACCGCCATGCGCGGGCACGCGCGCGCTGAAATCGCCGGCCGCCAGCCGCCGTGCCACGTCCTGGAAATCGCGCACCGGACGCACGAGCCGACTGGAGAGTGGATAGGCGAGGGCGGCGGCGAGCAGCAGCATCGCCAGGGCGATGATCCAGAGCCGGTCGCCCAGGGTGGCGCGAAAACGCAGCTCGGCCGATTCAGGTACGGGCGAGCCGGGAAGCAGGGCCAGTTCACCGATCCGCCGGCCGTCCACCTCCACCGGATAGCGACGGGTGTTGGCGAGCAGTTCGGTGCGGCCATAGAGGATGTCACCCTGAGCATCGAGCAGCATGAGCCTCAGTTCAAGCGGGGCCGGGCGCTCGTGCTGACGCAACCGATCCAGCCAGCCCTGGGGCGGCCAGGCGCGTGGATCTGCTCCGACCTCGCGCATCCAGTGCGGCCCACGCTCCTGGCGTTCGGGGCGCGGCTCACGCCAGGGGTCGCGCCGCCCGTTCAACGCATAGAACCACAGACGCCGATCTTCGATCAGCGATCGCCAGGAACCCTCGCGCTGATGGATATCGCTCAGTCGCTCGATGACGCGCGCGATACGCTCCTGTTCACGCGCGTCGGCGAATTCGACCAGTCCTCGCTGAAACGACCATTGCACGAAGGCATGCGATCCCGCCAGCACCACCACACAGGCAAGCAGGAGTGTCAGGAAGACTTTGGAATGGATCGACAGACGCATGGGGCGATGTTGGCGTTTCAGCTTGCAAGAAAGATGGATGCCGTTCAGGCGCCGTCGGCATGAATGCCAGGACGGCACCGCGCGCGATACCGTGACAAGCCCGGCAGCGAGCAATACAATCCCCTGAATCTTGTGAGCAAACCCCTCTTGCGTCACCAGCGCCACGATGCTCACCGCCCAAGGTTTTCCCCGCGCGTCGTCTCCAGGCATGACACGCATGCCGTCGTCTCGGCGATGCATAAAAGCCCCTTCGTTGATCCGAATCTTAGAGAGGAATTGCACGTGAAGTTTGCGGCTAAAAGAACCTGGCCAGACAAAGCCACCACCTGGGAGCATCAAGGCGAAGCGGACGACGTCGAGTCTTTTGCGTCGGAATTCGCAACACTCGAACAGCTGGCGGTCGGTGCCGAATTCGTCGTCATGTGCAAGGATGAGGATGAGCAGGGGGTTCGATTCTTCCGCGTCGCCGCCACGGCGCCCTGTCGCCTGGAACCCGCCGAAGCGCGCACCGCGTCCACGGCGGATGCCGGCTCGGAGCCGGCGGCCGGCGAGGACGAGTCCGAACCCGTGGGGCTGCCGAATCTCAGCCCTGTCATCTCGATGATCTTCTACATGGGCAAAGTGGCCTTCATCGCCACCGCCGGCATCGCCCTGATGGCCCTCATCATCACCTACCTCCGAAAGTTCCTCGAATGATCGATGCGCTGTAAAACAGACTTGACATCTGTCGGTGTCAAGCTAAGATGACACCCAGGATCTCGATGGGTCCTAAAGATTTCGAGTCCGAGAAGTTGGACATGGTGTGCATCCGGCGGTCAGCAGTTCGGTGATACGGCTCGGATGCGAATGGCGACATCACATATCCAGAGTATGGAGGCCAACAATGGCTGATATGAAGAGTCTGTCGGGTCTGACCGAGCAGCAGGCGAAAGAATTCCACGAGCAGTTCAAGGTGACCTACACCGCGTTTGTGGGTCTGGCCGCTCTGGCACATCTGTTCGTCATCGCGGCGAATCCTTGGTGGTAATTGAGAGGTATTGAAAATGGCTATCGAATTCATGGGTTACAAGCCTCTCGAAAACGACTACAAATTCTGGCTGGTCGTCAATCCGGCTACCTGGCTGATCCCGACGCTGATCGCCGTGGCGCTGACCGCCATCCTGATCCACGTCGTGGCCTTCGATCTGGAAGGTCAGGGCTGGCATGCTCCGGCTGCGGAAGCTGTTGAAGCAGCTCCGGCGGCTCAGTAAGCAGCGAATTCATCTCGTCGCGACGCTGAATCGAGGGTCGCGGTGGAATCGTCGTCCTCTGAGTGATTCAGAGGCACTCAATTCATCCCTTTGGGAGATCAAACGATGGCCGAGCAATCCCTGTCGGGTCTGACCGAGCAGCAGGCGAAGGAATTCCACGAGCAGTTCAAAGTGACCTACACCGCGTTCGTCGGTCTGGCCGCTCTGGCTCACCTGTTCGTGATCGCCGCCAATCCTTGGTGGTAAACCGGTTTTAATTCTCTCTCCATAGAGGAACATACAATGAGCGACGTCGCAAAGCCGAAGAACCCCGAAGACGATTGGAAGATCTGGCTGGTCGTCAATCCGGCTACCTGGCTGATGCCCATCTTCTACGCTCTGCTGGTTCTGGCCATCGCTGTCCACGCGGTCGTCTTCTCGGTCGGCCTCGGCTGGCAGTGATCCCGCGCCAATCGATGCCAGTCGCCTAGCAGTGATTCCGGCATCGATTCGAGACGTACAGTGCCGTACGTCGCATGGCGGATGGAATCCCCGATTTTCGGGTGTATTCCATCCGCCGTGTGGTTTTTAAGAACGACTCCTGTCCTCCCTCCGTTCCTGACGCCCATCCGCCTCTCCCCTGAAACTTCCAATCACTTCAGTGGAAGCGTACCATCGCCGCTTTGCAACGACGGCATTCACCCTGCGTCGAGCGTGCACTCCTGTAGCGCGCTGTTTCATTCAAGCTCGGAGATGATATTGGCATGAGTCAACCCATCGATCCACGGTTACTCGCCTGGCGTGAACTCGTACGCCGACTGCTGCCCTTCGCGGACGTAGCGACCCCGGATTTGCCGATGCCGCGCCTGCTGCGTCTGTCGCTGTTCCAGGTCTCGGTCGCCATTGCCATGGTGCTGCTCACCGGCACACTCAACCGCGTCATGGTCGTCGAACTCGGGGTTCCGACCTGGCTGGTGGCGACCATGCTGGCCCTGCCGCTGATCTTTGCGCCCTTCCGCGCCCTGATCGGGCACCGCTCGGACTATCATCACTCGGCGTTCGGTCTGCGCCGCGTTCCCTATATCTGGTTCGGCAGCATGTTGCAGTTCGGCGGTTTCGCGATCATGCCGTTCGCTCTGCTGTTGCTGGCCGATGCTTCGAACAGCCTCAACATCCTGGGCAAGCTGGGCGCGGGTCTGGCTTTCCTGATGGTCGGCGCGGGCCTGCACACCACCCAGACTGCCGGTCTGGCACTGGCCATGGATCTCGCACCGCCGGACAAGCGTCCGCGCGTCGTGGCACTGCTCTATGTCACGCTGCTGCTCGGCATGGTGCTCAGCGCACTGCTCTTCGGTCGCCTGTTGACCGACTTCTCGCAGCAGCTCCTGATTCAGCTCATCCAGGGCGCGGCCGTGGCCACAATCGTGCTGAACCTCGTTGCTCTCTGGAAGCAGGAAGCGGTCGATGCGGTGCGTGCCGCCAATCCGGCCAAGCGTCCGCCGTTTCTCGAGACCTGGCGTGAATTCGCCGCCGGCGGTCAGGCCAGTCGGCTGCTGATCGTGGTCGGTCTGGGCACGGCCGGTTTCACCATGCAGGACATTCTGCTCGAACCCTATGGCGGTCAGGTTTTGGGAATGACCGTGTCGCAGACGACCGCGCTGACGGCGCTCTGGGCGACCGGAACCCTGGTGGCCTTCCTGCTGTCGGGCTACTGGCTGGGGCATGGCGGCAATGCCTATCGACTCACGACGATCGGCGTACTCTGTGGATTACTGGCCTTCTCCGCCGTTATCCA